>DATAUO010000098.1:0-22571 GCA_036268215.1 Steroidobacteraceae bacterium
TGGTATCCCGTGTACTGGAGCCACGCCAAGGTAGGCTACATCGACGAGCGCGGCTTCGGGGTCGATACGCCGGCGCTATACTATGCGCTGCGCCGCGACGCGGACGCCTATCCCGACCCCGACACCGGCAACAACACCGCCATCTCCGCGGCCTACATGATCGAGGCGGTGCCCGCCTTCGTAGAGCGCGTCCACGCATCGGACGCGGAGCGCGCTGCGACCACCGCTGGGATCGGCGATGCACGTGCCGTGACCTGCCCCACCTTGACGAGGTGTGCCCGCGACCTCTCGGCGGCGATCGAGAAGCTCGCCGGCGGCGGCGAGCCGAGGTCACCGGGATCGCCCGTCATTGCGCGGCGCTTGCGCCCGGATCAGTACCGCGCGGTCATCGCCGACGTCTTTGGTCCGACTATCAAGGTTGAGGGCCGCTTCGAGCCCGATGTCCGCGACGACGGCCTGTTCGCGGTCGGCACCGGCCACGTCGGCGTGACCGCCGCCGGGATGGAGCAGTACGACGCCATGGCGCGGGGCATCGCCGCGCAGGTGGTCAGCGCGGAGCATCGCGCCACACTGATCCCGTGCAAGCCGAGATCCGAGAAGGAGCCCGACGAGGCCTGTGCGGCGCGGTTCTTCGCCGCCGCCGGGCCGCTGCTCTATCGCCGCCCGCTGACGGCGGACGAGCTGCATGAGGCCGTCGCTCTCGCCGGCTCGGCCGCCGGCAGCCTGCACGACTTCTATGCCGGCCTCGAGCTGAGCCTCGCGGGAGTCCTGGAGTCGCCTCCTTTCTTGTTCAGGCTGGAGGTGGCCGAGCCGGATCCCGCCAGGCCCGGGAGCTATCGCCTGGACGCCTACAGCAAGGCGTCGCAGCTCAGCTTCTTCCTGTGGAACTCGGGACCCGATCCCAAGCTCATGGAGGCCGCGCGCACCGGCAAGCTCGACACCGGCGCGGGTCTGCGCGCCGAGGTGGATCGGATGCTTCGCTCCCCGCGCCTGCGGGCGGGCGTGCGCGCCTTCTTTGCCGACATGCTGCAGTTCGATCTGTTCGACACCCTGGCGAAGGACGCGCAGATCTATCCCAAGTGGAACACCCAGGTGGCCGAGGACGCCCAGGAGCAGACCTTGCGCACCGTCGTGGATCTCCTGGTCACGCAGCACGGCGACTATCGCGATCTGTTCACCGGGCACACCACGTTCCTCACGCCGCTGCTCGGTTCGATCTACGGAGTGCCGGTCGCCCGGTCCGAGGGCGAGCCGCTGCGCCGCTACGAACTCCCCGACGGCGATCCGCGGTCCGGCATCCAAGCTCAGGCAAGCTTCGTCGCGCTGCATTCGCACGAAGGGTTGAGCTCGCCCACGCTGCGCGGCAAGGCGCTGCGCGAGCTGTTGCTGTGCGAGCCCGTGCCCCCGCCCCCGGGGAACGTGAACTTCGCGGCCGCTCAGGACACCCACAACCCGGACTTCAAGACCATGCGCGAGCGCCTGACCGCGCATCGCACCGACCCCACCTGCGCGGGCTGCCACAAGCTGATGGACCCGATGGGGCTCGCGCTCGAGAACTTCGACTCCGACGCCGGTTTTCGCACCGCCGAGAACGGCGTCCACATCAACACCAGGGGCGAGCTCGACGGCATCGAGTTCGAGGATCCGGTCGGACTCGGGCGCGCGCTCCATGACAATCCGGCAACCCCGGCCTGCTTCGTGCGCCGCGTGTACTCGTATGCCACGGGCCGCGCACCGGCGCGGCGCGACATCGCGTGGATCCGCTATCTCGAGAAATCCTTCGCGGGCGACGGTTACCGGGCCCCCGAGCTCATGCGCGCGATCGCCGCCAGCGACAACTTCTTCCGCGTGACGCCGCCGGCACCCGTGCTCGCCGGCGGCGATCGAGCCGCCGGGCCCGCCCTCGCGCGCGATCCGTCATTGGAGAACCCCCGATGAAAGCCTCTCTCAAGTTGAGCCGCCGACGCGTCCTCAAGGGCATGATGGGCGGCGCCGCCGTCACCGTCGGACTGCCGTTGCTGGATTGCTTCCTCGATTCGAGCGGCACCGCGCTCGCCGCGGGCGCGCCCCTGCCGGTGTGCTTCGGAACCTGGTTCTACGGCTGCGGCCTCAATCCGGGCCGCTGGGAGCCGAAGACCACCGGCGCCAACTACGAGTTCGGACCGGAGCTTCAGACGCTCACGCCCTACCGTCACAAGCTCAACGTGTACAGCTGGATGTCGGCGCTGCTCGACGGCCGGCCCCGCGGCGCGCACACCGTCGGACCCGCCGTCATCCTGCAGGGCATCACGCCGCCGACGCTCGAGCATCCGTTCAATCAGGAGGCGAGCTTCGACACGGCGATCGCGGATGCGATCGGCGGCCATACGCGATTCCGCTCGCTCGAGGTCGCGTGCACCGGCAACGCCAACTCCAGCCACAGCAAGCGCACCGGTACGGCGATGAATCCGTCCGAGATCTCCCCGCTCGCCCTGTACGCGCGCATCTTCGGACCGGAGTTCAGGGATCCGAACGCGGCCACCTTCACGCCCGATCCCGCGGTGCTTGCCCGGCGCAGCGTGCTCTCCGCGGTCGGCAGCGAGACCAAGCGCTACATGAGCCACCTCGGGGCCGCCGACCGCGCGCACCTCGACCAGTACTTCACCTCGCTGCGCGAGCTCGAGCAGCAGCTCGACATCGAGCTGGAGAAGCCGGCGCCCCTCGCGGCCTGCGCCGCGCCGCCCAAGCCCGAGGAGGCGCAGATCGGCACCGAGGTCGCGAACGTGCAGACCAATCATCGGCTGTTCGCGCGGCTGATCGCGCACGCGCTCGCCTGCGACCAGACACGGGTGTTCAATGTCATGCTCACCGACGGCCTGTCGCAGCTGCGCTTTGCCGGCGAGGCCAATACCCAGCACCTGTTCACGCACGAGGACCCGATCGACGAGAAGCTCGGCTACCAGCCCAACGTCGTGCGGTTCATCCCGACGGTGCTCTCCAACTTGAACGCGCTGCTCGCGGAGCTCGATTCGATCCGCGAGGGCGACAAGACGCTGCTCGACCGCATGCTGGTGCTCGCCTACACCGATTCCGGCTACGCCAAGAACCACACCACCGACAACATTCCGATGATCACCGCAGGGAGCGCGGGCGGGCGCATGAAGACGGGGATTCATTTCGCGGCGGCGAAGGGAGATCCGGTCACCCGGGTATCCCTGACCGTCCAGCACGCGATGGGGCTTCCGATCGGCGATTTCGGCACCGAATCGAACAGGACATCGAAGATCATCGACGATGTGATGGCCTAGAGTGCGCAGCGGCCTCGGCGTTCTGGCGCTGTTTGCGGCCGTGCTCGTCGCGGCGTGGTCGTATCGGCCGCCCGTGCGGCACGACCATCGCGGCGCCCAAGGCATCCCGCTCGCGACTCCGCCCGGAATCACCTTGCGCCTTCGGACGCTCGCCGACCGCCGCGCCGCGCCGCAAATCATATACGCCGATGCTCGGGGCATGACTCTGTACTATCGGGACCCGGCCGGCGCCTGCATCGATGATTGCGCGCGAGCGTGGCCGCCGGCGCCCGCTCCCGCCGGCGCCGCGGCGCAGGGCGACTGGTCGCCGGTTGCCCGCGACGACGGCACCCGCCAGTGGGCCTATCGAGGCCGCCCGCTCCACCGATACGCCAAGGACTCGAAGGTCGGCGACTCCTCCGGCGACGGTGCGGATGACGCGGCCTGGCACGCCGCGCTGTATAGACCCGACGCCGGGCTGGCGCTGCCCGACGCCATCCGCGCGCACGACGTCGGCGATGCCGGCGGCGCGGCGCTGACCGACACCGCCGGGATGACGTTGTACGCGTTCGAGTCCGCCGATCCGCGGCACCTCCCGGACTGCGTCGGGAGCGGCTGCACGCGCGAGTGGGCGCCGCTCGAGGCACCGGAGATCGCCGTGCCGGTGGGCGACTTCGCAACGCTCTCGCGGCCGGATGGCATCACCCAGTGGACCTTCCGCGGCAAGCCGCTCTATACCTTCGGGGGCGACCTGAAGCCCGCGGAGGCCAATGGGGCGGGCGTCGATCCGCGCTTCCGACCCGCGCTGGTGCAGCGATTCTTCATGCCGGGCGGCGCCGAGATCCGGCGCGACCTGATGCTCGGCGCCATTCTCGCCACCGCGAGCGGCGCGACGCTGTATCAGCGCGATCTCGTCATCAACGAGGAGCGCCACGAATTCCGCAGCGACCACGGCGCGCCGGCGCTCGGGCGATCGTTCGGCACTTCCACCTGCGATCGCGGGTGCACGCGCGAGTGGCCGCCCTTTCGCGCGCCCGCGGACGCGGTGCCGAGCGGGTACTGGGACGTGCTGGAGCGTCCGGATGGCTCGCTGCAATGGGCCTACAAGGGCTTTGCGCTCTACACGTACGCCAAGGACAAGCCCGGCGACATCAACGGCCATGAGATCCACGACTTGGGCGAGGTCGTGGACGATTCCGGGCTCGGACCTGCGCGCAAGCACTCGGGCGAGGCCGTCAGCGCCAATCCCGCCGACACGTACGTTCCTGCGGGCGGCGCCGCGGCGGGACTCGGGATCAGCGCCATGTTCTGGCACGCCGTCGCGCCCTGATGCGGTCCCGCCTCCGGCCTGCCGTCGCTCTCTCGCGCGCCATCGCCCGGGACGCTCTCGTCTTCTGCATCATTGTGATCGGCGCGCAGTCGGCCTTCGCCGCGGACTCCGGCGGCAGCGACGCGCTGCTCACCAAACAGGGCCGCTATCTCGCGACGGCCGGCGATTGCATCTCCTGCCACACCCGCGCCGGAGGGGAGCCCTTCGCAGGCGGACGCGCGCTCGACACCCCGTTCGGCGTCATCCACTCCGCCAACATCACCCCCGATGTCGCGACGGGCATCGGCCGCTGGTCGGAAGCCGATCTGGCGCGCGCCATGCGCGAGGGCATCGCGGCCGACGGCACGCATCTGTATCCCGCCTTCCCCTACACGGCCTATACCAAGGTGACCGACGCGGACGTGCACGCCATTTTCGCCTATCTGCGATCGCTCAAGCCGGTGCGCTACTCGCCGCCCGGGGACCGGATGCATTTCCCGTTCAGCGTGCGCGGCTTGCTCGCGGCGTGGAACCTCATGTTCCTCGAGCAGGGGCGCTACGTCGCCGATCCGGCGCGCTCCGCGGAGTGGAATCGGGGGGCGTACCTGGTGCAGGGACTCGAGCACTGCGGCGCCTGCCACACGCCGCGAAACGTCCTCGGCGGCGAGCAGGCATCGCTGGCGCTCACCGGCGCGGAGTACCTCGACACCGTCGCCGACGAGGTCGTGGATGGCAGGATCACGCCCATGGACGAGCGCACCGTACGCCCGTGGTCCGCGGCGAATCTCACGTCCGCTGCGAGCGGGCTCAAGGCCTGGTCGGTCGAGGCGCTCGTGGACTACCTCAAAACCGGGCACAGTCCCCGCGCAGCCGCCTTCGGGCCGATGAGCGAGGTCGTGGCCAACAGCACCAGCCACTTGAGCGCTGCCGATCTCAAGGCCATCGCCGTCTACTTGAAGAGCTTTGCGCCCGCGCCGGCGAGCAGGCCGGACAGTCCTTCGGCCGAGCGCATGAAGGCGGGCGAGGCGGTGTTCAGCGCGCGCTGCGGCGATTGCCACCTGCCGAGCGGGCTCGGCATGCCGCGCTCGGCGAACACCGACGCCTCGAAGACCGCGCCTCCGCTCGCCGGCAGCGCCGCGCTGCAGGCGCCCAGCCCCGCCACGCTGATCAACGTGATCCTGTATGGCGCGCACGAGCGGCAAGCGAGCGATGGCTCGTGGCCCAAGATGAGCGGTTTCGAGCTCGCGGTCGGACTGGACGATGAGGCCATCGCGGACCTCGGCACCTATGTGCGCGCGAGCTGGGGCAACCAAGCGGGCGCCGTGAGCGCCTCCGCGGTCGCCAGGCAGCGCTAGCGGCGGGTCGCAGATGCGCAAAAGCACCGCGCGGGCGCGTTGGATCTCGAGGACGGCGTGAGGCCCATTTTGACCTTCGTTTGGACGTCGATACTGGCCGCCGCTCTCGCCGCCGGTTCGGCAGCCGCCGCGGCCGGCTGCGACAATTTCTTCGGTCAGCGCTGCCGCGTCCCCCTGTCCACGGGCGTGCACATGAGCTATTTCGAGATCGGCCCGCGCTCGGGCGAGACGCTGATCTTCCTGCACACCGACACGACCAGCGCCCTGGACTGGGCCTGGACCGCGCAAGCGCTCGCGCGGCTCGATCCGACGCTGCGCTTGATCGCGCTCGACCAGCGCGGCGCGGGATCGAGCGAGCTGCCGGCGACCGAGGAGTGTTGGAGCCGTCCGAATCTCTGCATGACGCGCGGCAAGCTCGCCGCGGACGTGCTGGCTTTCATGGATGCGCGAGGAATCGCCAAGGCCACGCTCGTGGGTCACGCCATGGGCGCGAGCGTCGCGCGCAGGATCGCGCTGGAGCATCCCGAGCGGGTGACGCGGCTGATTCTCTCCGGCGTCGGCATTGCGGCCCCGAAAGAGCCTCCGGCCGCGGCCGGCCCCGCCGCCGCACCGCGGCGCCCTCCGCCTTACGGCGACATGCGTTTGCTCGGCTGGCAGCAGATGGTCGAGGCCAAGGGCGTGCGCTGGCCGGAGGGCGCGCTGCACATGCGGCCGCTCGACATCGACCCCGACGCCGTGCGCAATATCGCCGAGCACTGGGACATTTCCGCGGTCGCGCCGGCCGCGGTCGTGCAGGCAATAGCAGCCCAGACGGCGCTCGAGTCCCTGGCCACGTGGGAGCGGTTGGACTCGACGCCGGTCCCCGCGGAGCCTCGGGACCCCTTCGAGCGGCTGTCGGTGCCGGTCTTGAGCCTTTGGGGCAGCGAGGACGCCGGCCTCGATCGAGCCTCGCAGGAGCGCCTGATTGCGAAGCTCCGCGAAGCCGTGGCCGCGCACCCCGGCATGACGTTTCACTGGAAGCAGTATGGGGTGCGGCCTCCTCCGCCCTCCGGCGACAAGCACCAGGCCGACGACATCGGCCACAACCTGTCATGGGAAGCGCCCGCCGAGCTGGCGGCGGACGTCGATCGCTACGTGCGCACCGGCGCACCGACCGCGGATCTCTATCACACCGACTTCCCGCGCGACATTCATCGAATCGTGGTCGAGCCGGGCAAGGCAAATGTCGTATCCTCCGTTTCACCCTAGGAGAGCCGGCCATGCCGAAACGAATCGACTTGACCCAGGTGAAGGTGCACAAGGGGTCCCGCTATCCGGCGCCCTTCGATGAGCCCTGCGCGGCACGCCTGCGGCAACGCCTCGGAGACGCCGCGGAGTTGAGCGGCTTCGGCGTGAACCTGCTGCGACTTCCGCCGGGCGCGTGGTCCAGCCAGCGCCACTGGCACAGCGCCGAGGACGAGTTCATCTACGTCCTCGAGGGCGAAGTGGTCCTGGTCACCGACGCGGGCGACGAGGTGCTGCGGCCCGGCGGCTGCGCCGGTTTCAAGGCCGGCGATCCCGACGGACACCACCTGCAGAACCGGTCGGCGCGCGACGCGGTCGTGCTCGAGGTCGGTGGACGCCGCCCGGACGGCGACGCCGTGGACTATTCGGATATCGACATGCGCGTGGACCAGCGTGGCTTCACACGCAAGAACGGGGAGCCGTACCCGGCCAAGGGCTGATAAGCCGATCTCGACCGCTCAGCACAGCTTGCATGGGATGCTGACATGGCCGCGAAAGCGCGCGCGGCGCCCGCGCAGCGGCTCGCCCTCGAGCGCATGGTGCGGAAAGCGCTCGAGCAGCATGCAGATCGCGGTGCTCGCCTCGAGGCGCGCGACGCTCATGCCGATGCATTGATGTATCCCGCTGCCGAAGGCGAGATGCCGGTTCGGCGCGCGGGACACATCGAGGCGGTCGGGCCGGGGAAACTGCTCCGGATCGCGGTTCGCCGCGCCGATGCACAGCGTGACCTGGGTCCCCGCGGGCAGCTCGGCCTCGCCGATGCGAACCGCTTCGGTGGTGATGCGATTGCCGAGCTGATTGGGGCTCTCGAAGCGCAGGAACTCCTCGACGCCCGTCTTGATGAGCCCGGGATCGGCGATCAGGCGCTCGCGCTCCTCGGGGTGCCGAGCGAGAGCGGCGAGCGCGTTGCCGATGAGATTCGTGGTGGTCTCATGCCCCGCATTCAACAGGAAGATGGCGTTGTGGATCAGCTCCGCGGTGGTGAGCGACTGCCCATCGGGCGCGGTCTCGAGCAGGCATGACAGGAGATCGGGGTCAGCGCCCCCCGAGCGGCGCCGCGCGACCAGGCCATCGAGGTAGGCCGAGAACTCGCTCACGGCCCGGTTGCCGGCCTCTTCCACCGGCGCGGAGAGGCGCGGCTCGAGCGCGCCGAGGATGGCCAGCGACCAGGCGCGCAACGGACCGCGCTCGGCGCGCGGCACGCCGAGCAGATCGCCTATCACCTCGACCGGAATGGCCGCCGCGAAGTCCTCGATGAGATCTGCCGTCCCCCTCGCGGCCATGGCGTCGATCAACCGGGTCACCGAGGCCTCGAGCGCCGGCCGGATACGCTGCACCACGCGCGGGGTCAGCGCCCCGTTGATCAAACGGCGTACCCGCGTGTGGTACGGCGGGTCGTTGAACACGAGGCTCGTGGTGTGGTGCCGGTAGAGGGGCGCGGACCCGAACTTGGCTCCGAACTCGCGCCGCTTGTCGGAGCTGAAGACCTTCGGCGCTTTGTAAACGCGCTCCACATCGTCATACCGGGTGAGCAAGTACGCGCCGTCCGGCATGCGCTTGATCGGCGCATAGTCGCGCAGCGCGGCGTAGCACGGGAACGGATCGGCATAGAAATCGTCGGTCAGCGCGCGCAGATCGAAGCGCTCGGCCAGGTTCTTTCGCGCATCCGCGTCCATGCGCCATTGTACGGTGGCAGGGCCGCGCGGCCCGTATTGAACAGTTTGCCCGGCCCTTGTAGGGAATCGCCGGATCTTCCCGCCGGGCGGCCCTAACGCGGCACCGAGACGTCGTCCGGGACGGGCGTCTCAGATCGAGAACGCGCCGATTGACCGGTAAACACACAGTCCGCTTGAATGGGCCGTGCAGATGCGGCCGGCGTGAAGGCAGGAGCTTTCCCCATGAAATTGCGGATATTGCACCTCGACGACAACCCCGACGACCACGAGCTCGTGAGGCTCGCGCTGGCGCGTGCGGGGCTCCACTGCGACATCGAGGCGGTCAGCAACCGCGACGGGTACGTGAGCGCGCTGGAGCGCGAGCCGTTCGACGTGATCATCTCCGACAGCGGTATTCCCGGGTACGACGGCAACGCGGCGATGTCCGCAGCGCGCGATTCCCGGCCCGCGACCCCCTTCATCGTGGTTTCCGGCGGAGTCGATCCGAGGATCGCTCCCGAGCCGGAGGATCACGCCTGCGCCCGTCTGCCGAAGACCGAGCTCTCGCGCCTGGCCTCGGTCATCGACACCGTGCGTCGCCGTGCCCCGAAAGGCGCGACCCGGCCGCTCTCGATCGCATCCGCCGCGGCCCCGGCCCCAAGGATCGACGCACCGCCCTCCGGTCCGGCCGCAGGCGCGGCCGCGGGCCCGTCGGATGGCGCTCATGTGGCGGGCATGAAGCATCTCGTCGACGCCGTGCAGCAGCTCTCCCTGGCGCGCGACCTGCAAACGGTCATGGACATCGTGCGTCACGCCGCACGCAGGCTCGCGGGTTCCGACGGCGCCACGTTCGTGCTGCGTGACGGCGACCGCTGCTTCTACGCCGAGGAGGACGCGATCTCTCCGCTGTGGAAAGGCCAGCGTTTCCCGTTGAGCGCCTGCATCAGCGGGTGGGCGATGCTCAATCGCCGCGCCGCGATCATTCCCGACATCTATCAGGACTCGCGCATCCCGCACGATGCGTACCGGCCCACCTTCGTGAAGAGCCTGATGATGACGCCGATCCGCACCTCCGCGCCGATCGGGGCCATCGGCGTCTACTGGGCCAGGAATCACGAGGCCACGCACGAGGAGATCGAGCTGCTGCGCGCGCTCGCCGACTCGACCTGCGTCGCGATCGAATCCGTGGATCTGCTCGAGAACCTCGAGAAGCGCGTGGCGGAGCGCACCCGCGAGGTCCGCGAGAGCTCGGCGGAGCTCGAGGTGCTGAATCAGGAGCTCGAGGCATTCTGCCATTCGGCGGCGCACGATCTGCGCCCGCCGCTCAGCACGATCGATGGATTCACCCAGGCCCTGCTCGAGGACAGCCGCGGGAGCCTCGACGACGCAGGCCGCGCGCATCTTGGGCGCATCACCGGCGCCGTGGAGCGCATGCAGGCGCTGATCGGCGACCTGCTCACACTGTCGCGAATCGTGCGCTTACCCATGAATCCGGTACAGGTGGATCTGTCGCAAATGGCACGGGAGATCATCGACGGCCATCGGACGGCGTCCCCCGAGCGCAAGGTCGAGGTCTCGATTCCCGGCGGCCTGGCGGCCGAGGCCGATGCCGGGCTGCTGCGCATCGTGCTCGAGAACCTGCTGTCCAATGCCTGGAAATACAGCTCCAAGACCGAGGCCGCGCGCATCGAGGTCGGAACGGAGAGCGATGCCGCCGGCAGAAAATCCTACTTCGTGCGCGACAACGGCGCGGGTTTCGACAGTCAATGCGCCTCCAAGCTGTTCAGCCCGTTCCAGCGCCTGCACACGCAGTCCCAGTTCCCCGGCACCGGCGTCGGGCTCTCGACCGTCAAGCGCATCGTTCACCGCCACGGCGGCAAGATCTGGGCGACCGCGGACATAGGCAAGGGCGCGTGCTTCCAGTTCACGCTCGGCCCTGCGCCCGGGAGCCTCCGATCATGCTGATCCTGCAAATCGCCGGGACGATCCTCATCGCCCTGCTGGTGCTCGCCCTGCTGTCGGCTCTGCGGGGGGTGCTCGAGAGTGCCGCGAGCCGGGCATCCACAGGGATCGATCTGCGCAAGAGCCGGCGCATGAACACCGATTGGCGCGTGATCGAGTCTCTTTCGGTCGGCGACGAGCAGGATTGACCGGCGACCGCCGCCAGCGCTTCTAGCCGGCGCCGCAAGGACCCGCGATCAGCGTGCAGAAGCGCGCCGGGTCGACGTTCCCTCCGCTCAAGATCACGCCGACGCGCTTGTCTCGCAGCCCCTCGCGCGCCTTGCGTGCTCCCGCCATCCCGAGACAGCCGGTGGGCTCGACGATCAACTTCATGCGCTCCGCGAAGAAGCGCATCTCCCCGACAAGCTCGGCGTCGGTCACGGTCAGGATGTCCTCGACGTCGCGGCGGATCACCGCGAAGGTGAGCGCGCCGAGATGCTGCGTTTGAGCACCATCGGCGATGGTCTTCGGTGTCTCGATGTGGACGATCTCGCCGGATCGAAACGAGCGCTGACCGTCGTTGCCCGCTTCGGGCTCGACGCCGTAGGTCTTGCAGCCCGGCGATAGCGCTCGAGCCGCGAGCACCGAGCCGGCGAGCAGGCCTCCGCCGCCGAGACAGACGAACAAGGCATCGAGCGGTCCCGCCTCCTCGATCAGCTCCTTCGCCGCGGTACCCTGCCCCGCGATCACATCCGGATGATCGTATGGCGGTATCAAGGTCAAACCCCGGGTTTCGGCCAACCGACGGCCGATCTCCTCTCGATCCTCCCGGTAGCGGTCGTAGACGACGACTTCGCCGCCGTAGCCGCGGGTCGCGGCCATTTTCGCCGCGGGCGCGTCGTGCGGCATGACGATGGTGGCGGGCATGCCCAGCAGCCGGGCGGAGAGCGCGATCGCCTGGGCGTGATTGCCCGACGAGAATGCCACCACGCCGCGTTGCCGCTGCTCCGGCCCGAAATTGGAGAGCGCGTTGAACGCGCCGCGGAATTTGAAGGCGCCCATGCGCTGCAGGTTCTCGCATTTGAAGAACACCTGCGCGCCGAGCGCCTGGTTCGCGGTGCGCGAAGTCATCACCGGGGTGCGGTGCGCATGGGCGCGAATCCGCTCCGCGGCGGCGGCCACATCGTCGAAAGACGGAATCCGCGGCATCTGGATCGTCCACCATGGGCTAAAGACCGACGATTTTAGCCCTTTCGCATGTGCTAACCTAAAGCCATCGCTTGTTCGGCGGACGATGCATGAAGACAGCGTACGCAGTTTTATTGCTCGGCGTGTTCGGCTGGCTTTACGCGGCAGCCGAGGACGCATCTCCGTCCGCCCCGCCGCCGCCCCGTTGCGAGGTCGCGGTCGTCAATCCGGTCAGCGGCTTTGCGGAATGCGTCAAGCCGCGGGGAGCCAAGGCGGATCCGCCCCCTCCGCGGCCGCCCCCGACTCCGCAGGAGTGCCGCGACCACCGCGAGCTGAACTCGGAGGAATGCCGCGCCCTCGAGGGCGGCAGGGACCGGGACGGGAAGAGCTCGCCGTGATTCTTTCGCCGATGCGCTCGAAGGCGCTGCTTTCGATCTTGCTCCTCGCCGCCGCGGCGTGCCCGCGGATCGGCGCCGCGGGCGACGCGTCGCCTCGACCGGCCGCGCCCGATGTGGTGGTCATCCGCGCGGCCCGGCTCATCGACGGACGCTCGGGTCAGCCGCTCACTCCCGGCATGGTGCGCGTGGTCGGCGATCGCATCGCCGAGGTCGGCACCTCGTTGAGCGTGCCGGCCGGCGCCAGGCTCATCGACCTGGGTGATTCGACCCTGCTGCCGGGCTTCATCGATCTGCACACGCACCTGACGGGGCGCAGCGACGTGCACTGGGAGGATGCGCTGACGCGGACCACGCCGCCGGAGGACGCGCTTTGGGGAGCGCACTGGGCCGAGGTCACCCTGATGGCCGGATTCACCACGGTGCGCGACATGGGCGCGGTCTGGCCGTACACCGACGTGGCGCTGCGCAACGCCATCGAGGCGGGCGCGGTTCGCGGGCCGCGCATGCTGGTCGCGGGCGCCTACGTGTCGTCGACCGGCGGCGCGGGAGATGCGATGCAGTTCTCTCCGTACGTCCAAGTGCCGCTGGTTCACAATCTCGCCGATGGTCCCGAGGAAGTCACCAAAGCGGTGCGCACCAATTTCAAGAACGGCGCCGACTTCATCAAGATCCTCGCGACCGGCGCGGTGCTGTCCAAGGGAATACCGCCCGGCGCGCAGCAGTACTCCGAGGAAGAGATGCGCGCCGCGGTGGTCGAGGCGCGCCGCTGGGGCCGCGACGTGGCGGCTCACGCCCATGGAACCGAAGGGATCAAGGCGGCGATACGCGCGGGCGTGCATACCGTCGATCACGGCTCGGGTCTCGACGACGAGGCCATTGCCATGCTCAAGGCGCAGCCCACCACGTACTACGTCCCCACCCTCGCGCTCCTGTCCGCCAATCTCGACGGTCACGGACCGACCATCGTGCCGCCCGCCGAGATGGAGCGCATGCGCGACATCCGCAGCATGGCGGAGAACGCGTTTCGGCGCGCGCTGGCCGCAGGATTGCCGATCGGCTTCGCCACCGACGCGCCGGTGATCGCGCATGGCCTGAACGCGCGCGAGTTCGTCACGCGCGTGCGCCTCGGCGAGAAGCCGATGGCCTCGCTGATGTCCGCGACGCGCATCAACGCCGAGATCATCCACTGGCAGGATCGCGTGGGCACTGTCGAGGTCTGAAAGCTCGCCGACCTGGTCGCCGTGCCGGGCAATCCCCTGTCGGACATCACCGCGACCGAGCGCGTCGGGTTCGTGATGAAGGGCGGCGTCGTCTATCGCCAGGAGCTCGCGCGCGGAAAATGACCGGGACCCGGGTGCTGCTGCTGCTGGCCCTCACGGCGCAGGCCGCGCCGGCGCCGAATTCCCCGTCGACGCACAGGCCGGTGGTCGCGCCGCGCGCGCTCGCGCAGGGCACCGACGTCGAGTGGCGGAGCTACGGCGGCGATCCCGGCGGCCGCAAATACTCCGCGCTCGCGGACATCGATCGCCGCAACGTGTCGAAGCTCGCGCTGGCCTGGTCCTGGGCGACCGGCGAGACGCCGCTCGCCGAGTACAAGACCTCGCCCGGCATGTTCGAGGCCACTCCGCTGGTGGTGGACGGCGTGCTCTACGTCAGCACCCCGTACAACCGGGTGGCCGCGCTCGATGCGCGCACCGGCCGTGAGCTCTGGAGCTACGATCCCAAGGCGTACGTCGCGGGCCAGGTGCCGAACGGGACGGGCTTCGTGCACCGCGGCGTCGCCGCGTGGCGCGACTCGCGCACGCGCTCGCTGCGGATCCTCATGAACTCGCGCGACCGCCTGATCGAGCTCGACGCGCGCACCGGCACGCCCGTGGACGGATTCGGTGTGCATGGGTTCGTCGATCTGCTCGCGGGCCTCCAGTGGCCCATCGACCCGAAGCGCTACACCAACACCTCGCCCCCGCTCCTCTACGGCGATCTCGTGATCGTGGGCAACGGGGTCGCCGACCGGCTCATCTATCGGCGCGACCCTCCGGGCGACGTCCGCGCCTTCGATGCCCGCACCGGCAAGCAGGTGTGGAGCTTCCACACGGTGCCGCGCGATGGCGAGCTCGGGAGCAGCACCTGGGGCCGCTCATCGAATCACTACACCGGGCACACCAACGTGTGGGCGCCGATGACGCTGGATGCCGAGCGCGGGCTCGTATACCTGCCGGTGAGCACGCCGAGCAACGACTTCTACGGGGGGAACCGGCCGGGCGCGAATTTGTTCGGCGACACGCTGGTCTGCCTCGACGCGAAGACCGGCTTGCGCCGCTGGCATCGCCAGCTCGTGCACCACGGACTCTGGGACTACGACCCGCCCGGACCTCCGTCGCTGATCAGCATCGAGCATCGCGGCAAACGCGTCGACGCGGTGGTCGAGCTGACCAAGCAGGGATTCGCATTCGTCTTCGATCGGGTATCCGGCGAGCCGCTATGGCCGATCGAGGAGCGCGCGGTGCCGAAGAGCGACGTGCCGGGCGAGGAATCCTGGCCCACCCAGCCGGCTCCGGTCGGCCTGCCGCCGCTGTTGCCGCAAGGGACGACGCTCGACGATGCCACCGATCTCACGCCGCAGCTGCATGCCGCGGCGCTCGCGGTGCTGAAGCGCGTGCGTCTGGGGCCCGTGTTCACCCCGCCCAGTCTGCAGGGCACTCTCGTGCGCCCGGGCCTCGACGGCGGCGCGGACTGGGGCGGCGGCGCGTTCGATCCGCAGTCCGGCATCCTGTACGTGAAAGTCAACGACGATCCGGCGCTGATCTTTCCGGATCTCACCGACGCCGAAGGCAACGTCCCCGCGGTCAGCCCGAACGATTCGACCGACATCTCCCTGTACCTGGAGCGGCGCATCCCGGTGCTGAAGCCGCCCTACGCCTATCTCGACGCGCTCGACCTCAACAACGGCCGCATGCTGTGGCAGCAGGCCTATGGCGACGACCCGGACGTTCGCCGGCATCCCGCCCTCGCCGGCGCCACCCTGCCGCCGCATCTCGGCGCGATCGGCAATGGCGGGCTGCTGGTCACTGCCGGCGGCCTCTTGTTCGCCGGCAGCGGCGACTACGCCGTCCATGCCATCGACAAGGACACGGGACAGGATCTCTGGACCTACCCCACCGGCGATCTCAAGACCAACGGATCGCCGATGACCTATCGGGTCGGCGGCCGCCAGTACGTGGTCATCGCCGTCGGCGGTCCCGGTGCCGGCGCCACGCTGCTGGCGTTCGCGCTGGGTGCGGAGGCCAATAGCTCGGCGGGCGTGGCGGGTGCCGCAAGCGCATTAGCCGCGGCGGCCGCGAGCGGTCCGCTCGACGTCGAGCGAGCGTGCGGCCAGTGTCACTCCTTCGACCTCGTTGCGCTCCAGCGGCATACGCGCGCGAAATGGGAGAGCGTGATCGAAACCATGATCGGAAAGGGCGCGAGAATCTCCAACGACGACTTCGACGTGATCGCCGATTACCTCGCGGCTCACTACGGCGCAGAGGCTCGATAGGGAGTCGGCGGCCGCAACGTACCGATACAGCGAGTCAGGCGGCCGCGACGTACCGCTCCAGGCTGTCGAGACAGCCCTGCCAGCCGTTCTCGTGACTGCGCCGCGTGTCGGCGTCGAGCACGCGCTCGTGCGTCACGACGACCTCCGTGCCCGCCTCCACGGCATTGAATTCAACGGTCACGCGCTCGGCGCCGCCCGGCTTTCCTTCCACATGCCAGGAATAGACCAGGCGTCGCGGCCGCTCGACCTCTTCGAAGACGCCCGCGATCCAGATCGTCGATCCATCCGGCAAGCGATTGGCGATGCGGTAGATGCCCCCGACCCGTAGATCGATCTGCGCGGACGGGCAGTCCACGCCGTCCGGCCCCCACCACCTCACCAATTGCGCGGGATCGGTCCAGGCATCGAACAAGCGCTCGGGACTCGCGTGAATCACCCTGCGCACCACCAGGTTGGCCGCGTAGCGAGACGGCCGCTCCAGGCCGCTCACGCCCTGCCCTTCCGGCGCCCGCCCGCCCTCACGGCCGCCTCGGACTCGGCGGCCGGCCGGGCGATCGTGTCCTCTGACTCGGCAAAGCGCGCCAGGGCGTCCAGCTTCCGCGTCCAGAACACGCGGTAATCGTCGAGCCAGTGCTCGATCTCGCGCAGCGGCTCCGCCGACATGGAGCAGCGATGGATGCGGCCCTCGATGGTGCGTGACACCAGACCGGCGCTCTCGAGCACGCGCAAATGCTTGGCGACCGCGACGCGCGTCATATCGAACGGCGCCGCGAGCTCCGTCACCATCGCCGGCCCGCGCTCCGCCAAGCGTCTGAGCAGGGCTCGCCGCGTGCGGTCCGAAAGCGCGTGCAGCACCGCATCCAGCCTGTCATCGCGGGAGACTCGTCGGTCGGAAACGGCCGGCATCAAAATCGATCCATGCGTCGCAAGCTCTCCGGAAATCCAAATCTCTCCTGCCTGCCTTGATTATGAAACCAAGTGGTGTCATATTGCAACCGCCTTCAGGCAGGGAGCGCAGCGATGAAAGCATACGAGCGACGCCAGGGCCTTCACCGAGGCGAACACCCTTCGCCAATCCTCATCCCGTCGTGGACGCGGCGCCGGCTGCTTGCGGCCGGCGCAACGACCGCGGCACTGATCGCGGCTCATGTGTGCCGCGCCGCAGAGAGCAGGGATTCCATTTCCCGCGCGGCGGAGTCCATTCATCAGGAGCCGACCTTTGGCGCCAAGCGCGCGCGGGTGTATCGAGCGCTGACGGACGCAGCCGAGTACGACAAGGTCATGTCGCTCAGCGAAGCGGTCAAGTCGAAGGCCGTCGAGGCCAAGCCGGCCGAGATCGATGCCCGCGCGGGCGGCGCCTTCTCGCTGTTCGGAGGATATATCAGCGGCCGCTTCATCGAGCTCGTGCCCGACGAGCTGATCGTACAGGCCTGGCGCGTCGGCAGCTGGCGCCGGGGGAGCTACTCGATCGCGCGCTACCAGCTCGAGGATGACGCGGGTCTCACCCGAATCCTGTTCGACCATGCAGGCTTTCCGGCGGGTCAGGCCGATCATCTCGCCGCGGGGTGGTACGCGAACTACTGGAGCCCGCTCACTCAATACCTGGGGTGAGGCCGCAGATCGCCATGATCCGCGTCGTAGCGGAAATCCTCCACGCCGAGCCGCCTAAGACATGATCCGGGGCACCGCAAGCCGCTATCATGTGCCAAGGCGGCACCGAATGGCGGGTACGGCAATGACGACGAGAAAATTCGACAGCTTCTCCGACCTGTCGAGCCGCGTGGGCGAGGAGCTCGGGATCAGCGACTGGTTCGAGGTTACGCAGGAACGGATTTCCGCCTTCGCGTCCGCCAGCGACGATTTCCAGTGGATTCACCTCGACGTCGAGCGGGCGCGCGCCGAATCGCCTTACAGGGCCACGATAGCGCACGGCTTCCTGACCCTGTCGCTGCTGGTGCCGCTGTATGGCTCCGCGTTGTCGCTCGGCGGCAGCAAAATGGTCGTGAATTACGGGCTCAACCGCGTACGCTTCACCTCCGCCGTGCTCGCCGGGGACCGCATTCGCGCACGCTTCACGCTGCTGGAATACGTCGATCTGGATCCGGGGGCGCAGTTCACCTGGAAGTGCACCGTCGAGCGCGAGGGAGCGGAGAAGCCGGCGGTCGTTGCCGAGTGGATCAAGCGCCACTATCCCTAGGAACGGCCCCGCCCCGCCGCAAGGCGCTCAAGACGAGCGCCGCTCAGGGGACGATGGCCACGACCCGGGCAGGAAAGCCGGTGCCCCCCTCGGGCTTCGGCCACATCACGAGGACGATGCCGCCCGCCTCGGGAACCTGATCGAGATTGGCCAGCATCTCGATCTGGTAGTGGTTCAAGCCGAGCAGATAGCTCTCGAGCGAATAATCGTCGTGGGTCGTCGCCGTGCCGGGGTCCGTATCGGTGGTCTCATGGCCGGAGGCGGTGATCTTGCGATCCTCGTAGAGCAGCTTGAGCACGTCCTTGCTCCATCCTGGATAGTGCGCGACCCCCGCCTTGTCCCGATTCTGCATGGCGGCGTCGTTCGGCCAGCGCTTCGACCAATCGGTGCGCATCGCCACGAAAGCATGCTGCGGAATCCGCCCGTGCTTCGATTCCCATTGCGCCACGTCGCCGAGCGTGATGGTGTAGTCCGGGTTCCTGGCAACCTTCTCGTGAACGTCCAGCACGACCAGGGGCATGACCATCTCGCTCACGGGTATCGTATCCGCGGTGCGCAGCCCGTCGTGGAAATGCGCCGGCACGTCGATGTGCGTGCCCCACTGTCCGACGTGGGTGAACTGCTGCACCTTGAAGCCGTCCTTCGGAATGGTGTAGAGGACCTCGACCTTCTCGTCGCCGAAGCCCTTCCAGTGCGGCGTATTCGTGCCGAAGGCGTGCGTCAAATCGACGAACTTGTGCGCATCGATGATCTCGAGCGCGTGCATCAACGATGCCCCCTGGCTCGAGTCGGCGGCCGACGCGCCCGCCGCGGCCAGGGCCGCCCACACTCCGATCGAACCAACCAGCAAACCTGTCGAGGTGAACTTCACGGTGGATCCTCTTTGCAACGACATGGGATTCTAGCGCGGCGGCCCCGCCTTGGCCCCATACCGCTCGAACCAGCTCATCATGTAGAGCTGCGTGCGCATCCAGTTCGAGGGCTTTCGTCCCGTGCCGTGGAATTCGCCATCGAACCTCAGCAACGCGGCAGGCACTCCCCGATATTTGAGCGCCGTGTAGAACTCCTCGGTTTGAGGTATCGGCGTGCGCCGGTCGAGCTCGCCCGTCATGAGCAGGGTGGGTGTCTTGACGTTGCCGACGTACATGAGGCTCGACTGCGCCAGCCAGTCGGTCGGGTCCTCCCAGGGCGGCTTCTTGAAGAATCGATAGGTGAAATAGGGAATGTCGGTCTCGCCGGCCATGCTCAGCCAATCGATCACGGGGCAGCGGACCGCGGCGGCCGCGAAGCGGGTCGTGTGCCCGATCACCCAGCTCGACAGCACCCCGCCGCCGCTGCAGCCCGACACGTACATGCGCGAGTCGTCGACATAGCCACGCTTCAGAACGGTGTCGACGCCGGCCATGAGATCGTCGTAATCGACGCTCGGATAGCGCTTGGCGATCGCGTTGGCGAACGCGTTGCCGTAGCCAGTCGATCCGCGCGGGTTGACGAACAGCAAAACGTACCCGTTGGCCGCGAAATTCTGGAAGGCCGGGTTGAAGCCGGCCGTGTACATCGCGTGCGGGCCGCCGTGGATCTCGAGGAGCAGCGGATACTTCTGCGATGAGTCGAATCCGGGCGGCTTCACGATCCATCCCTGGATGTGCGCGCCGCCGGACGAGGTGTATCCGATCTCCTCGGCGTCGGCGAGCTGCAGCGTGTGCAGCAGCTCGTCGTTGACGTGCGTGAGCTTGCGGCCCGACTCCGGATGCCGCGGATCGATGACCTCGACGTCCCCGGGCGAGTGAAAGTCGCCGCGAATCGCGACGATGCTGCCATGGCCGATCGATGGGCTGCGAACGACCTCGGCGCCGCCGGTGACCGCATGGACGCCGCCGTGCGCGGACCATGAATAAAGGTGCTCGCTGCCGCGGTCCTCGGCGGTGAAGTAGAGCGCGCCGCCGTCCGGCGCCCACTCGAGATCCTGCGGCTCGCGATCGAAGCCCGGCGAGCGCAGCGTCGCATTGCCCCCGTCCGCCGACATCGTCCAGAGATCGGCGACCCGGTAGGAGTCGCCGTTCTGCGTGAAGCCGATGTAGGCGATGGTCTTGCCGTCGGGTGAGACGGCCGGGTGGCTCCAGCCTCCCGCGGTGCCGGTGAGACGCTTGGCCACGCCGGTGGCCAGATCCACGGAATAGACATAGCACAACCCGTCGTTCAGGTCGCCGTCGCCTTCCTTGTACCCCTCCACGATGGCCGAGCGCCCGTCGGGCGTGAAATTCCACTCGGCCCCATCGCTGAACTCGCGCACGCTCGCGCCGAGACTCCAATCGCCGCTCGTCACCTGCCGCGGCGCACCGCCGTCCGCATCGATCACGAACAGGTGGCGATAGCCGCGGTCGGTCAGGCCGACGCCGTCGCGGCGGAAGTGGAATCGCTCGGTGTACCGCGGCGCCGCCGCCCATTTGGCGCCTTCGGGCGCGGGCGGCAGATCGACGGACCATTTCTCCACGCTGGGAACGACCATGGTGAAGCCGACCTGGCGGCCGTCGGGCGACCAATGCAGATTGCCGGGCTCCTCGGTCGCGTGCGTGAGCTGCGTGGCCGGTCCCGGCACCGACAGGTGCAGCACGAAGACCTGCCGGCCCTTCGGCTCGCCCTCGGCCAGGTACGCAATGCTCTTGCTGTCCGGCGACCAAACTGCGCCGCTGCCTTTTGCGAGAAAGCGGTGGTTGCGGCCATCGATGCCCACGATCCACACGAATGCCTCGGGCTTGTCGTTCAGCCGGTCGACCAGCGTCCGGGTGTACACGACCTGCGTGCCGTCGGGCGAGATCTTCGGCGACGATGCCGATTGCAGGTCGAGATAGCGCCCGACCGTGAACGCCTTCGGCGCATTGGAATCCGCTGCGCCGGCTGCCGACGCCATGGAAAGGAACATCAGTAATGCGAGGCCCCTGCCGGCCGCGATGCGTATGGAATTCACCTTCATCCCTCCGGGTTCGAATCCGCCAACGGACACAGTGTATCCATTTCGCCGGCGCGGCTCATCGGTTAGCATCGGTGTCGTTGCATCAGTCAGGCACCATGACCGACAAGCTGACCCGGCGCGATTTTCTCGGCGGCACCGCGCTCGTCATTGCGGGCGGCTTGACGCCCCTCGCGCAATTGCGCGGCGCGCCCGGAATCTACTATCCGCCGGCGTTGACCGGCCTTCGAGGCAGCCATCCGGGGTCGTTCGAGGTTGCCCATCAGGTCGGCCGCGAGGGCAAGGTGTTCGACATCTCGGGCCTCGAGGCGGAGTCGCAGTTCGACCTCGTCGTCGTGGGCGGCGGCATCAGTGGGTTGGCGGCGGCATGGTTCTACCGCGAGGCGCATGGTCCGTCGTCGCGAATTCTCATTCTGGAGAACCACGACGACTTCGGGGGGCATGCCAAGCGCAACGAATTCCGGGTCGACGGGCGGCTCCTGCTCGGTTACGGCGGCACGGAGTCCCTGCAGTCCCCCAAGGCGTTTTTCAGCAAGACCGTCAACCGGCTGCTCGGAGCGCTCGGGGTGGACCTCAAACGCTGGGACACCGCCTACGACCGCAAGCTGTACTCCTCGCTCGGACTGACCCAAGGCGTGTACTTCGATCGCGAGACGTTCGGCGCGGATCGGTTGGTGGTCGGCAACCCGATCGTGACCGGCGGCGACTCGCTTCCGGACGAGACCCGACAACGCCCCATCCGCAGCGTGCTCGGCGAATTCCCGATGTCCTCCGACGCACAGTCGCGGCTGCTCGCGTTCTTCGCCGAGCCCAGGGACTACCTGGCCGGAAAGACCAAGGCGCAAAAGATCGCGCATCTCGAGAAGATCAGCTACCGCGACTATCTGCGGCTGGATGCCGGGCTGGGAGACGAGGCGGTCAAATTCTTCGACGGCTCCACCAAGGGCCTGCTGGCCATGGGCCCCGATATCGTGCCGGCGTTGGAAGCGCTGGGCAGCGGATATCGCGGCTTCGCCGGCCTCGGGCTCCACGATCAGGTCGAGGCCGCTTTCGACGAGCCGTACATCTATCATTTTCCGGACGGCAACGCGTCGATCGCCCGATTGCTGGTCCGCAGCCTGATCCCCGCCACGGCGCCCGGCCATACCATGGACGACGTGCTGCTCGCGGACTTCAACTATGCGAGGCTCGATGTCGACGGCGCGCCCATCCGCCTGCGCCTGAACAGCACGGCGGTTCACGTCGCCAACGGCGCCAAGGGCGGTCCGGTCGACGTAGGCTACGTGCGCTCGGGCACGCTGCATCGTGTCCAGGCGGGACAATGCGTGCTGGCTTGCTACAACATGATCATTCCCCACATCATGCCGGAGCTGCCGCAGGTCCAGCAGCAGGCGCTCGCGAAGTGCGTCAAGATGCCGCTGGTCTATGTCAACGTGGCCGTGCGCAACTGGCACGCCTTCCATGACTTGGGC
>DATAUO010000099.1:0-14921 GCA_036268215.1 Steroidobacteraceae bacterium
GCAGTCCCGGCGACCGCTCGCTGCGCTACCACCTGGCACACGCGGACTATCGCCGCGGGCTGCTGGCCGCTTCCGCCGCGCCGCGCGAGGCCGAGCGCGCGCTCGCCGCTTGCGTCGACGAGCTGAAAGCCGTGCTCGCGCAAGATGTAAAATCCGTCGAGGCGATGATCCTCCAGGCCGCGTGTCTCGAGTCGCTGGCGGATCTGCGCAAGGTCGAGGGCGTGCTGCTGCGCTCGCGCGCGGACGATCGGCTCAAATCGGCGCTCGCACTCGAGCCGCACAATCCGCGTGCGCTGCTCGTAGCCTCGACGCGCGATCTTGCGCGCGCCAAGCCGGGCACGGCGGAGCGCCAACGCGCCGCCGACGAGCTGCTGCTCTCGGCGCAGGCGTTCGATGCGTCCTCGTCGACGGCCCCGGACGCGCCCGGCTGGGGACATGCCGATGCCTATCTCGCGCTCGGGGCGGAGCTCGAGGCGCGCGGCGATCGGGTTGGAGCGCGCAACTGGATCGAGAAGTCGCTGATCGCGGCTCCCGACTACAAGGCGGCGCAGCGCCGCCTGGCCTCGCTCGCAAGACGCTGAGCGAGGCGTCGTCGCGCGGGCGCGGGCGCGGCCCGCGCGCGCCGGCCGGGTGGTCGAACCTGGTATCATTCACCGGTGATGAAGCCACAAGGCACGCAGCAGCTGTCGCTGTTCGAGACGCGTAGCTCCAGCGACTCTTTCGCCGTCCGCGTCAGCTCGCGTGCGCGGCGGTTGACGGCGCGGGTGCACGTCGGCGGGCGGGTCGAGATCGTGGTGCCCATCGGCGTCACCGCGCGCACGGTGCGCGACTTCGTGAATCGCTTCACCCCTTGGATCGACCGCAAGGTCGCCGCGATGCAGAGCTTCGTGGTGCCCTGCGCGGCGGTGCCCGCGGAGATCGATTTTGCCTTCACCGGCGAGCGCTTCGCGGTCGACTGGAGCGCCGCCTCCCGCAACCGGATCGACCAGTCCGAGCGGCGAATCCTGCTGCAATCCACGGACGAGCGGGCGGCGCGCGCGCAGCTGCGCTCCTGGCTCAAGCGCGCGGCGCAGGGGCGGCTCGCGCCGCGCCTGCTGGCGCTTGCGTCCGAGCTCGGCTATCCCGTGTCCCGCGTCTCGATCCGCTGCCAGCGCACGCGCTGGGGAAGCTGCTCGACGCGCGGGACCGTCAGCCTCAACTGCTCGCTCCTGTTCCTGGAGCCCGTGGTGGTGCGCTATCTGTTCATTCACGAGCTGGCCCACACCCGCCACATGAATCATTCGGAGCGCTTCTGGCGCCTGGTGGCGTCGCTCGAGCCCGACTACCGCCGGCTGGATCGCGAGCTCCTGGCCGGATGGCGCACGGTGCCGCCCTGGGTTTTCAAGTGAGCGCGGCGGCGGTCCGGCTGCGCGCGGCGCCGTTGCGGGTGTCCGCGTGAGCGTCGAGGAGACCCGCCCGAAGCCGTTCGTCGATCTGAGCGACGAGCAGGTGCATTGGAACCTGAGCGAGGCGCTCAGCTACTCCCAGTATCTCGACCTCGGCAAGCTGCTCGACGCGCAGCACCCTCTTTCCTACCAGCACGACGAGATGCTGTTCATCATCAACCACCAGGTGTCGGAGCTGTGGATGAAGCTCTGCCTGCACGAGCTCAACGCCACGGTCGACTGCCTGCGCCGCGACGACCTCGGGCCGACCTTCAAGATGCTTGCGCGCGTCTCGACCATCCAGCAGCAGCTGCTGCAATCCTGGGACGTGCTCGCGACCATCACGCCCTCCGACTACTCGGCCTTCCGCAACACGCTGGGGAAGTCTTCGGGATTCCAGTCGCCCCAGTACCGGATGCTCGAGTTCCTCATCGGCAACAAGAACGCCGGCACGATCGAGGTGTTTCGCTCGGACCCGCCGGCCTATGAGGCGCTCCAGCGGGCGCTCGAGGCGCCGAGCCTGTACGACGAGGTGCTGAGGCTCTTGAGCCGGCGCGGCTTCGGCCTGCCGCCCGAGACCGTCGACCGGGACTTCAGCCAGCCCTATCAGCCGAGCAAGCAGGTGGCGGCCGCCTGGCTCAGCGTCTATCACAACTCGGTGAAGGAATGGGAGCTGTACGAGCTCGCCGAGCGCTTGGTGGATCTCGACTACAAATTTCAGCTCTGGCGCTTCTCGCACGTCAAGACCGTGGAGCGCATCATCGGCCACAAGCGCGGCACGGGCGGCACGGGCGGCGTGTCATATCTCACCAAGGCGCTCGAGCTCAAATTCTTTCCGGAGCTGTGGACGATCAGAACCTCGATGTGACGCGGCGGCCGCGCGCGCACCCCGCTGAAGACCATGAACAACCAAGATCAATTGCAGAACGTCAATGTCGCCTCGAGCGACCTGCTCGCGACCCCCGAGGAGGTGAAGGCGCGCCTGCCGCTTACCGAGCGGGCGGCGCAGACCGTGCTCAGGGCCCGCGAGCTCCTGCGCGCGATACTGGAGCGCCGCGATGCGCGCCTGTTGGTCGTCGTCGGCCCGTGCTCCATCCACGATGTCGCCGCCGCGCGCGAGTACGCCCGGCGCCTGAAGGCGCTCGCCGACCGGGTGCAATCGACCCTGATGCCCATCATGCGCGTGTACTTCGAGAAGCCGCGCACCACGGTCGGATGGAAGGGGCTGATCAACGACCCCGATCTCGACGACTCCTTCCATATCGAAAAGGGCATTCTGCTCGCGCGGGAGCTGCTCCTCTACATCGCCGAGCTCGGGCTGCCTGCCGGAACGGAGGCTCTCGATCCGATCATGCCGCAGTATCTGTCGGAGCTGATCACGTGGACCGCGATCGGCGCGCGCACCACCGAATCCCAAACCCACCGCGAGATGGCGAGCGGCCTGTCGACGCCGGTCGGCTTCAAGAACGGCACCGACGGCGCGCTCGCGACCTCGATCAATGCGCTGAAGTCCGTGCGGCACCCGCACCACTTCCTGGGGATCACCCAGCAGGGACAGTCGGCGGTGTTCCGCACGCGCGGCAACGCCCATGCCCATCTGGTGCTGCGCGGCGGGGGCGGGCGCTCGAACTACGACGCGGTGAGCATCGCGGTCGCCGAGCGCGAGCTGCAGACCGCGGGGCTGCCGGCCGCCATCGTGGTCGACTGCAGCCACGGCAATTCCAACAAGGACCCGAGCCAGCAGCCGTTGGTCGCGGAGAACTGCATCACCCAGATCGCCGACGGCAACCGGTCGATCGTGGGCCTCATGCTCGAGAGCCATCTGAAGGCGGGAAACCAGTCGATTCCGAAGGACCTGTCGACGCTCGAGTACGGCGTGTCGATCACCGATCCCTGCATCGATTGGGAAACCACCGAGCAGCTGCTGCTCAAGCTGCATCAGTCCCTGCAGGACGTGAAGCGCTGATCCGCCTCAATCCCAGGTGGCGGTCGGAATCCCGAGCTTGCGCGCGACGTCCCGCGCACGCGGCCCGGCGTTGACGAGCAGCGCGCGGTCGGTCTGGCACATGTGGTCGAGGTCGGAGAAGCTGTTGCCGTAGGCGATGGTGGGCAGTCCCGGGTAGCTCGCGCGAATCTCCGCAAGGCACCGAAGCTTTTCCGGGCCGCGCCGGTTCGGAGTCACCAAGCCGCCGTCCAGGCGCTCACCCCGCCAGCGAATCTCCGTGCAAACGGTGCGCTCGAAGCCGAGCAGACGGCCGATGCGAGGCACGTAGAGATCGGGGCTGGCCGACAGGAGCACCAGCCGATCGCCGGCGTTGCGATGCGCCTCGAGCATGGCGAGCGCCGTCGGCCTGAACCGCCCGAGCGGCTCGAGCGAGCCCACGAACGATTCGGCGTCTCGATCGATGAGCTCACGGGTATCGCCGCCCATGACCATGCGGATCAGCCGGGATTTGAGCTTGCCCCGGTCGCGGTCGCCCGCCGCGAATTGCAAGGCCGCGAGCGGCAAGCGCCAAAGCCGCAGCACGCGCCGGGGATGCGCCTTGAGGAAGGCCACGATGAACTGACGCAGCGTGTCCCCCCACGTGAGCGTGCCGTCGAGGTCGAAGATCGCCACCCATGGCTGCTCGCTCTGTGTCGAAGCTTGTATCATAAATTGCTATAATACAAAAGGTTATCCAATATTATTAATCAACAATCTGAGACCGAGTTTCGGCTCCCGCGATTTGCTCTACTATCCAAGGGTCACAAAACGTCGGCAGGAGAAAAACAATGTCCATCATTGCCTGGATCATATTGGGCCTCATCGCCGGTTTCCTCGCCAGCAAAGTCGTCAACAAGCGCGGTGAGGGACTGTTCCTCGACATCATTCTCGGCATCGTCGGCGCCGTTCTCGGCGGCTGGCTGTTCAATCGATTCGGCATGGTCGGCGTCACCGGCTTCAATCTCTACAGCCTGGTCGTGGCCGTGGTCGGCGCGATCGTCATCCTGGTGATCTACCACGCGTTGATCGGGAAGAAGAAGACCTCCTAGAAGCGCGACCTCGTGACCCGATCCGCCGCCGTCGTCGGAGCAGGGTCCATCGGCGCATGGATCGCGGATGCGCTCGACCGCGCCGGTTGGGCCGTGTCGGCGGTTGCGCGCGGCGCGACCTTGGACGCCATCCGCGCGCGCGGGCTCATCGTCCGGCAACGCGGCGAATCCCGTACCAGCCGCGTGCGCGCGGGCACCGCAGCCGAGCTCGGACCGCAGGACTACGTGTTCCTGACCGTGAAGGCGCAGGCCCTCTCCGGCCTGGCTCCGTCCCTTGGCCCGCTGATCGGGCCCGCTTCGGTGGTGGTGAGCGGCACCAACGGCATTCCCTGGTGGTTCTTCCAGGATTTCCCGGGGCCGCTCGCGGATCGCACGCTGATCTCGGTCGACCCTGACGGCGCGCAGGGCCGCACTTTCCCACGCGGCCGCACGCTGGGCTCGGTGGTGCACGCCTCGGCTCGCGTGCTGGCGCCCGGGCAGATCGAGGTGGTGGCGGCGGACCGGCTGATCCTGGGCGAGCCGGGCGGCGGCGACGGTGAGCGGCTGCGGGAGCTGGTCGGCGCGCTCCGGGCCGGCGGCATCGATGCGCAGAGCTCGGGCCGCATCCGGCACGAAGTCTGGGCCAAGCTCTGGGGCAACATGAGCATGAATCCTCTGAGCGCGCTGACCCGCAGCGGCATCGCGCGCATGCTCGCGAGCGTCGAGTTGCGCGAGCTCTGTGTCCGCATGATGGAGGAAATGCAGGCTTGTGCGCGTCCGCTCGGGCTCGAGATGAGCATGACCCCCGCGCAGCGCATCGCCGTCACGCAACGGCTGGGCGATTTCCGGACCTCCATGCTGGCCGACCTGGATGGAGGGCGGCCGCTGGAGCTCGATCCGCAGCTCGGCGCGGTCGTCGAGATCGCGGAGCGGCTCGGGGTCGAGGCGCCGTTCATGCGGGCCGTGCTGGGCCTTGCGCGCCTGATCAGCCCCTGAGCGGGTCCGCGGCCAGGCGCGGCGGAGGCCGGTGCGGCCTGATTCTGACCACAGCGACCCCTCGAGCCACTAGAATTGGAGCTCGGCAAACGGCCGCGGAGCCATCGGAGCGGGTATGCATCACGGGTTCGGGTCGATCGATCGCGGCTTGCGTGCGCAGTGGGCGCGCGCAAGCTCTTGCGCGCTGGCGCTGGCGCTGGCGCTGGCGCTGGCGCTCCTGATGAGCGTGGTTCCCCCGGCCGCGCGGGCAGGGGCGGGCCCGCCTCCACGGACTGGATCGCCCGCGGGGGTCATATCGGCGCAGCGGACGCCCGCTTCCCCAGCCGCGGCGGGCGGTGCCTCCGGCTTCACGCATGTAAGGACCCTGGATCGGATCGAGGAGTATCGGCTCGATTCCAACGGCCTGACCGTGCTCCTGTTGCCCGATCATTCCGCGCCGGTGGTGACCTTCCAGGTGACCTATCAGGTCGGCTCTCGCAACGAGGTCACGGGCACCACCGGCGCCACGCACATTCTCGAGCACATGATGTTCAAGGGCAGCGAGGCATTCAACGATGCCAAGGGCAACAGCATCAAGCAGTATCTCGAAGGCGTGGGCGGACAGTACAACGCCAGCACGTCGTTCGACCGCACCAACTATTTCGCCACGCTCGGCCGCGACAACCTGGAGGGGTACGTGGCGATCGAGGCCGACCGCATGCGCCATCTGTGGCTGCACGAGTCGGATCGCCAGTCCGAAATGACCGTGGTGCGCAACGAGTACGAGCGCGGCAAGAACGACCCCGACAACGTGCTGTTCGAGGAGGTCATGGAGGCGGCCTACGTCGCGCTTCCGTACCACCATCCGACCATCGGCTGGAAGAGCGACATCGAGCACGTGCCGATCACCAAGCTGCGCGAGTTCTACGACACATTCTATTGGCCGAACAACACCACCGTGACGGTGGTGGGCGACATTGCGCCCGACGCCGTGCTCGCGATGATCAAGAAATACTACGGCGGGTACCCGCATTCGCCGGCGCCGATTCCGGCCATCTATACCGAGGAGCCCGCGCAGAGCGGCGAGCGGCGGGTGACGGTCAAGCGTCCCGGCGAGGTCGGCAGCGTCATCATCGCGCACAAGGTGCCGAACGGCCGCGACGCGGATCAGCCCGCGCTCGACGTGCTGGACGCCATCCTGAGCTCGGGAAAGAACGCGCGTCTCTACCGCGCGCTCGTCGATCAGGGCGTCGCCCTGAACGCCGGCGCCGGCACCGACCTGCTTCACGACCTCTCGCTTCACACCGTGTACGCGATGCTGGCGCCCGGCGCGACCCACGCCCAGGTGGAGAAGACGCTGCTCGCGGAGATCGCCAAGGTGAAGACCGACGGCGTGACGGCCGCCGAGGTCGAGCGGGTCAAGCAGCAGTACATCGCCGCGGACGCGTACAAGCGCGACGGCACGGCCGCCGTGGCCGCCGAGCTCAACGAGTGGATCGCGGTGGGCGACTGGACCCTGTATGTCACGTTCCCGCAGAAGGTCCTTACCGTGACGCCCGCGGACGTGCAGCGGGTGGCGGTGAAATATCTCGCCGAGGATGAGGCCACCATCGGGTGGTTCGTCCCGGTGCCGGCGGGGGAGAAGAAATCGTGATGCGACACATCGTCTCGATCGGACTGGTGCTCGTGAGCGCCGGGGCGCTCGCCAACACGGAGGGGCGCGGAGCCCGCTCGCAGGTCGCCGGCCTGGACCTGATCACCTACAAGACCGAGGTCAAGGAGGTGGTGGTGATCGCCGGCGCGTTGCCCGCAGGCGATGCCATGGGCGAGCCGGGCAACATCGCCGTTCCGACGCTGATGGGCATGATGCTCGACCGCGGCACCAAGAGCATGGACAAGTTCGCCATCTCGAATCAGCTCGAGAACATGGGTGCGGAAATCTCGTTCGCGGTCGGCCCGGAATCGGTCCAGGTGCACGGCAAGTGCCTGAAGAAGGACCTCGCCACGGTTCTCGGCCTGATCGCCGCGGACCTGCGCACGCCGGCACTGCAGCCGCAGGAGTTCAACAAGGCCAAGCAGCAGTTCATCGGCGTGCTGCAGAGCTCGGAGCAGAACACCGATGCGCGCGCTCAGGAGGCGTTCGGCCGCGCGATATTCCCCGCCGGGCATCCGAACCGGCCTCATTCCATCGGCGAGTACGAGACCGCGGCGAAGTCTGCGACGCTCGATGAGCTCAAGGCCTTCTATGCCAAGTACTACGGACCGGCCCACTTCACCCTGGTGGTCGCGGGAGACGTGGACGGTGCCGTCGTTCAGGAGGGGGTGACCAAGTCATTCTCCGGCTGGACCGGCGGGCAGGACTACCTGCGGCCGGCGAAGCCCGCGGCGCTCGCCGCCGCCGTGCAGGTGACCGTGCCGCTCGCCGACAAGCCGAGTGTCTCGGTGATCATCGGCCAGCCGACGGGGCTCGCGTACAGAGATCCCGACGCGCTGGCGCTGCGGATCGGAACCGCGGTTCTGGGCGGCGGCTTCACCGGACGCTTGATGCAGTCGGTGCGCGACAAGGAGGGGCTCACCTACGGCATCGGCGCGAGCGTCGCCGAGGACGCCATCACCGACGGGAGCTGGAGCATCTCCGCGAGCTTCGCGCCTGCGCTGCTCGCGCGCGGTGTCGCGTCGACCCGCGAGGTGCTCGACGCGTGGTGGAAGGGCGGGATCAGCGATACGGAGCTCGCCACCCGCAAGAAGGGCTTGATCGGCGGCTACGAGGTCGGGCTGTCGACCACGGGCGGCATCGCCGGGACCATCCTGGTCGACGCGCAGCGCGGCTACGGCGTGGAGTGGATCGACGAGCTGCCGGGCCGGATCAATGCGCTGACCCGCGATGAGGTCAACGCCGCGATCAAGAAGCACTTGAATCCGGCGGCGATGGCGCTGGTGGAGGCGGGCAGCCTGCCGCATTGAGGCGGCGGCGGCTGCCGGGACCAAAACGACCGCTAGGTCCCCTACGCCGCCTTGCTGGCCCCCGCGAGCTGCCGGAGCACGTAGTGCAGGATCCCGCCGTGCTGGAAGTACTCCAGCTCCTTCGGCGTGTCGATGCGCACGCGCACCTCGAACTCCGTGGTCTTCCCGTCATCGCCCTTGGCGACGACTTTGACGCTCTTCGCCGCGCCCCTGTTCAGGCCGGCGATCTCGAAGGTCTCCTTGCCCGTCAACCCGAGGCTTTGCGCGCTCTGGCCTTCCTTGTACTGCAGCGGCAGCACGCCCATGCCGATCAGGTTCGATCGGTGGATGCGCTCGAAGGTCTCGGCGATCACGGCCTTGACCCCGAGCAGCATGGTGCCCTTGGCGGCCCAGTCGCGCGATGAGCCCGTGCCGTACTCCTTGCCCGCCAGGATCACCAGCGGCGTGCCGGATGCCTGGTATTTGACCGAGGCGTCGAAGATCGAGAGCTGCTCGCCGCTCGGCATGTGCACGGTCACGCCGCCCTCGGTGCCGGGCACGAGAAGGTTGCGCAGGCGGATGTTGGCGAACGTGCCGCGCATCATGACCTCGTGGTTGCCGCGGCGCGCGCCGTAGGAATTGAAGTCCACGGCCTGCACTCCTTGCGCCATCAGATACTTCGCGGCCGGGCTGGATTTCGAGATGTTGCCGGCGGGGGAGATGTGGTCGGTGGTGACGGAGTCGCCGAGGACCGCGAGCGCGCGCGCGCCCTCGATGTCGCCCACCGCCGCGGGGGTCATGGTCATGCCGTCGAAGTAGGGCGGATTCTTGACATACGTGGACTGCCCGTCCCAGGCGTAGATCTTGCCGGCCGGTGTCTTGATGGCGCTCCAGTTGGCATCGCCCGCGAACACGTTGGCGTAGCCGCGCTTGAACATGCCGGAGTCGACGGCCGAGCCGACGGCGGCGGCGACGTCCTGCGCGCTCGGCCAGATGTCCTTGAGGTACACCGGCTTGCCGCTCTTGTCCTGCCCCAGGGGCTCGGTGGTGATGTCGATGTCCAGGCTGCCGGCGAGCGCGTAGGCGACCACCAGCGGGGGCGATGCGAGGAAATTCATCTTGATCTCGGGATGCACGCGGCCCTCGAAATTGCGGTTGCCGGAGAGCACCGAGCACGCGACCACGTCGCCGGACTTCACGGCCTCGGAGATCTCGGGCTTCAAGGGCCCGGAATTTCCGATGCAGTTGTGAACGCACACCGTGCCGGCGGCGAAGGCGTGCAGGTCGTTGACCGCCAGGTCATAGACGGCACGCTTGCCGGCCGCCCTCCGGTCGACGACCAAGAGACTCAAGGTCGGCAGGCTCAGTGCGTTTTTGCCGGTGCAATAGCGTTTTGGCTGTCCAGCGGCGCCGGAGTCTCCGGCGAACCAGTCGCGCACGCCGAGCTCGCTGAACAGCTGTGCCGGGGAGGGGAAGTCGCAACTGTCCCGATGCAGAGGCCGGAAGCGGCGCGTGTCCGCGGAGGGCATGCGAGAGAATCGGTCGTGGCCTTCGAGCAGCGAGTGGTGAGAGAAGACCGGAGTCTCGAGCTCGCTCAATTCGGCCGCGGCAAGCGCTCGCGTCTGGCGAAAGGTCAGCGGCTGCCGGCCGTGCAATGCTTCGATGCGGTCCGCCATCCACAGACGTTGACGGTTGATGGAATCGATCGTCCGCCAGTAGACCGCGGCCGCGCTGGCACGCAGCGACTTGTCCACGCAATATCGGTAGCCCACGCGCTGGATGAACGACAGCCCTTCAGGGAGCTCCAGGCGGATTTCCCGACGCGCCACGCCGTCCCGCGAGGCCGGATAGGTGGACGCCGAGCGCCGCGTGGGGTACTCGCGCACGGCGGCGCCGCGTGCCTTGACGCCGCAGCGTACCAGCAGCGCGATGATGTCGCTCATCACGCTCTTGGTGGCCGCGACGAACTCCGGCTTGGCGCTCTGCGAGTAAGCCGGCGGCTCGAGGCTGGCCTGGTCCTCCCGGCTGCCAAAGTAATGCAGCGCGGGTGAGTGACCGTCCGCGCCAAACAGGCCGGCGAGGAATTCGCGCACCACCGCGACCGGGCAGTCCGCGGCCAGCACGAAGTCCGGAAGGGCCGGCGCCTGATCGATGCGGCGCCCGACCCGGGCTCCTCGCAGCGACAGGATCGCCAGGGTGAGCTCGCGAGGCAGCACGATCGACCACTTGCGCTCATCGTATGCGCGCGCCTTGGGCCGCTTGCCGCACAAAAGCTCGACATCGCTCAGCACCGCCTCGCGATCGAGAGCCTGGCCGACGTTCATGCGCGCCTGCCCCCGCGGGCTGACTGCGCCGTCGCTCAGGAGGTGACCCACGAGCCGTGCCAGCGCCAACGTGCACTGCCTGTCGGATTCGGTCTGCATGGAAAACAGGCGATCCCCCGCCGAGAGCCGGTAGCCGGCCTCGTCGGCTCCGGGTTCGTCGAGGGGCGCCTCGAGAGCGGTGATCACACGGGTTTCGCCCGGCGTGAGCTGATCCGCGCGCACCCAGCTTCCGTCGGCACACAGAATCCGATGGTCGGGCGTACACGTCAGCGTGCGGCCATCCTGCATCACCAGGGTGACGCACTCCCGCTCGCCCTGAATCAGCATCTCGCGCTGCACGGCCCGCGCCAGCCGACGGGCGCCGTCGGGCGCGAATATCACCGAGCCGCCCGCGTCCGGCATCGATTCGATGGTGCGCGCGGTGCCGTTGGCCAGGAGCACCGGCGTTCCCGCGGCGATGCAGGTAGTGCATCCGTATCCTACGGTATAGAAGCCGAGCGCCTCGAGGTCCCCGAGCAGGTTGGCCTTCTGCAGGTAATCGGTGACCACGCGCGAGCCGGGCGCGAGCGAGGTCTTGACCCAGGGCTTGGAGGTCAATCCGCGCGCGACGGCATTGCGCGCGAGCAGGCCGGCGGCGACCAGCACCGCCGGATTCGAGGTGTTGGTGCAGCTCGTGATCGCGGCGATCAGCACCGCGCCGTCCTTGACGTCGAAGGTCTTGCCCGCGACGGCGGCCTTCGCGCTGCCCGTGGCCTTGGGATTCTTTTGCGCGCGCTCCTCGGCCATCTTCTTGACGCTGCTCTCGTACACGGTCTTGGCCCTGCGCAGCGGCACGCGGTCCTGCGGACGCTTGGGTCCGGCGAGCGAGGGCTCGACGGTGGACAGATCCAGCTCGACCACGTCCGTATACGCCGCCACGGGCGCGCCGTTGACCCGCCACAAGCCCTGCGCCTTGGCGTAGGCCTCGACGAGCGCGATCTGCTCCGGCGAGCGCCCGGTGAGCTCGAGATAGCGAATCGTCTCCTCGTCGATCGGAAAAATCGCGCAGGTCGAGCCGAACTCGGGCGACATGTTGGCGATGGTGGCGCGGTCGGCCACCGGCAGCCCGGAGAGGCCGTCGCCGAAGAACTCCACGAATTTGTCGACCACCCCTTTCTTGCGCAGCGCCTCGGTGACGGTCAGGACCAGGTCGGTCGCGGTCGTGCCGGCCGGCAGGCTGCCGGTGAGCTTGAATCCGATCACCTGCGGAATCAGCATGGTGACGGGCTGACCCAGCATCGCCGCCTCGGCCTCGATGCCGCCCACGCCCCAGCCGAGCACGCCGAGGCCGTTGACCATCGTGGTATGCGAGTCGGTGCCCACCAGCGTGTCGGGATAGGCCAGCTTCCTGCCGCCGGCGTCGTCCGCGAAGATCACCCGCGCCAGGCGCTCGATGTTGACCTGATGCACGATGCCGGTGTTCGGCGGCACCACCTTGAAGTTGCTGAACGCGGTCTGCCCCCAGCGCAGGAACATGTAGCGCTCGCCGTTGCGCTTGAACTCGATCTCGTTGTTGTGCTTGAGCGAGTCCGCGGTGCCGTACTCGTCGACCTGCACCGAATGATCGATGACGAGCTCGGCCGGCGCGAGCGGATTCACGCGTTGCGCATCGCCGCCCAGGCGCACGATGGCCTCGCGCATGGCGGCGAGGTCGACGATGCAGGGGACGCCGGTGAAATCCTGCATGATGACGCGGGCGGGGGTGAAGGCGATCTCGTGGCTGGGCGATGCCTCGGGGTTCCACTCGAGCAGAGCGTCGATGTCCTTGTTGGTGACATTGACGCCATCCTCGAAGCGCAGCAGATTCTCCAGCAATATCTTCAGGGAGAAGGGCAGACGGTCGACATTGCGGGACTTGAGCGCCTGCAGGCTCAGGATCTCGTACGTGTTGGCGCCGACATTGAGCGTCGAGCGCGCCTTGAAGCTGTCCGTCATGTTCCCTCCACCGAAAAAAAATAAATTATAAGCCAATTGCCGCGGCGACGGAGGCCCGGTCCGCGCGCGAGCGGCGTGCGATCACGCCGCCGCCGAGACAGCGCGTGCCGCGATAGAGCACCGCGTATTGCCCGGGCGTCACCGCGCGCGCCGGCGCATCGAGCGTGATGCGCCATGGCGCGCCGGCCTGCCCGGGCAGGGGCTGTACCGTGCAGTCGAGATCGGCCTGCCGGTAGCGCGTCTTGACTCCGCAGCGCATCGATTCTCCAACGGCCGGCGGTTCCGACAGCCAGCTCATCTCCCCGACCTCGAGGGTGTCCGACAAGAGCAGGGGATGATCCTGCTGCTGGACCACGATGAGCGTGTTGCGCGCGATATCCTTGTCGGCGACGTACCACGGTGCTTGCGCGGTATCCGCGCGGCCGCCGATGCCGAGGCCCGAGCGTTGTCCGAGCGTGTACAGCGCGAGCCCGCGGTGCTCGCCGATCACGCGGCCGCGATCGTCCTGGATCGGGCCGGGCTCGGTGCGCAGGTGTTTGGAAAGGAACTCCTGGAACGGCCGCTCGCCGATGAAGCAGATGCCGGTGCTGTCGGGCTTGTCGAAAACCGCCAGGCCGGCGGCGTGCGCGAGCTTGCGCACCTCCGCCTTCCTCATCTCGCCGATCGGGAACAGCGTCGCGCCGAGCGCGCGAGCCGGAACCGCATGCAGGAAGTAGCTCTGATCCTTCGCGATGTCGAGCGCCTTCAGCAGCTCGGGACCGGCCGGTCCCTCGGCGATGCGCGCGTAGTGGCCGGTGGCGACCTTGTCGGCGCCGAGACGGCGCATGTAGTCGAGGCACAGCCCGAACTTGATCTCGCGATTGCACAGCACGTCGGGGTTCGGCGTACGCCCGGCCGCATACTCGCGCAGGAACAGCTCGAACACCCGGGCGCGGTACTCCGCGGCGAAGCTCACCCGGTGCAGCGGGATCCCGAGCACATCGCAGACGCGCCGGGCGTCCTGGAAGTCGGCGGCGGTGGTGCAATAGGCATCGTCGTCGTCCTCCCAGTTCGACATGAACAGCCCCTGAACGGAGTGTCCCGCGCGCGTCAGGAGCAGGGCGGCGACGGCCGAGTCGACGCCGCCGGAGATCCCGACGATGACGGTGGAGGCGGCGCTTGGAATCGAAGGCAGGCGGCCGGCGAGGCGGGAGTCCGACATGCGCCCATTATAGCGGCGCGGGCTCCCTCGCAGGTTACATGAGCATCTGCCGCATCTGCGACTCTTGCATGCTGGTCTGCCACACCTCGTCGAAGAAGTTGAGGTAGCGGCGCACCACGGAGGGGTCGTTCATGTCGGAGATGCCGTCCCAGCGATCGGCTTGCAGCCGATACACCAGCGCCTTGTCGTCGGCGATGATGAAGGCGCCCGCGCTCGCCGGATATTCCGGGCTCATCGCGCGCAGGTCGATGCAGCTCGTGAGCCGGCGGGCCAGCGCGAGAAAGCGATTGTTGTCCACCATGGCGCGCGAGGGATCGGCGAGCAGCACGCGCACCTTCGCGTAGGAGCGCGCGAGCACCAGGCGTTTGACCGCTTCGAGGAACGGCTCCTCGCCGTAGATCAGGGGCTCGAGATCCTGAGTGAAGATCGACAGCAGCCGTTGCGCCGATTTCGCCACTCTCAGGCTGGCCTCGCGCACCTCGGGCATGGTCGTCAAAATGGTACGGGTGCCCGATCCCGTGGAGACATCCGAGCCGATGCCCGGGCCTGTGTCCACGACGTGCTTGCTCCGATCTTCGCTGTTACCCGCCATATTCAAGGAGCCCCGGTGGGAGGGAACGCGGCCGAGTGCCGGACCCTCGCAAGTCCAGGGGGATAGTACCTTTTGGCCTACATAGCCCGTGGTAACTGCGTCACGTTTCGACCCGTAAAAGCGCGGACACGGGCCGCCGTGCGGCGGCGCGGGCGGCGGAGACCCCGGTTAAATCAGGGGTTTCCCGCGGATGGGACGCGCCGCGCGAGCAAGGGCGCCAATCCGACGTAGCTCTTGGGCTCGAGGGCGAGCAGCCGGTCCTTCTCGGCCTGCGGCAGCGGCAGGGAAGTGATGAGCTCGCGCATTGCGCCGCGATCGATCGCGCGTCCGCGCGTGAAGGACTTCAAGCGGTCGTATGCATCGGCGATGCCGTGCGCGCGCATCACGGTCTGCACCGCCTCGGCGAGCACCTCCCAGGAGTCCTCCAGGTCCGCGGCGACCCGCGCTTCGTCGAGCTCGACCTTGTCGAGCCCGCG
>DATAUO010000100.1:0-58345 GCA_036268215.1 Steroidobacteraceae bacterium
GCTGGTGCTCGGCTGCGTACCGGAATGGCAGGGCAAGGTGCTGCTCTGCAAGCGAGCGATCGAGCCGCGCCTCGGGTTCTGGACGGTGCCGGCCGGCTTCATGGAGAACGGCGAGACGCTCGAGGCCGCGGCGGCGCGCGAGTGCTACGAGGAAGCCCTGGCCAAGGTCACGATCGGCTCGTTGCTCGCGCTGGTCAGCGTCACGGGCGCGGGGCAGGTACACGTTATGTTCCGTGCCAAGATGGACGAGCCGAAATTCGCCCCGGGACCCGAGAGCCTCGAGGTCATGCTGTTCGAGGAAGCCGAGATTCCGTGGCCTGAGCTGGCATTCCCGAGCGGCGAGTTCACGCTGCGCAAATACTTCGAGGATCGCGCCGCGGGACGCGAGACCCACCATTCGACCGAGCTCGCGAGCCGGCTCAAGTCCTGAAGCCGGGCTTCGGCCCTGTAGGGCGGGTATGGCACAATATCGGTCTGAAACATCATCGATTTCATAGCGGCCCAGAGGCATGGGAACAGAAGGGTAAGTCATGGCATTCGTGGTCACCGAGAGCTGCATCAAGTGCAAGTACATGGATTGCGTGGAGGTCTGCCCGGTCGACTGTTTCCACGAGGGTCCGAATTTCCTGGTGATCGACCCTGACGAGTGCATCGACTGCACGCTTTGCGAGCCCGAGTGCCCGGTCGAGGCCATCTTCTCCGAGGAAGAGATTCCCGAGGGACAGCAGAGCTTCCTGAAGCTGAACGCCGAGCTCGCCAAGAAATGGCCGGTGATCAGCGAGAAGAAGGCCGCGCCCGCCGATGCCAAGCAATGGGAAGGCGTGCCGGACAAGCTGAAGATGCTGGAGCGCTAGCCCGACCGGGCTGAGCCTGCGGCCTCGCACTCAGCGCGGGTGCTCCGTTCCGTCGTCTCCTTCCTCGTCTCGCGCAGATTGCTCGATGAACCTGCGCCATCTCTCGGCGGCAGCGAGCACGTCGGGGCCGGGGGCCAGCCGGCCGCGCGGCCGAGACGGCCCGCGAAGGCCATGTCCCTCAGGGTCGTCGCCTTGCTTGCAATGAGATCCGCCGGCGCGGCCGCCGTCTTCGCCGCTGTTTCGTCGGGATTCGAGGCAATCGCGGCGCCGGAGGCGACGATGGAATGCGGCGCTGATGGCGGTCCCCGCAACCCGCGCCCCCACCCGAGATAACGCACCCCGAGCGCGAGCAGCGCAGCGATGATCAGCGCGGCGGAGATCTTGCCGCGAGTGGTGAATCGCCGAAGCACGAGACCTTCCTTGTCGATCAGCGCGGAGTCAGCTCTCCGCCGAGCGCCCTCGCCCCATCAGCGCTCGGCTACCTGAAAATCCTTGATCTGCTGCAACAGCTCGCGCGGCGGCAGATAGCCCGCGATGTAGTCGCCGCTCTCGGTCACGATCGCCGGAGTGCCGTGCACGCCGATGTTCTGGCCGAGCGCGTATTCGCGCGCGACCGGGTTGGGCTCGCAGACCTTGGACACGTCGACGGCGCCGCCGGCCTTCGCGCGGGTGAGCGCCTCGTTGCGGTCGGCCGCGCACCATACGGCCTCGGCCTTCTTCCAGCTGTCCGTGTTCGGCCCGGTGCGCGGAAAGGAGACGTATCGGACGCGGATGCCGAGCTTGTTGATCTCGGCGATCTCGCTGTGCAGCTTCCTGCAATAGGCGCAATCCACGTCCGTGAAGACCGTGATCGTGTACTGCGGGTTCTTGGGGCTGAAGATCACCATTTGCGACTCGGGTACCGCGTTGATGAGCGCGAGGCGTGCGTGCGTGCGCAGCTCCTCGGTGAGGTTCGCGCGGGTGCCCATGTCGTACAGATTGCCGTCGAGGAAGTACTTGCCGTCGGCGGTCAGATAGCTCACGTCCGCGCCCTGCGCGAACTCGTAGATGCCCGCGATCGGGGAGGGGCGCAGATCCTCGAGCTTGGCGCCGGCCGGAAGCTCCTTGAGCAAGGCGGCGCGCGGATCGGCGGCGTCGCCGGGGGACGGCGTGTGATCGGCCGCGAACGCGGCGGGGCCGATCGCGGTCAACGCAAGGATGGCGAGGAATCTGAACATGCGCGGGGCTCCGGGATTCGACTCTTGGACCTCGCGGCCGACTCGAGGTTCAGGGAATTCTAGCAGAGCCGGGTCCGGCGGATCGAAATGGGCCGGGCGGCGCCGCGGATCGAAACGCGCCGAGGTGAGCCGGGCGCGGCCGCCTGCCCGGCGGCATCGCATCGCATCGCGTCGGGCACTTCAGCCGCGCGGATGATGCGCGGAGTGCAGTTCCTTGAGACGCTCGCGCGCGACGTGCGTGTAGATCTGGGTGGTCGACAGGTCGCTGTGGCCGAGCAGCATCTGCACGACGCGCAAGTCCGCGCCGTGATTCAGGAGGTGCGTGGCAAAGGCATGGCGCAGCGTGTGCGGCGAGAGCTCCTTCTCCACTCCGGCCTTCTTCGAGTAGCGCTTGATGATGTGCCAGAACGCCTGGCGCGTCATACGGTCGCCGCGCCGTGTCGGAAACAAGTAGTCGGTCTGCCGCTCGAGCAGGATCTCGAGGCGCGGCCCCTGCATGAATTGCTGCAGCCAGCGCACGGCTTCCTCGCCGAGCGGAATCAGGCGCTCGCGATTGCCCTTGCCGACGATGCGCATCACGCCCTGATTGAGATTGACCTGGTTATGCTTGAGGCTCACCAGCTCCGACACGCGCAGGCCCGTGGCGTACAGGACCTCGAGCATGGTGCGGTCGCGGTGACCGAGCGGGTCGGCCACGGTCGGCGCCTCGAGCAGCGCCTCGACCTCGGCCTCGCTGAGAGACTTTGGCAGCGAGCGCCCGATCTTGGGCATCGCGATCTGCGCCGTGGGATCCTGCTCGATCAAGCCCTCGCGAACCATGAAGCGGAAAAACCGGCGGAAGCTCGAGAGCTGCCGCGCCGTCGAGCGTGGACGCGAGCCGCCTTCGACGCGCGCCGCGATGAAGCCGAGCAGCTCTATGCGCGAGGCCTTGAGCAGCGCGCTGTCGCGCTCCTCGAGCCAGCGCGCGAGCGCGGTGAGGTCGGCACGGTAGGCGGCCAGCGTGTTCGCGGACAAGCCGCGCTCGAGCCAGACGGCGTCGAGGAATCGTTGCAGCGCGGGATCCGACGGTTCGCGATTTGGCGGTACCGCCGCGCCCGAGCTGCGTGTATAAACCGTCCGTTTCAGAGCCGTCGCCATAGTGTTCCGAGTGAAAAACTAGTGCCGTACGCACTATCGGCAGCCAGTATGCGAGGGGGACTGTCGGGTCGGCGTGACCAGTCTCACAGTACGCTCAAGTATTAACATAAGGAGAACCAGATCACAGAAAAACGGGACATAAGCGTGCGGCGCCCGCGAATACGGCCGCTGTACTCGCTCTATTGTCTGACGCTGTTCACGGGGCTCGGGCTGATCACTCTCGGGGTCAATCTATTCGTGCCCGGATTGCGCGGCCGCCGACGGGTGGCCGGGGTCTGCTCGCGAATATTCCTGCTCGGGGCGGGGATTCCGTTCTCGGTCCGCGGGCTGGAGTCGTTGCCCAAGGTTCCGTGCGTGGTCGTGGCCAATCATGCGAGCTACATCGACGGCCTGGTCGCCGCCGCGGCGCTGCCTCCGGACTTCGCCTTCGTGATCAAGCGCGAAATGGTGCGCGTGCCGCTCGCCAGCCTGCTGCTGCGCCGCCTCGGATCGCAGTTCGTGGAGCGCTTCGACCGGCACAAGGGCGGCGTGGATACCCGCCGGGTATTGAAACTTGCCGCGACGGGCCAATCCTTGGTGTTCTTCCCCGAAGGAACCTTCGATGAGGAGCCTCGGATCGGAAAATTTCTCGGCGGCGCCTTCGCGACCGCAGCCCGCGCGCAGATGCCCGTGGTCGCGATGGCGATCCGCGGCAGCCGGGCGGTGCTCCCGTGCGGCGGCCGCTCGATCTACCGGCTGCCGATCGATGTGGAGATCTTGGCCGTGATGAGCGCGGCGGATGCAAGATCGCACAGCCGCACGCTGATCGCGCAGGCGGTCGGCGAGCCCCTGGCCGATTAGGCGGCGCCGAGCCGGGCGCGGATTAGCCGCTATAATGCGACGATTCCCCGTATAACCCATGGACACCGACTATGAGCTCTGATCCCGTCGTCATCTTGGCCGCCCGGCGCACGCCCATCGGCGCGTTCCAGGGTGCGTTTGCCTCGACCACCGCGCCCCAGCTCGGAGCGGCGGCCATCAAGGCGGCGCTCGTCGACTCGAAGATCGCGGCCGCCGACGTGGATGAGGTCATCATGGGCAACGTGCTGTCCGCCGGCATCGGCCAAGCGCCGGCGCGGCAAGCGGCCCTGGGCGCCGGCATTCCAGCGGGCACGCCGACCACGACGGTGAACAAGATGTGCGGCTCGGCGATGCGGGCGGTGATGCTCGGCTGCGATCAGCTGCTCGCGGGCTCCGCCAAGATCGTGGTCGCCGGCGGCCTGGAGTCGATGACCAACGCCCCCTATCTTCTGCCCAAGGCGCGCGCCGGCTACCGCATGGGCAACCAAGAGGTGCTCGATCACATGTTCTACGACGGCCTGCAGAGCCCGTGGGACGGCAAGCTGATGGGCTGCTTCGCGGAGGCCACGGCGGAGAAGTATCGGTTCACACGCCAGGCCCAGGATGAATTCGCGGCCGAGTCTCTGCGCCGCTCGCTCGCCGCCATCGGCAAAGGGGATTTCGCCGCCGAGATCGCGCCGGTCACCACCAAGACCCGCAAAGGCGAAGCCGTCGTGGACAAGGACGAGACTCCCTTCACCCTGGACCTGGCCAAGATCCCGACCTTGAAGCCGGCCTTCAAGAAGGACGGTACCGTGACGGCCGCAAGCTCCTCGGGCATCTCCGATGGCGCGTCGGCCCTGGTGCTGGCACGCGAATCCACGGCGGCCGCGCACGGGTCGAAGCCGCTCGCGCGAATCCTGGCGTACGCGAGCGCCGCGCTCGAGCCCGAGTGGTTCACCATCGCGCCGGTGGGAGCGATCAGCAAGGTGTTGAAGCAGGCCGGCTGGCAGGCGGGCGATGTCGAGCTCTATGAGATCAACGAAGCCTTCGCGGCCGTGCCGATGGCCGCGATCAAGGATCTCGGTCTCGACCCCCAGAAGGTCAACGTCAATGGCGGCGCCTGCGCGCTCGGCCACCCCATCGGCGCCACCGGGGCGCGCATTATGACCACGCTGATCTACGCGCTCCGGGCGCGCGGCAAGAAGCGAGGCGTTGCGAGCCTGTGCATCGGCGGCGGCGAGGCGACCGCGGTCGCCATCGAGCTCGTGTGACCTCGACCGCCGCGGTGGTCAACGCGACGCTTTCGGGCGTCGCGCACATCACGCTCAATCGTCCCGAGAAGCGCAACGCGCTCGACCGCGGCACCATCGCCGCGTTGACGCGGGAGCTCGGGCGCTGCGGCGCCGATGCGTCGGTGCGCGCCGTGCTGCTCACCGGCGCCGGCGATGTGTTCTGCGCAGGGGCCGATCTGGCCGAAATGCAGGCTCAGGCGCAGGCCAGCGAGGCGGACAATCTCGGTGATGCGGAGGCGCTGGCGTCGATGCTCGCGACCTTGGACGCGCTGCCCAAACCGACGATCGCGCGGGTGAACGGCGACGGCTACGGCGGCGCGCTCGGCCTCCTCGCCTGCTGCGACATCGTGATCGTCGCGGACCACGCGAAATTCGCCTTCACCGAGGTTCGGCTCGGAATCATCCCCGCGGTGATCTCGCCGTTCGTGCTCGGCAAGATCGGCGAGCGGGCCGCGAGGCGCTACTTCCTGACATCGGAGACACTGACGGCCGCAAGCCTCCTGGAGATGGGACTCGCCCATGAGGTCGTGCCCGCCGGCGCCCTCGATCAGCGCTGTGCCCAGGTCCTCGACGCGCTCAAGAGGGGTGCCCCGACGGCTCAGGCCGAAGCCAAACGGCTGGTGCGGGACATGACCCGGGTCGCTCCCGAGGACCGTCCCGCGGCCTCACGAGACGCGGCCGGCCGCTTGGCGAGGCTCCGGGTACAAGGCGAGGCCCGGGAGGGTTTTTCCGCATTTTTTGGCAAGCGCAAACCGACTTGGCGCAGCGACTGAGCCAAAACGGGGACGGGCGTCCCTGCCCAAGCCATGCCCAAATCCCTTGGCCATCCTGGAAGGCGGCATCCGTGGCCTATGTACATGGGGGTCCCCAGAAGTTAATAGCGACGGCCGTCAGTACTTCCCCTCACGGGCTGTCCGCCTGGCGGTTGTCTCCCCGGGCGGGAGCCGTTTATGGTCTAATCCGCCGTTTTTCCAATAACGCCATGGGCCTAAGCGAGGCTCAGATCCCGATCCAGGTGTCCCGATGAGCGAAACACCGCGCGATGTCATGGAATACGAGGTAGCCATCGTGGGCGCAGGTCCCGCGGGGCTGTCCGCCGCCATCCGGCTGAAGCAGCTGAAGCCCGATCTCAGCATCTGCGTCCTGGAGAAGGCGGCAAGCCTCGGTGCGCACTCCTTGTCCGGAGCGGTGCTGGAGCCGGGGCCGCTGGAGGAGTTGCTGCCCGATTGGCGCTCGCGTGCGCCGGCGGTCTGTGTGCCCGCGACCCGGGATGAGTTCCTGTTCATGACCCGGCGCAAGCGCTTCAGGCTGCCGACCCCGCCGCAGATGGCAAATCACGGCAACTTCATCATTTCCCTGGGGCAGCTCGTTCCCGTCCTCGGACAAGAGGCGGAAAAGCTCGGCGTCGACGTGTTTCCGGGCTTCGCGGGCGCCGAAGCGCTGTTCGATGAGAGCGGCGCCGTCAAGGGCATCCGCATCGGCGACATGGGCGTCGAGAAGAACGGCGAGCCGGGGCCCAACTTCGCGCCGGGTCCTGAGATCCACGCCAAGGTGACCCTGCTCTGCGAAGGATGCCGGGGCAACGTCTCGAAGACCTTGATCAAGCGCTTCGGGCTGGACGCGGGCAAGTCTCCGCAGACCTACGGTCTCGGCTTCAAGGAGCTCTGGCAGCTTCCGCCGGGCCGTGTCCAGCCGGGGCTCATCCAGCACACGCTCGGCTGGCCGCTCGACAATCGCACCTACGGCGGCAGCTTCCTCTATCACCTCGACAACGACCGGGTCTACGTGGGCTTCGTGGTCGGGCTGGATTACGAGGATCCGCGCTTGAAACCCTTCGAGGCGTTCCAGCAGTACAAGAATCATCCCGACATCAAGCAGCTTCTGCAGGGCGGCGAGATCATCGCAGGAGGCGCGCGCACCCTCATCGAGGGCGGCTACCAGTCCATGCCGAAGCTGGAGATGCCGGGCGCGATGCTCGTGGGCGACGCCGGCGGGACGCTCAACACCCCCAAGATCAAAGGCATTCATCAGGCCATCCGCTCGGGCATGACGGCGGCGGCCCATTACGTCGAGCGCGGCACGAGCGAGGGATTCGATCGGCGCTGGCGCGAATCGAAGGGCGGCCGCGAGCTCCACAAGGTGCGCAACATCCGCCCGGGATTCCGCGGCGGAATGTGGCTCGGTCTTGCCAACGCGGCGCTCGAGACCGTGACCTTCGGCAAGCTGCCCTGGACGCTCGCGAACCACGCCGACGACAAGGCGTTGAAGCATCTCGATGAATACGCCTCGCCCGACCGTGATTGGGGCGACCGCGAGCTGCCGCCGCGCGACCGTCTCGCGTCCGTGTTCTTCGCCGCGACGACGCATGAGGAGAACCAGCCGGTGCACCTCAAGGTCGCCGACACCTCGATCTGCGCGACCCGCTGCATCAAGGACTTCGGCAATCCCTGCACCAATTTCTGTCCGGCCAATGTGTACGAGATGATCGACGACGGCGCCGGCGGCAAGAAGCTGCAGATCAACTCCTCGAACTGCGTGCATTGCAAAGCCTGCGACATCAAGGAGCCGTACCCGGGGCAGATCACTTGGGTGACTCCCGAGGGCGGCTCGGGCCCGAACTACCAGAGCCTGTAAGATGGGCGCGTGAGCGGCGCGTTCCCGTCGGTCGAATCGCGGCTCGAGGCCGAGGTTGCCGCACATCGGCTCGAAGCGGACGCGGCCCAGCTCGCGGCCGCGGCGCGCTTGGATGATCTTGCCGCGGCGCTCGCCCGCGCCGGGCGCGGCGTCGGCACGCGGCTGCGGACGGCGCTTGCCTCCTGGGCTCAACGAGCCTTGCCGACACCGGGCCGTCATCCCGCCGCCGCGCCGCCGCGCGGGCTGTACCTCTGGGGCGGCGTCGGCCGCGGCAAGACCCTGCTGATGGACTGGTTCTATCAATCGCTCGGTTTTCCCGACCGCAAGCGCACGCACTTCTATCGCTTCATGCGCGAGGTGCATGGAGAGCTCGGCCGCGTCGAGCGCCGCGCGAATCCCCTGGAGGCGGTTGGAAGGCGCCTTGCAGCGTCCCGCGTGATCTGCCTCGACGAGCTCTTCGTCTCCGACATCGGCGATGCCATGATCCTCTCCGGATTGCTCGAGAGCCTGTTCCGCCACGGCGTCACGCTGGTGGCAACGTCGAACACGCCGCCGCGCGATCTGTACCAGGACGGCTTGCAGCGTCAGCGCTTCCTGCCCGCGATCGACCTGATCGAGCAGCACCTCGACGTTCTGCATCTGGACGGCGGCGTCGACTACCGGCTGCGCCGGCTGGAGCGATCGTCGACCTATCTCGAGTCGGGCGACCCCGGCACCGACGGCAAGCTGCGCCGGTTGTTCGCCGCGCTCGCCGGAGAGCCGGCCTCCGGACCCGCGCAGATCGAGATCGAGGGCCGTCCGATCGCCGTGCTCGCGGCCGCGCCCGGCATGGCGTGGTTCGAGTTCGCGGATCTTTGCGAAGGGCCGCGCAGCCAGAACGACTACATCGAGCTCGCGCGCCTCTATCAAACTCTGTTCGTCTCGCGCGTTCCCGTGCTGACCGTCGGCGATGAGGATGCGGCCCGCCGCTTCGTCATGCTGATCGACGAGCTGTATGACCGCGGAGTGAAACTGGTGCTGTCGGCCGCCGCACCGCCGAACGAGCTGTACCGCGGCGAGCGCCTGGCGTTCGAGTTCGAGCGCGCCGCAAGCCGCTTGATCGAGATGCAGACGCAGAGCTATCTTGCCGGCCGCCATCGACCCTGAGCGCCTGGCATAATTCGCACATGAAGACGGTGGCGGAATTCAAGATCGAGTACCGGCAGATCCTGAACGCCGGGGGCGACATGGTGGCGCCGCTGCCCGACTTCGCGCGCGACCCCGGCGCGCTGCTGGAGATGTACCGCGGCATGACCCTGGCGCGGGTGTTCGACACCAAGGCCGTGAATCTGCAGCGCACCGGCCTGCTCGGCACCTACCCCTCCTGCGTGGGACACGAGGCCGTGCACGTCGGCGTCGGCGCCGCCATGCGTCCCGAGGACGTGCTGGCGCCGGTGTATCGCGAGGTCGGCACGCAGCTCTGGCGCGGCGTGACCATGACGGAGATCCTCACCTACTGGGGAGGCGACGAGCGCGGCAATCACTTCGCCAAGCCGCGCCATGATTTTGCCTGGTGCATACCCATCGCGACCCAGACCCTGCACGCCGCCGGCGCGGCAATGGCGTTCAAGCTGCGCAAGGAGCCGCGCTGCGCGCTCTCCTTCATCGGCGACGGCGGAACGTCGGAAGGCGCGTTCTACGAGGCGCTGAACGTCGCGGGTGCGCGCAATCTTCCGCTGGTGTTCGTCATCGTCAACAACGGCTGGGCGATCTCGGTTCCGGTCGCGGAGCAAACCGCCGCCCGGACGCTGGCGCAAAAAGCCGTTGCCGCGGGCGTGCGCGGCTTGCAAATCGACGGCAACGACGTGCTCGTCGTGCGCGCCAGCGTGGCGGAGGCGCTCGAGGCAGCGCGGCGCGGCGCGGGACCTTGCGTGATCGAGGCGCTCACCTACCGCTTGAGCGACCACACCACCGCGGACGATGCGAGCCGCTATCGCGGCACCCGCGACGTACGGGCGGCCTGGGAGGTCGAGCCGCTGGTGCGCACGCGCGAGCTCTTGAGGAAGTCCCGCGTCTGGGACGACGCCAGGGAGGCGGCGTTGCTCGCGGAATGCGCGGCCGAGGTGGACGCGGCGGTGCAGGGATATCTCGCCGGCGCGAGGCCCCACACGGATGCGATGTTCGATCATCTGTTCGCGACGCTGCCCGCGCACCTGCACGAGCAGCGCGAGCTGGCCCGCAAGTACGGCACAACGTCCGGCGGCGGCTGATCTTGCCGAAGATAACCATGGTCGAGGCCATCGCGCTCGCGCATGGCTGGGAGATGCAGCATGACGAGACGGTCGTCGTGCTCGGGCAGGATGTCGGGCTCAACGGCGGCGTTTTTCGCGCGACCGCGGGACTGCAGGAGCGTTTCGGCAAGGACCGCGTGCAGGACACGCCGCTCGCCGAGGCCACCATCGCCGGCGTGGCCGTGGGCATGGCCGCACAGGGGCTGAAGCCCGTGGCCGAAATCCAATTCATGGGCTTCCTGTATCCCGCGCTCGATCAGATCGTGAATCACATGTCGCGGATGCGTAATCGAACCCGCGGACGATTGACCTGCCCGGTGGTCGTGCGCATGCCGCACGGCGGCGGCATTCATGCGCCGGAGCACCACTCGGAGAGCACCGAGACCATGCTCTGCCACATCCCCGGGATTCGCGTGGTTTGTCCGTCCTCGCCGGCGCGCGCGTATGGGCTCCTGCTGGCGGCGATCCGCGATCCCGATCCCGTCATGTTTCTGGAGCCGGTGCGCCTGTATCGCGCCCTCCGCCAGGAGGTGGTCGACGACGGCCGTGCCCTGCCGCTCGACTCCTGCTTCACCTTGCGCGAGGGCACCGACCTCACGCTGGTCACCTGGGGAGCGATGACCATCGAGACCCTGAAAGCGGCGGCCCTGCTCGAGGAGCGCGGCATCAGCGCCGAAGTCATCGATGTCGCGACGTTGAGTCCGATCGACTTCGAGACGATACTCGCGTCCGTGACCAAGACGGGAAGGCTGGTGATCGTGCACGAAGCCGCGCGCAACGTCGGCGTCGGCGCGGAGATCGCCGCCCAGGTGGCCGAGCATGCGCTCTTCGACCTGCTGGCTCCCATCCGGCGGGTCGCCGGCTTCGACACCGTGATGCCGCTGCTCAAGCTGGAGCACGACTACATCCCGAGCGTGCGGCGCATCGTCGACGCAGCCGAGCTGGCGTTCGCGGAGTGAAGCGGGCATGAGCATCTTCAAGCTGCCCGACCTCGGCGAGGGACTGGCCGAAGCCGAGATCGTCGAGTGGCACGTCAAGGTCGGCGATCAATTGCGCATCGACCGGCCGATGGTCTCGGTGGAGACCGCCAAGGCCGTGGTCGAGGTCCCGGCGCCGTTCACCGGAACGGTGACCGCGCTGCACGGCGCGCCCGGCGACATCATTCCGACCGGCGCGCCGCTGATCGAGTTCGACTCCGGCACCGTGGTCGGTCACATGCCGGCGACGGTGGACGAGGAAGTGATCGGTCCGGCCCCCATGACGCGCCCGCGGGCGGGAGATTCCGCGGGCGCCGGCCGCGCCCGCGCGGTCCCGGCGGCGCGCGCGCTGGCGAAGCGCTTGAGCATCGACCTGGTCTCGCTCTCGGGCACCGGCCGCGGCGGCCTGATCACGGTGGACGACGTGCTGAATGGCGCGCACGGCGGGTCCGGCGACAGGGACAGGACCGGCGCGCGAGGCGGCCCGGTCCGGAACGGCGCCGCCGCCGCGTGGCAGGAGCGGGGCGGCCGGCTGGAGCCGCTGCGCGGCATGCGCCGCGCAATGGCGCAGAGCATGACGTTGTCGCAGGCGGAGGTCGCGGGCAGCACCGTGTGCGACGACGCGGATCTTCATGCCTGGGCACGGCGCGGCGATTACATGTGGCGTCTGATGCGCGCCATGATCCAGGCCTGGCGCCAGGAGCCTTGCTTGAACGCCTGGTACGACGCCGGCAGCGGATCGCGCGTTTGGTTTCCGCACATGCATCTCGCGGTTGCGGTCGACACGCCGGAAGGGCTCATCGTTCCGGTCGTGCGCAACGTCGAAGGCCAGTCGCGCGAGGAGCTGCTGGGAAATCTCGCGCTTCGCAAGCAGGCCGCCCACGACCGCAGCCTGAAGCCCGAAGAGCTGCGCGACTTCACGCTGATGCTCTCCAACTTCGGCACGCTCGCGGGCCGTTACGGCATTCCGCGGGTGGTGCCGCCCGCGGTCGCGATTCTCGGCGCAGGCAAGGTGCGCGAGGACGCGGTGGCGGTGACGGGCAAGGTCGAAGCGCACATGCGCATGCCGCTCTCCTTGAGCTTCGATCATCGCTGCATCACGGGCGGAGAAGCTTGCCGCTATCTGGCGCTGGTCATCGCCGATCTCGAAAGGCCCGAATAGGCGGCCGTGCCTCATTAAAGGAACGCTCATGTATCAGGCCTCACTGGAACAGCACCGCAGGATCGTGACGAGCGTGGTTCGCTCCAAGACCCGGCGGCCCAAGTCGATGCGCAATCTCGACTGGCCGCGGTTCCTGCGGGCTTATTACACCAACGTCGACGCGCGCGATCTCGAGGCGCGCGATCCTGCCGAGCTCGCCGCCATCGCGCGCTCCCATTTGGAGTTCGCTCGGCGGCGGCAGCGCTCCGCGCTGGTGCGCGTCTACAACCCGACGCTGCGCGAGCACGGCTACACCTCCCCGCACACCGTCATCGAGATGGTCAACGACGACATGCCGTTCCTCGTGGACTCGATCAATCTCGCGTTGGCACAGCGCTCGCTCACGCTGCATCTGCTGGCGCATCCGATCTTCTCGGTGTCGCGGGATGCGCGTGGCGTCCTCGTTTCGTTGCGCGAGCGCGGGGAGTCCGCCGAGCCGGATGGCGGCACGCGGCGCAAGCCCCGCCTCGAGTCGTTCCAGCACATCGAGGTCGACCGCATCGTCGACCCCGCGGCTCTCGCGGCACTCGGCGCTCAGATCGAGCGCGGCATGCGCGACGTGCGCGTCGCGTGCGCCGATTGGGATCGCATGCGCGCCGCGGCGCGCGATTGCGCCGCGGCGCTCGCCGCGTCGTCCGCCGGCCTCGACCCGGGCGATCTGGACGAGGCCGTCGCGCTTCTCTCGTGGATGGAGAACCGGCACTTTACCTTCCTCGGCTACCGCGAATATCGGCTGCAGGGCCGCAAGAATCACCTGTCGCTGCAGGCGGTCCCGTCCACCGGTCTCGGCATCCTGCGCGACGGCCACAAGCATGTGGAGAGCACGCATCGCATCTCGTCGGAGGACATCCGGCGCCAGAGCCGCGCGAGCGACATCATCCTGGTCACCAAGGCCAACATGGAATCGACCGTGCACAAGCCGGGATTCCTGGATTACGTCGGCGTGAAGCAATTCGACGCCCGTGGCCGCCTGACGGGGGAGAAGCGCTTTTTGGGTCTCTGGACCTCCTCCGCGTACAGCAGCAGCCCGCGCGACATTCCGCTGCTCCGGCGCAAGGTCGCGCAGGTCGTCGACACGTTCGCGCTCGCGCCCGACAGCCACGACGGCAAGGCGCTGATGCAGATCCTCGATTCATTCCCGCGCGACGAGCTGTTTCAGTCGACCGTCGCCGAGCTGACGCGCACCGTCACCGGCGTGTTCGGCCTGCAGGACCGCCCGCGCGTGCGTCTGCTCATGCGCCGCGATCCGTTCCGCCGCTTCTACTCGTGCCTCATCTACGTGCCGCGCGAGAAGTACAACACCCAGGTCCGGCAGCGAATCGAAAAGGTGATCGGCGAGGCACTGTCGGCGGGACGGATGGCGTCCCAGGTGCAGATCGCGGAGTCGAATCTCGCGCGCGTGCACCTCGTGGCGCAGACCTCGCCGGCGAATGAGACCCGCATCGACCCGGAGGGGCTCGAGCGCCGCGTCGCCGCCGCCGTGCGCTCGTGGCTCGACGCGTTCAGGGCATCGCTCCTCGCGCGTCTCGACGAGGCGTACGCGCTGCAGCTCTACGAGAAATACGCCCCGGCGTTTCCGGCGGCGTACACCGAGGACTTCAACGGCGACGCGGCCGCGCTCGACGTGTCCTTCCTCGAGGCGGTCGAGAAGGACCCGAAGCGCCTGCACCTCGACATCTACCGTCCCGAGCCGCGGCGCAAGGACAAGTTCTATCTGAAGATCTTCCGTCTGCAGGACGCCATCCCCATTTCCGATCTACTTCCCATGCTCGAGAACATGGGCCTCAAGGTGATGGCCGAGCGGCCCTACGAGATCGAGTTCCCGGGGGGCCGGCGCGCCTGGATCCAGGACCTCGAGCTTCTGACCCAGTCCGTCGCGATGAGCCAGTTCGAGGCGCTCGAGCGGGACATCAAGGGCGCGTTCACCGCCGTGTGGATCGGGCGCATGGACTCGGACAGCTTCAACCAGCTCACGCTGTCCGCCGGCATTCCCTGGCGCCTCGTGATCGTGATGCGCGCCTACTGCCGCTACCTGCTGCAGACGGGGCTGCCCTTCAGTCAGGGCTACATCGCGCAGGTGCTGGTCAACAATCCGTCGATCTCCCGCGCGCTCGCCGACCTGTTCGTCGCGCGATTCGACCCGGACGTCAAGCCGGCCACGCGCACCGCCGCGGGGGCGCGGCTCGACCGGCGCATCCAGGAAGCGCTCGAGGAGGTCACCCGCTCGGACGAGGACCGCATCCTGCGGGCGTTGTGGAACGCGGTGACCGCGACGGTCCGCACCAACGCCTTTCAGCCGGGGCGCGAGGGCCAGGAGAGGGAATACCTGTCCATCAAGCTCGAGAGCCAGCAGCTGCGCGAGCTGCCGCTGCCGAAGCCTTTGTTCGAGATCTTCGTGTTCTCGCCGCGCATGGAGGGCGTGCACCTGCGCATGGGGTACGTCGCGCGCGGCGGCATCCGCTGGTCGGACCGGCGCGAGGACTTCCGCACCGAGGTCCTCGGTCTCATGAAGGCCCAGCACGTCAAGAACACCGTGATCGTACCCGTCGGCGCAAAGGGCGGCTTCGTGGTCAAGCGCATGCCCGCCGAGCGCGACGCCCAGCAGGCCGAGGTGATCGCCTGCTATCAGACGCTCATCCGCGGAATGCTGGACATCACCGACAACATCGTGGAGGAGGAGATCGTTCCGCCCGCCCGGGTGATCCGCCATGACAAGGACGACGCCTACCTGGTGGTGGCGGCCGACAAGGGAACCGCCACGTTCTCCGACATAGCCAATGCCATTTCCGAGGAATACGGCTTCTGGTTGGGCGATGCGTTCGCCTCCGGCGGCTCGGCCGGCTACGACCACAAGAAGATGGCGATCACCGCGCGCGGCGCCTGGGAGCTCGTGAAGCGCCACTTCCGCGAGATCGGCGTCGACATTCAGAGCCGCGATTTCAGCGTGACCGGCATCGGCGACATGGCCGGCGACGTGTTCGGCAACGGCATGCTGCAGTCGCGGCACATCCGCCTGCTCGCGGCGTTCAATCACATGCACATCTTCATCGACCCCCAGCCGGACACGGCCAAATCGTTCGCCGAGCGGCTGCGCTTGTTGAAGCTGCCGCGCTCGACCTGGGAGGACTACTCGAAGAGCGCCATCTCCAAGGGAGGCGGCGTGTACTCGCGCTCGGCAAAGTCGATCACCCTCTCGAAGGAAGCGCAGGCGCTGCTCGAGGTGCCGGCGTTGGTCACGCCCAACGAGCTGATCCGGGCGATCCTCAAGGCGCACGTGGACCTGTTCTGGAACGGCGGCATCGGCACCTACGTGAAGTCGACGTTCGAGAGCCACAGCGACGTCGGCGACCGCAGCAACGATGCGCTGCGCGTCGATGCACGCGAGCTCAACTGCAAGGTGATCGGCGAGGGCGGCAACCTCGGCGTGTCGCAGCTCGGGCGCATCGAATTCGCGCGGCGCGGCGGCCGGTTGAACACGGACTTCATCGACAACTCGGCCGGAGTGAATTGCTCGGACGTCGAGGTCAATCTCAAGATCCTGCTCAACGGTGCGATGCGTGCGGGGGAGATCGCGCGTTCTTCGCGCGACCGGCTGCTGGTCAAGATGACCGACGAAGTCGCGGGGCTCGTGCTGCGGAACAATTACCTGCAGGGCCAGGCCATCAGCGTCAGCGAGCTGCAGGCCAAGGCACGCCTTGGCGAGAGTGCGTACGTCATCCGTACGCTGGAGCGCCTGGGCGATCTGAACCGCGGGCTCGAGTTCCTGCCCACCGACGAGGAGATCGCCGAGCGGCGCAAGGCCGGCGAGGGGCTCACGCGGCCCGAGCTCGCCATCGTGCTGAGCTACGGCAAGATCTGGCTGAACAAGGCGCTGGTCCACTCGGACGTGCCGGAGGATCCATACCTGTCGGCCGAGCTGGCACGTTATTTCCCGGTGCCGGTGCAGAAGCGCTTCGCCCGCCGTTTGAAGCGCCATCGCCTGCGCCGCGAGATCATCGCGACCCAGATCACCAACAGTTTGATCAACCGCATGGGCCCCGCGTTTCCGATCCGGGCCCAGGACGATACGGGCGCCGACCCCGCCTCGAGCGCGCGTGCCTACAGCATCGCCCGAGAGGTGTTCGCGGTGCGCGACATCTGGGCGCAGATCGAGGGGTTGGACAACACGGTGCCCGCGGCCGTGCAGTACTCCGCGATGCTGCAGACCACGCACCTCCTGCGCCATACCAGCTACTGGCTGCTCGAGCATCGCCGCCGCGAGCTCGGGATCGAGCGCGCGGTGCTGCGCTACTCCGCGAAGGTGGCCCAGCTCTTCCACGGGCTGCATTCCGTGCTCTCGGTCACCGAGCAGTCCCGTCTCGGCGTGCTCAGATCGCAATTGATCGAGCAGAACATGCCCGAGCATCTGGCGACGCGGGTCGCCTCGCTCGAGGCCTTGTATGCCGCGCTGGATCTGGTCGAGGTGGCGATGGCCACGGGTGTCGACATCCTGTACGCCGCCAAGGCGTACTTCGACGTGAGCGAGCGCATCGGCCTCACCTGGATCAAGGAGCAGATCGAGAGCCTGTCGATCGAGGGCCACTGGCAATCGGTGGCGCGCGGAACGCTGCGCGACAATCTCTACCAGCTCCAGCGTCAGGTCAGCGTGGCCGTGCTCGCGTGCAAGGGGCGCGCACCGGGGGCGCGCGTGGACCAATGGATGTCCCGGCATGCCGTCCAGGTCGATGCGCTGAAGCGCATCGTCGTGGATCTGCGCACCGGATCGCCACCGGACTTCGCCACGCTGTCGGTGGCACTGCAGGCCCTGCGCCGGCTGACGAGGGACTGAGCCATGACCCTGAGGCAGGACACCTGCGAGGCCCCCATCGTGCCGCGCAACGCTCCCGGGGCCGGCTTCGGCCGGGACTATCTCGAGAGCCGCATCATCGGAGAGTTTCCGATCGCCAAGCACCTCGGCATCTGCGTCGAATCCGCGGGCGACCACGCGGTGGTGCTGCGCGCGCCGCTCCCGGCCAACGCCAACGACAAGGGCACCGCATTCGGCGGCAGCCTCTACTCGGTGGCGGTGCTGGCGGGATGGGGCTGGGTCACCTGTCACCTGGCGGCGCGCGACCGCGACTGCGAGGTCGTGATCCAGGAATCGACCATGCGGTTCCTCGCCCCTTGCGAGGGCGAGCTGCACGCGCGCGCAATCGCGCCGAGCGAGGCCGATCTGGATCGACTGTTCAAAATGCTGAAGCGCGCCGGCCGCGGGCGCGTCCCGGTGCGCGTCGAGGTGGGGAGGCCTCACGCCCTGGTCGCCTCGTTCGAGGGCATCTTTGCGGCGGCAAAGCGCTAACCTAGGAGGAACGGTGAGGGGAGTCGTGCCCGGAAAATTGATCCTGGTCCGCCATGGACAGAGCGTCTGGAACGTCGAGAACCTGTTCACCGGCTGGTATGACATAGACCTGAGCGAGCGCGGGCTCGCGGAAGCGAAGCAGGCCGGCGTCGAGCTGAGGAGCGCAAACCTCTGGCCCAACCTCGCGTTCACCTCGGTGCTGAAGCGCGCGATCCGCACGCTCTGGCTGATCCTCGACACCACCGATCGCATGTGGCTGCCGGTCGAGCGCAGCTGGCGGCTGAACGAGCGCCACTACGGCGCTCTGCAGGGTCTGGACAAGGCGCAGACCGTCGCCAAGCACGGCGAGGCGCAGGTGAAGATCTGGCGCCGCAGCTACGACGTGCCTCCTCCGCCTCTGGCGCTCGATGACCCGCGCCATCCCCGTTTCGACGTGCGCTACGCGGATGTCGATCCCCGGCTGCTGCCCGCGGCCGAGTCGCTCAAGGACACCTTGGCCCGGGTGCTGCCCTACTGGGAACAGCGCATCGTTCCCGAGCTCCGCGCCGGCAAGAACGTGCTCATCGTCGCGCACGGCAACTCGCTCCGCGCGCTGGTCAAGATGCTGGATGGCATGTCCGAGAGCGACATCGTCGAGTTCAACATCCCGACGGGCGTGCCCATCGTCTACGAGCTCGACGAGCAGCTGCAGTCGCGCGGGCGCCGCTTCCTCGGCGACCCCGCCGCCATCGCCGCCGCGCAGGATGCGGTCAAGCGCCAGACCGAGAAGAAATGAGGGCGCGGCGGCGACCCAGCTCAGGTGTCCGGCGCGGTGAGCGTCGAGCTCAGGTGTCCGGCGCGATCGCGACCTTCAACCCCGACAGCGCCTCGGTGAAGTCGACCTGGCACGAAAGCCGCGACGTGCCGTCCTTGAAGTCCGGCAGCTCCTTGAGCAGATCCAGCTCGTCGCTCTGGGGTTTCGGCAGCTTGCCGGTCCAGGTGGGATCCACGAAGACGTGGCAGGTCGCGCACGAGCAGAGTCCGCCGCAAATCGCGGCGACCCCGTAGTCCAGCTCGCGCAGGATCTCCATCACCTTCAGGCCGGGCTTCGCCTCGATATCGTGCTCCTTGCCGTCCCGGTCCACCACGATCATCCGCGCCATTCTGCTCTCCGTTGACTGCCGCTCGGGAGCCTGTCCGAGCAATGATCGCCGCGGCAGGCGACATCGCTCGGACAGGCTCCTGAGGTTCGATTGGGGGCGCTAGTTTGCCGGAACTTGGCCGGCGCGACTACCCGAGGGCGCCGGCCAGGCGCGCCTCGATCAGCCGCGCCCGCGCGCTTATTTCCGGATCCGCGTCGCGGCGCAGATACAGCTCGCTCCAGAGCAAACAGACATAATCGTACAGCCACCGATTGAGGTCGAGCCGCGACCGCTCGCTCGAGGTCGGCGGCCGGCCGCGGTAAGCCTCGGCCAGCGCCCAGGCGAGCTCCGGCTCGAAATCGTTGTTGGCGCTCCAGCCGGCCAGATCCCAGAACGGGTCGGACACATGGGCATACTCGAAATCCAGGAGAACCAACGATCCCTGCTCCCGCGAATGCGCCGGCTGCGTCCCCGGAGGCGGCCCCCGGTCGATCACGTTGAGGACGTGCAGATCGCTGTGACACAGCCCGCGCTCACCCCGGGCGAGGCCCGCCGCCTCGGCCGCGCGATCGGCCGCGGCTCGCCGCAGCGCCGGGGATACAGAACCTTGGATGCCGAGCGCGGCCGAGTAGCAGTCGATCCACTGCGCCGGGCTCACGGTACGGGCCGGTTGCGGCGCGGGCAGCGCATGCAAGCGGCCAAGAGTCGCCGCCATCCTCGATATGTTGGCGGGCAGGCGCGCCTCGGCGACGCTCCAGGGACGCCCTTCGATCCAGTCGACCACCAGGACACCCTGCTCCAGGCTGTAGTACCTCGTGGGCGGCGCAAGCCCCGCAGCCGCCGCCTGCCCGAGCACACGCGCCTCCCACGCCCGATCGAACGCGAGGTCGACCGGCTCGGCGGCCGGCACGCGCAGCGCATACCTGGCGCCATCGCGCCGCACGCGGAAGGTCTCGTGAACCAGTCCGGCGCGCAGCAGCTCGATGGCCGGCGCGCCGCGCCCCGGCGCGTGGCGCGCGGCCAGATCGGCGATCTCACGGGGCCGCATGCGCGGTCAGCGAGCGGCGCCATTCCCGCATCCCGACGATGATCAGGCCGAGATACACCAGGAACAACACCATGGTCAGGAACAGCCGCCGCGTGACATAGAGATAGACGCAGACCGAATCGATCACCAGCCACCAGTGCCAGTTCTCGTAGACCTTGCGCGCGGCAAGGAACGTGGCGAACACGCTGGACCAGGTGACCATCGAATCGATCCACGGCGAGGCGGCAGGGGTGAAGCGCCGCAGGAAATACGCGGTCACCGTCGAGAGCGCGAGGATGCCGCCGAGCGCGGCCGCATGCCGCACCCAGGGCCAGCGCGACACCTCGAGGACGCCGCCTCCCAGGCGGTGGCGCCATTGCCAGAATCCATAGACCGCCACGGCCGCGTAGAACGCGTTCAGCGCCGACTCCATGTACAAGTGAGCCCCGAACATCACCCAGATGTAGAGGCAGGAGCTCACGAAGGCGGCCACCCAGCATTCGATGCGCTGCCAGATGGCGAGAACCGTGTAGCCCACCGCGAGGAATGCGGCGATCACCTCGATATCGGTCGTGCTCCGCCACGCGCTCGCGGCCTGGGCGAGGAGCTCTTGAATCACGGGCCGATCGGTCGCTATTGGGCTGCGTCGGGCGGCGCGAGGCCCGGCAGCACCTTCATGACGAACACCAGCTGGGGCGCGCCGGCGAGCGCGGCGGCCCGCGCCATTTCCTCGGTGAGCGCGGTCATCACCCGGTCCATGGGCCCCCAAACCTGGGTCGAGAGCGCGTTCGTCGCCACCTTCAATCCGGCATGAGTATTCAACCGGTCGATGAACGCTTGAATGGGAGGCCGATACTCGCCGGCCAACGGGTACATGCTGATCTCGACGGCAACGCGCATCGTTCACCTACTCCCTACGCCGGCATTAACCGGGTCAGGTTCGACGGGTTCGCGGAGCCATCGAGGATTCGATATCCCGCGTCTCAGGCCTCGTTGGAGACCACCCCAGGGTTCAACAGAAGTGTAGCTTGGCGCACCGATGCGTGCAAAACTCGCGCCTGGGATGCGGAGAGAGCTTTGCGCATATTTCAAGTAGACGCGTTCACCGACACGCGCTTCACGGGGAATCCCGCCACCGTCGTGCTGGACGCCGACGGTCTCGGCGACGGAGTCCTGCAATCGGTGGCCCGCGAGTTCTCGCACGCCGAGGTGGCTTTCGTGTGCGCCGCGAACGGACCGGACCACGACATTCGCGTGCGATTCTTCACGCCGCGCAAGGAAACTCCCTTCATCGGTCACGCGACTCTCGGCGCGCACGCCGTGCTGCTCGAGCTCGGCCGGCGCGGCACCGGCCCGTGCCGCCAGCACTCCGGCACCGGCGTCATCGAGGTGACGGCCTCGCAAGGCACGGGTGACTCGAGGGGCCTGATCGAATTTCGCCAGACGGTGCCCGAGCTCGAGGCTCCGCTCCCGTTCAAGACCACGCTGCGCGTGGCGGAAGCGCTGCGCCTTCCGGCAACCCAGCTCGACGAGGTCATGCCCGCGCGGATCAGCCGCAAGGGCAGCACGCGCCTCTTGGTCCCGGTTGCCGACCCGCGCCATCTGGAAGGCATCTCCCCGAACCACGACACGCTGATGGCGCTCGGCACGGAGCTCGGCGCGGAGGGATTCTTCGCGTTCGCGCTGGACCGGAGCTCGGAGGACCCGTCGGTCGAGTCGCGCATGTTCTGTCCCGCGCTCGGCATCCCGGAGGATCCGGTGAGCGGCAACGCGCACGCCATGCTGGCGGCCTACCTCTGGGATCTCGGTCAGATCCGCAAGAGCTCCCCATCGTTCGTCGGGCATCAGGGCCGTTACGTCGGCCGCCCGGGCGAGGTGCGGGTGAGGCTCGAGGTCGATCAGGGCCAGCTGAAAGCGGTGCGCATCGGCGGCCGCGCGGTCATCGTCAGCGAGGGCACCCTCGCCTTCTAGACGCAGGCGCGGCCGGCGCCCCGCGCTTTTAGGGCGACGATCCCGCGGCGGGCGGTCCTGCGGGCAAATCCACTTTCAACGTCGCGGCCAGCGCCTGGACCTTGGCCTTCACGTCCTTGGCGGTGCTCACCGCCTCGTCCAGATTGTTCGAGGCGAACGCGGCCTGGGCCTTGGACCAGAGCCCATTGACATCATCGAGCCCGCTCTTCGCCGCATCCAGATCGATGCCCTTGGCGCGCTTCTTGTTGGCCTTCTTGCCGAGGAACTCGAGCCGATTTTGCAGAGCGGCAACGTCGGCCGGCAGCTCTGCCGAAAGAGCGGTCCAGCTGTCGTTGAGCGTCTTCAGCACCTCGTCCTTCTTGGCGGCCGCGGCCGTCGCGAGCGACTGCGCGGAGGTCAGCACCGCCGGGCCATTGGCGACCACCGCCGCGTAGTCCTTCTGATCGAACGACGCCTTGAGGGTGCCGAGCTTGGATTGCACATCCGCGAGCTGAACCGGAACGTACTTTTCCGCCTCGGTGGATGCGGCATTGACGGTCGATTGGATGTCGGAGATGAGCTTCTGCGCGGGCTCCTTCTGTCCCGCGCACGCGACGAACATCAAGGACGCCACGGACAGGAGGATGAAGCGGCTGATTCTATTGACCTGTGACATGGCATTCCTCGAGCGGAGTTGGGTGGGTGGAATGTCCGATTTTAGCTCAACTCGCGCCGGGCGCGCTCCAGCCACTCCCCCTGCGCCTTGCGGTAGTGCCCCGGGCCGAGCCTGGCCCCATCCAGGAGCTCCTTGAGCACGGCACGCGCCTCGGCCAGCTTGCCGCGGCGCTTCAGCAGGAGGCCATAGCGCACTCGCGCCTCGGCGCCGGGAAAGGCCGGCGCGACCCGCTCGTAGGCGCGCTCGGCCTCTTCGAGCGCGCCCTCGGCCTCGAGCGTACGGGCGTAGAGGAGATCCGCGTCCGGGGACCGGAAGTCAGGCTCTTCGCGCGCCAAGCGCTCGAGCGTCGCGCGCGCCGCCGCGAAATCCCCTTTGCCGAAGCAGGCATGCGCCAAGCCGAGCAGCAAAGTCGGATCGTGCTCGAAAATCCCCTTGAGCCCGCCCTGATACACCTCGATCGCCTGTTCGAACTGACCGCGCTCGAACAGCTCCTCGGCCAGCCTGCGCCTGGCATCGACGTTGCCGGAGATCTCGACCTCCGCGCTCGCGCGGCGCAGGTCCCGATCCGGGTCGATCATGCGCCGCACGCCGGATCGGGCACGCCGCGCGGTTCCGCCGCTGAGCAGCTGCGGCAGGATCTCCGCGATCACGTACGCAATGGAGCCGACGCCGGGCAGAAAAGCGATCGCCACGATCCAAAGCATGTTGCGCCCGGTCTTGACGACGTGGACGATCAACGCAACCTGGACCGCGAGCAGGAGAATGGTCGGGAGTAGAAGCATCGGCTCCGGTTGCGAGGCGCCCCGGCGGGGCTGGAGCTCGATTGTAGCGCGGCCGGGCTATCCCTCCGTCACGCGGATCTTGCGCTCGACTTCGCGGCAGTTCGACCAGCCGATGTTCGAAAGCGAATAGCCGAGAACTCGCTGCGAGCGGGCATCGACCGTGACCTCGAGCTCGCACCCGTGGAAGCCGGTCGGGGCGCCGGGCGGCTTCTCGGCCAGGAACCACACGTACACCCACTTCGATGAGGCCTCGTCGACCTTGCGCGGCTCGCCGAGAGCCTCCTGCAATCGGCTGACGGGCTTGCCGACATTGTCGGCGGCGATGCTCGACACCGGACGAACCGCGTAGCCCGAGTGCGCGCAGCCGGCCAGAGTGGCGGCGGCGAGCATGGCGGCCAGGTGAGAAGTTCTCGACATACGCAAGCCTCCACGTTTGCCCGCCCGTTCGGAGCGCGGCCAGTCTTGCCCGCCGCACCGGAACGTGACTCGACTCAGGTCGCAGAATGGAGAGCGATCGCGCGCGCGCGTCGATTATGTAAATGCAGCGCGTGGGTCATACCGCGGGGCAGATCCTCCGCGTGATGAACGGCGATCACCAAAGTCACCTTCGGCATGAGCTGCCGCAGCATTCGCTTGAGCCGGGCCCGCTGCGCGGGATCGAGGCCCGTCAAAGGCTCATCGAGCAGCAGCAGACGCGGATTGGCCGCCATCGCACGCGCGATCAGCGCGCGGCGAAGCTCGCCGTAGGAAAGCTCGCGCGGGCGCCGCGTCGCCGCCGGCGACAGGCCGAAAAAACGCAGCCAGCGCGCCGCAGCGCGCCGATCGGCCGGCGTCGGCGGAGCGTTGAGGCCGATGCTGGCATGCCGTCCGCTTGCGACCAGGTCGCGCACGCTGACGTCGATCGCATATTCGCTCTGCAGCTCGGCCGACACCAGGCCGATGCGCCGCTTCCACGCCGAGATCGGCGACCCTGGGGCAACTCCGCGCCGCACGATGCGTCCGCCGAGCGCCGGAGACAGGTCCCCATACAAGAGTTTCAGGAAACTGGATTTTCCCGCGCCGTTCGCGCCGAACACCGCCCAGTGCTCACCCTCGTGCAGCAGCCACTCGACCTGCCGGAGGACGCGCCGATACGCAACGAACAGGTCGACGTTGGAGAGCCGCACCAACGGGCCAGGCGCGGCAGGGCCGTGCCCTGCACGAGCCCTTCCGCCGGCTCTCGCCGTTCGGCCCTGCTCCGCGCGACCCGGCCGTTCGTCGCGCGCGGGGCCCGGCCTCGAAGCGCGGCCAGCCAGGTTCGTCCGCCCGCTCGAAACCGTTGCCTCCCCGGCCCGGCGCCTGAGGCTCTCGATCATGCGGCGCCCGAGAGGCCGTAGCGAGCGTACGCGGCCCGCCGACAGCTCGAGCACGCACTCCGTCCCGGCGGGAATGTCGACCGCGCGATGCGCGGTCGCGACCCAGGACTGTCCGCGGCGGCGTGCCGCCGCCAGCATGCGATCCACGCGGCGGCGATATGCGGCGTCGAGCCCGTTGTAGAGCTCATCCAGGAGCAGCCAGTCCGGGTGCTGCACGAGCGCGCGCGCGAGCAGCGCGATCCGCTTCTGTCCGTACGACAGACCGAGGAACTCACGCTCGGCGTGCCGCTCGAGACCGCATGCGCGCAAGGTGGCGGCGACGTGCACGCGCTCGCGTGCGGTCGCCGGCCGCAACATGAGATCGGTGCGATGCAATCCGGTTGTGACCAAGTCGCGCACCTCGAGATTCCAACCGTAGCGCGCGTACTTGTCCTGCTGCTCCGCGCCGACGTACGCGATGCGCGGCTTGGCCTCGATCAGCTCGATCGCCCGGCGACCCAGCCGATAGCTCCTGCCATGCGGAGCCGCGGCGACGGGTGTCGGCCAGACATCGCCGGAAAGCAGCTTGAGCAGCTGTGTCTTGCCGGCGCCATTCTCGCCGACGAGCGCCCACCGCTCGCCGGGCGAGATGTCCCAGCTCACCTCGCGCAGCGCCCACCGGCTCCCCCGCCGCACGCTCGCCGCGCGCAGCGCGATCGAGAGCCGGGGACGGCTCTGCGCGGGCTTCACCAAGCGCTCACCGTTGCGATGCCCGCCAACGTCCGTCGCGCTCGACGGCCCGATGCTCCGCGGCCAACTTGACGAGGTGAGCCTCCAGCGTCAAACGTGCCCACGCGTGCCGTGCGGGCTCCACGTCGTCGTACACCGCCCGCGTCAGCTCATCGAGGGAGGCCGCGCCGAGCCCTGCCAGCGCCCGCATTACCTTGTCCTCGCGCGCCAGGCGGTGTGCGCGCAAGGCCGCGACCACCTGCTTGCCCTCGCCCATGATGCGGCCGTGGCCGGGTGCGATGCGCTCGAAGTCCTGCGCCAGGACCTTGTCGAGCGAGTCCAGATAGGCCGCCATGTCGCCGTCGGGCGCAAGGATCACCGGCGATACGCCCTCGAGCACGTGGTCGCCCGTGAACATCAGGCGCTCGCGCTCGAGCAGGTAGCACATGCAATTCGACGCGTGTCCCGGGGTGTGGATGGCGACCAGGTCCAGCCCGCCGATGGCGAGCCGCTCGCCGTCCACGGGCACATGATCGGGCACGAAGCCTTCGTCCTGCCGCCCGTCCGCCGGCGGCCGCAAGCCGATCACCCGGGCGCCGGTTCGCGCCGCCAGCCGCCGCGCCAGCGGCGAGTGGTCGCGGTGGGTATGCGTCACGATGATCCAGCGAATGACCGGCGCGGCGGCCACTATCGCCTCGAGATGCCGCCCGTCATCGGGACCCGGATCGATCACCGCCACCTCGTCCAGGCCGACGAGGTAGGTGTTCGTGCCGGGGCCGGTCATGAGCCCCGCGTTGCCGGCCGTGATCCGGCGCACGTGCTCGGTCACGCGATCGCACCGTTCGGAAACGAGCTCTGCGATTTCGGCCGGGGTCGCGCTCATGGATTGGACGAGTATGCGTGGGAAAATCCGCCGTTGCACACCGGTGAATGCGGCGGCAGGGCTCGAGCTTAAGTCGCATTCTGACATAGTTGCGGAGAGCAGCGGAGCAGCTACACTGGGGGCCATGTCCAAGTCACCGAACGCCCGGCGGATCGGGGGTCCTATCTCATGGGATCAGCTGGCCCGTCCGGACTCGGAGCAGTGTCAGCGCTTCTTGGCGGAATCCCTCTCCCTCCTCCTCGCGGACCTGCTGCGCTCGGTGTTGTCGGATGCCAGTCCCGCATTGCCCGCCGACGAGTCCCAGGTGGAGCGCTACCGCAATCTCGCCGATTCGCTCGCCGACGGGGAGTCGCGCCGCCGCACCAACGTGGGGATCACGCGCGCGGGCCTCGCCAAGCGCTGCGTCACCTGGCTGAAGCTGCTCTTGACGCCGCCTCCAAATGCCCCCTCCACGGCGCCGATGCGTGAATTCGTCGACGCCCTCGGCCTCTTCCCGGCGCTCTTCGACAGCGAGCCCTCGGCGCGGTCGCGGCGCGCACGGCTCACCTGGCTCTTAACCCATGATAGGCGGCTGGACGCCAGCACCCGGGAGGCCGCAACCGCCCTGATCGAGGCGTGCGAGCATTTGGGGGTTTTGCTGTGGCCGGACGCTGAAACCGCCTGATACCTGACACAGGTCCGCCGTCCCCGCCTGAACGGGCGTATAATACGAAATCCACCGCGGCCGTCACGGCCGGAGAGACCGAATGCAAGCCACGCCCCAGACGCCCGCCGAGAGCGACGCTCCGGCCGCCGACAAGTCCCGTTTCTGGTTCCAGAAGCTGCTGCAGCCGTTCACGGTCGAGCGTGCGGTGGCGACGCCCATCATCTGGTTCCTGCTCGACTGGGTGGTATTCGGCGCGGCAATCATCAGTCTTCTGGTGCTCGAGGGCTGGTGGGTCAAGATCTTCACCTGCGCGGTGGCGGGGCTGTGGATCGCGCGCCTGTTCGTCATCGGTCATGACGCTTGCCACGGCTCGTACACGCCCAGCAAGACCTTGAACCATTGGATCGGCCGGATCGCGTTCCTGCCCTCGCTCACGCCCTTCAGCCTCTGGGAGGTCGGCCACAACCTGGCGCATCACGGCTTCACCAACCTCAAAGGCCGCGACTACGTCTGGACGCCGTACTCGCCGGAGGAGTTCGCGCGCCTGCCGGCAATCCGGCGCGGCCTCGAGCACATCTATCGCAGCGGCTTCGGCCAGGGCGTCTACTACATGATCGAGCTGTGGTGGAAGAAGCTCTATTTCCCGGCTCGCAAGCACGTGGGCTCGCACCGCAAAGAGCACCTCTGGGACAGTCTCCTGGTGACCGCATTCGGCGTGGTCTGGATCGGCGGGCTCATCGCGTGGGGCATCCACAGCGGCCGCTCGGTCGGCGCGCTGCTGCTGTGCGGATTCGTGGTGCCTTTTTTCGTGTGGAACTGCCTGATGGGCTTCGTCATCTACGTTCAGCACACCCATCCGCGGGTCGCGTGGTACGAGCGCCGCGACGAGTGGTCGGCAAATGCCGGCTACGCGACGACCACCGTCCACGTCAAGCTGATGCGGCCGCTCGATGGCTTGATCCACTACATCCTCGAGCACGGCGCCCACCATGTGAACATGGGAATTCCGCTCTACCGGCTGAAAGAGGCGCAGGCGCGTCTGGCCGCGACTCTGGACGAGCGGCTGAATTCCGAGGTGTTCACCTGGCGCTACTACTGGAACACGGTGCGGCGCTGCAAGCTCTACGATTTCGCCCAGCACGTCTGGACGGACTTCGACGGCCGCATCACCTCCCAGCCGCTGGTACAGACGCGGTAAGGATCGCCGATCAACCGCACCCGAAGCGTGCGGTCAGCCCGATCAGACGCTCGACCTGCGCGGGCTCGAGCGCCCGCAGGCGCACCCACGCCGGGTAACCGAACGACGCGGCATCGCGCACCTTGATGCCGTGCGATCGCAAATGGTCGAGCCAGGCGATGAGCCTCACCGCCGGCACGGGCGGACGATACAGCCCATAGTGCAGCTCGCTCGGCCGCCGCTGCCATCCCGCGGCGTCGAGCGCGCGGTCCAGCTCGAGCTTCCAGGCCTTCAGCATTTCGACGCTCTGCCGCAAGAAGTCCTGCGCGCGCGGATCGGCGTGCGCCTCGAGCAAGCCCACCCCGTCCGCGCCGAGCACCCAGCTCGGCGCCAAACCGCGCAGCACCGAGCTCTCGATCGGCGCGCGCGCGCGGTCCGGCAGGATCGCGTACGCACCGCGCACCCCGGTCAGCCCGTGCAGCTTGTTGGGTGACCAAAGCTGCGTGACCTCGCCGGCCCAGGACGCGCCGAGCGAGCCCGGCGGCTCTCCCGAGCCGGACAGCAGCGCGCGAAATGGCTGATAGGCCAGATCGACCACCACCGGATCGCCGCACGCGAGCGCGCGCCGTACCGTCTCATCGCGCGGCTCGCCGTCCGGATTGTTCGGGTCGCAGATCCAATGCAGCGCGGGCACCTGCGCGGAGCCCGTGGCCGGCCCGGGAGCGAGACCGAGAGCGAGCGCGGCGCGGCGGTACTCCCCGAACGTGTGCTCGTCGGTCTCGACCCGCACACCCCCGCCGAGCCGCCACGCCAGCGTGAGCCGCCAGATCAGCTCGCTGGCGCTCGCACCGACGATGATTCGATCCAACGAGGCGCGGTGAAACGAGCCCAGCGCCGCGCGCTGCGCCGTATAGGCCGGGTCGGGATAGCGCGTCCGATCGGCCGCCTCGATCGCCGCCCTGACGAAGGGGTTGGGCCCGAGCGGATGCGCATTGGTGGAGAAATCGACGCGGATGTCCGGGCCGCCATCGGGGCCGCCATGCGGGATCTCCATCACCGCCACCACAGCGCCCCGGCGCTGAGCGCCGCCGCGGCCCACGCGGCGCGCGTTCCGACCGCGATGCCGCGCTCGAGATCGCGAGGCCCGGGCGGCCGCGCCGACGCGTTCAGTGCGTACACCCCCGGCTTCGACAGACGTACGCCCAGCGCGAGCGCCATCATGGCCATGGGCCAGCCGCTGTTCGGGGAGGGCGTGATCGCCGCCGCGCGCCGCAGCCCGCGGATCGACGCGGGCGCGGCCGCGGCGATCAGCAGCGCCGTGATTCGCGCCGGCACGTAGGACAGCACGTCATCGGCGCGCGCGGCCCATTTTCCGGCCCATTCGAAGCGCCCGCGATAGCCCCACATGGCATCCGCCGTGTTCACGAAGCGGTACAGCGCCGCCGCGGGAAGGCCGCCGAGCGTGAACCAGAACAGCGGCGCGACGAAGGAGTCGTTGAGATTCTCGGCGAAGCTCTCGATCGCGCTCTCGCGGATCACGCTCTCGCTCAAGCTCGAGGTATCGCGGCTCACCAGGCGGCGCAGACGCGCCCGCGCCGGCTCGATGCCCGCCGCGATCGCAAGCTCCACCGCGCGGACCTCGTCGCGGAGCATGCGGAAGGACAACATCGGCTTCAGCGCGACGCCGAGAATCAGGCCCGGCAAGGTCACCGCCGCGCCGAGCGCGCGCCCGATCGAATCGATTCCGCGCACCAGTCCAAACGCGGCCGTCGCGCACAGCATGGCGCCGCCAAACCACGCGAGCGTGCCGAGCATGAAGGCGCGGCGCGGGGCAGCGCCGGGCCATGGCGCGCCAGCCGCCGACAGCGCGCGGCCGATCCATGCCACGGGGTGCCATCGATCGCCGGGCTCGCCGGCGAGGCCGTCGACCGCGAACGCGACCATGACCGCGACCGCTCCGAGCGGCGCGGGCGCGATGCCGGCGGCTTCGAGCATCGATGTCATCGACCGGGGTCAGGCATCGCTGGGCGGCTCCAAGGCCGGGCGCCAGAGATGCACGCCGGCGTGATCGATGATCTTCATCGGCGTCTGGAATGCAGCCGACAGCCAATCGCCGGCGAGTGCCTCGCGCACCGAGCCTTGGCCGATCAGCGCCCGAAATCCGAGCACGATCAGTCGATCCGCGGCAAGCGCCACGGACAGGTCGTGGATCGCGCTGAGCACGCAGGTGCCGTGTTCGCGAGCCTGTTCCCGCAACAGGCGCGCCACGTCCTCCTGATGCGGCGGATCGAGATGCGTCGTCGGCTCGTCGAGCAGCAGCACCGGCGCCTCGACGGCGAGCGTGCGCGCGAGATGCACGCGCTGTCGCTCGCCCCCGGAGAGCGTCGAGAGCCGCCGCGCGGCGAAAGCGCTCGTCCCCGTCGCCGCCATGGCCCGTGCGATCGCGGCATCATCGCTCTCGCGCGAGCGCGCGAGCCAACCGCCGTGAGCGACGCGGCCGAGGCCGATCACCTCGGCGGCGGTGAGCTCGGTCTGCCCGGACGACTGCGACAGCCACGCCAGGTGCCGTGCGCGCGACCACCGCGGCCATTCCCCGAGAGGCTTGCCGCCGAGAATGATCGACCCCGTGTACGGTTGCGTGAGCCCCGCAAGGGTCCGAAGCAGCGTCGACTTGCCGCAGCCGTTCGGGCCGACCACCGCGGTCCAATGCCCCGCGGGAATGTCGAGCGTCACGTCGTTGAGCACCGGGCGGCGGCCGAAGCTCACCGACAGGTTCCGGCAGGTGATGGCGCTCGCGGTCACGCCCGCGTCACGAGCCGACACGATTGCGCCGCCACAGCAGGATGACGAGGTAGGTGCCGCCGACGCAGGCCGTCACCGCGCCGACCGGCAGCTCGGCGGGCCGTACCACCCAGCGGCTGACCACGTCCGCCGCCTGCAGCAGCACGCCGCCGCAGAGCGGCGCGGCGATGAGCAATTGCCGATGATTGACCGACAAGGACTCGCGCACCAGGTGAGGCGCGACCAGCCCGACGAATCCGACCACCCCGATCTGACCGACGGCCGCCGCGGTCCCGAGCGCGGTCACCCCGAGCAGCGTCAGGCGCAGCACCGGCAGGGACAGGCCCAGCGACTGCGCGGTTTCCTCGCCGAGCGTGAGGGCATCGAGACCGCGCGCCAGCAGGGTCGAGGGAATGATGCAGACCAGGAACACGCCGCCGAGCAGCAGGACGGCCGACCAGCTCAGGAATCCGGTGCTGCCGAGCAGGAAGGTCTGCATCGCGCGCCAGATCTCGGGCTTGGTGAGCAGCAGCAGCGACGTCACGGCGGTCAGCAGGAAGGCGATGACGATGCCGGAGAGCAGCAGGCTCGCCGTTTCGAGCACCCCGCGCGCCAGCATGATGGTCAGCACGATCGCGCCGGCCGCGCCGAGGCAGGCGGCGCCCGTCACGCCGAGCTTGCCGGCCCATGCGAGGCCGCCGATCGAGGCGTCCGCCGCCAGCAGCGAGATGGTGACGCCGAGCGCGGCGCCCGATGCCGTGCCGAGGAGGTAGGGCTCGGCGAGCGGGTTCCTGAACACGCCCTGCGCGACCGCGCCGGACAATCCCAGCAACGCACCGGCGAACCAAGCTCCCACCGCGCGCGGCAGCCGGATGTCCCAGAGGATCACCGCGGATTGCGCGTCCGGCGAGAATATCCAGCCGAGCGACGTCTCGACGCTCGAGGTGCCGACGATCAAGCTCAGGCCCGTGAGCACGGCGGTGATCGCGCTGCAGCTCGATACCCAGATGGCGAGCCGCCCCCAATCGCGGGCCGCCTTCATGGCGCCTTCCGCGCGAGACAGTCGGCCAGCGCGCGCATGCCCTCGGGCACCCGCGGCCCCGGGCGCACGATGGTGTCGCGGGTGTCGGAATCGAAGGAGCAGAGGCGGTGCTCGCGCACGGCCCTGATTCGATTCCATCCGGGCCGGTCGGCGAGGTCCGGCACCTCGGGCGCCATCAGGATCACGTCGGGATCGTGGCGTACCACGTATTCGGGATTCAGCCTGGGGAAGGGCCCCAGGTCGTCCGTCACGATGTTGCGCGCGCCGAGGCGCAGCAGCAGCTCGCCGATGAAGGAGGCCGCGCCGGCCGCATAGGGCCCGCGATCCACCTCGAAGTACACGCTCGGACCCGGGCTCTTGCGCGCCCGTGAGGCGTCGCCGATCTCGCGGACGCTCTGCGCGATCCGGGTGTTGAGACGCGCCGCCTCGGCTTCGAGCCCGAGGATGCTGCCGACGATGGTCACGGTGCGCGCGATGTCGGCATAGGTCCGGGTCTCGAGCACGAAGGAGCGGACGCCGAGCTCGCCGAGGCGATCAGAGATGCGCTGCGAGCGGCTGAGCAGCACGAGGTCGGGCCGCACGCTCACGATCATCTCGATCGCGGCATCGTCGAGCCCGCCCGCCTTGGGCAACGCGCGCGCCTGCTCCGGCCAGTTGGAGAACCGGTCGGTGGCGACCAGCCGGTCGCACGCGCCGAGGCCGCACACGGTCTCGGTGAGCGAGGGCAGCATGGTCACGAGCCGCCGCGGATGCTCCGTCAGCGTCACCTCGCGCTGCAGATCGTCGTGCAAGGTCAGCCCGGCCGCATGCGCCGCCGCGTTCCAGCCGAGCATCGCGCATAGCAGCAGCGGCAGGCATTTCACCGCGAGCGGCAGCCCCGCGGCCATCAGCACCACGCGATCGCACAGCGCCGCGAGCTTCTGGTGCAAGGTTCCGGCCGCATCCGCGAAGCGGCGCGCCAGGGCATTCGCCGGCACGATGCCGAGGCCCACCTCGTTGGAGATCAGCACGGTGTCGCCCGGCAGGCGCGGCAGGCACTCGAGCAACGCCGCCTGTTCGCGCGCGAGCCCGCCCTCCTCGCCGGCGCCGAGCAGATTGCTGAGCCACAGCGTCAAGCAATCGACGATGACCGTGCGCCCGGGCGCCGCGGCTCGAGCCAGCGCGTCCGCGAGCCGGATCGGCTCCTCGACCACGCTCCAGTGCGCGGGGCGGCCGGCGCGATGCGCCTCGATGCGGGCCGTCATCTCGACATCGAGCGGCTGCGCGGTGGCGATCAGCGTGACGGAGGCCGCGGCACGCCCGAGCTCGGCCGCATGGCGGCTCTTGCCGGAGCGAACGCCGCCGAGAATCAGGGTCTTCATGGCGCGACGTCGATCCGATGCACCGACGCGTACCCGATCGGTGCGCGCGGAAACCCTTCCTCGCTGAGGAGGCCCGCGCCGACCAGCGCGACGCGGATGACCCCGGAGTGCGTGACCGCCACCATCTCCTGCGCCGGTGAGGCGGCGCGCAGCGTCGTGCAGAATCGCCGCCAGCGGCCGCGTACCATCGCCGCCGATTCGTCGCCCCCGGCTCGATAACCCCAAACGTCCCCGGCCCAGGCATCGATCTCGGCGCGCGGAATGTCATCCCAAGCCCGGCCCTCCCACGCGCCGAAGCCCATTTCGCGCAAGTCCTCGTCCACCCGCGGCTCGCGCGGCGCGGCCAGCGCGCGGGCGAGGCCGAGCGCCCGGCTCGAGGGGCTGCTGTAGATCGGGGCCGCATGCAGCACGGATTCCGGGATGGCCTCGCGCACCGCGCTCGCCGCTTCGGCCACCATCGCGGGAGCCACCGATACGTCGCGCCGCCCATAACAGAGGCGGATCGAATCGGAAGGCTGCGGGTGCCTGACGAGATAGAGACGCATCGCCCTCACCCCGCGGCCGCGGCGCGCAACGCGCCGAGCGCGGCGACGAGAAAGCCGAGCTCGCTGGTTTGCTGGACCGCGCCGAGGCAGTCGCCGGTGTAGCCGCCGATGCGGCGGCGAAAATAAAGCGCCGCGGCGGCCGTCGCGATACCGGCCGCGACCACGCCTGCCGCGAGCGCCCGGCGCTCGGCGGGTCCCGGCCACGCCTGCGCAAGGCTCAACCATGCGGCGATCGCCGCGCTGCCTATGACCCCGCTCGCGATCCAGCGGAGCGGCCCGAGCGCATCGGCAACGAGCTTCGCCTTCGAGTGGCCGTCGCGTACGTAGCGCAGCGCGGCGATCAGCCCGCACGCACAGAGGCGGCTCAGCATGTGCGCAAGCACCACGAGCAGCGCGAACGAGGCCGTCGGCAGGGCGGCGAGCGTCGCCCATTTGAGGCCGAGCATCATGAAGATGCCGATCGCGCCGTACGCTCCGATGCGCGAATCCTTCATGATCTCCAGGATCCGCTCGCGGGACATGCCGCCGCCGAAGCCGTCGCAGGCATCGGCGAAGCCGTCCTCATGGAATGCGCCGGTGGCGAGCAGCGAGGCGCCCATGGCGATCCCCACCGCGAGCCCATCCGGCACCCAGATCGCCGCGAGCCGCCACGCCAGCACGTTGATCGCGCCGACGAGCACGCCGACCAGCGGAAAATACAGCGCCGAGCGCGCCAGCAGCGCGGAATCGAACGGCCGCACCGACGGGACGGGCAGACGCGTGAGGAAGCCGACGGCGAGCGCCATCAGCGACAGGTGCAGTCGTATGCCGGCGGCCTTCACGCGATCTTTTGGCTGACGCCCGCTCCCTCGAACGTCGCCATGCGCCTGAAGAGCGCGAGGGCGGCGCGGACCAGGGGCAGGGCGAGGGCCGCCCCGCTCCCTTCGCCGAGACGCATGCCGAGATCGAGCAGCGGGAGCACGTTCAGGTATCGCAGCAGCGCGCGATGGGCATTCTCGGCGGAGCAATGGCCGAACACGCAGTAACCGAGCGCGTTGGCATCGATGCGCGCGGCGAGCGCGGCCGCGACCGTGACGGTGAATCCATCGACCAGCACCAGCTGCCGCCGGGATGCCGCCCCGAGAATGGCGCCGGTGAGCATCGCGATCTCATAGCCGCCGAACTCGCACAAGAGATCGAAGGGATCCCGGGGAGGCGCGACGCGCCTCGCGGCCTCGGCCAGCACCGCCTGCTTGCGCGCGAGCCCTGCGTCATCGAGGCCGGTGCCGCGGCCGACGCAGAGCGGCAGCTCGTGCCCGGTCAAGGCGTGCATGAGCAGCGCGGAGGAAGCGGTATTGCCGATGCCCATCTCGCCGAGCACCAGGGCATTGCCGCGCGGCCCTGAGACCTCTGCGCCGATGCGCCGGCCCGCGCCGAGAGCGGCCCTGCACTCCGCCGCGGTCATGGCCGCCTCCGCCGTGAAATCGCGCGTTCCCATGCGGATCTTCGCGTCGATCAGGCGCGCGTGCGCGGCGCACTCGCCGTCGACGCCCGCATCGACGACCCAGAGCTCCATCCCGTCGATGCGCGCGAGCACGTTGATGGCGGCGCCGCCGGCGAGGAAGTTCTTGACCATTTCGCGCGTCACGGCGCGCGGATAGGCGCTCACGCCGCGATCCGCGACCCCGTGATCCGCGGCGAATACGATGGCGACCGGAGCGACGATCGCGGGCTCCAGGGTTCGCTGCACGGCACAGATTTGCGCCGCCAGCGCTTCCAGCCGGCCGAGGGCGCCCAAAGGCTTCGTCAACGAGTCGAGGCGTCGGCACGACGCCTCGTGAATGGATGGGTCCGGCGCGCTGATCGCGGCGAATCCGAGCTCGGCAAGATCGATCACTCTTCCCCCTCTCGCGCACCCGCCGTGCGCTCACCGGAATCGCGGCAGGTCGGTATACGGGCTCGCGAGAGGGGCTATCCCGGCCGAAGCCGCCTTCCCACGCCGCAAGGCGCAGTGGCATCCGACTTCAAGGCTCGAACTCGCTTACCGTTGCGGGGGCAGCGCCGGACTCGAACTCGTCTCACCGGCTTCCCGTTTCACCCGCCGGCGCTCGCCGGCGGACTCCTGCACGCAAATCAGTGTGCCCTCGAAGTCCATGCCGGTCAATTTGACCGTCGCGCCGAATTGCGGCAACGTAGCGCCCTCGACAAGTTCCCCTCGCGGGGATTCAAAGGGAACTCGGGTTCAAGACCCGGGCTGCCCTCGCAACTGTACGCGGTGTGCCCAGCATCGAAGACCACTGGACCCAGGTCCGGGAAGGTGATGCAGGGACTCCAAGCCGCAAGCCAGGAGACCTGCTTGTCGTGGTCGCCCTTCGATGAGCCGGGGTGTGCTGATCGAGCGGAATTCCCGAGTGGCGACGGAGTGGCCCGCATTTTGCGGGCCGCATGGCGTCATCACGATGGGAGAAAGCCTTGAAACCTACCGCATTGCTCGCGCTCACGGTGTTGAGCGCAGTCGGCGCTGCACGTGCCGAAACGACCGACGGATCGATCGACGAGGTGGTCGTGGTCGCAACCCGCGCGCCCGAGCCGCTCTCCAAGGTCGGCAGCTCGGTCACCGTCCTCGATGAGGCCGCGATCAAGGACAGCCAGGTCGCGCTGGTCGCGGACCTTCTGGCCCAGACACCGGGCTTGAGCGTGGCGCGCATCGGCGGCGTCGGCTCGCAGACCTCGGTGTTCATCCGCGGCGCCGACAGCGACCATACGCTGGTCGTGATCGACGGCGTGCAGATCAACGATCCGTCGCGCACCGATGGCGGCTTCGACTTCCAGGACCTATTGACCAGCGACGTGTCGCGGATCGAGATCCTGCGCGGCTCGCACTCGACCCTGTACGGCAGCCAGGCGATCGGCGGCGTGATCAACATCGTGAATCCCGAGCCTGCGAGCCCATTCGAGGCCCGCGCGCAGGCCGAGGGCGGATCGCACGACACCGGATACTTCAACGGCAGCGTCGGCGGCAAGGACGACGCGCTGCTCTGGCGGCTGTCCGCGAACTGGCTCGGCACCAGCGGCATTCCCACCTTCGACGAGCGCTACGGCGGCAAGCGCCTGGATGCCAGCCAGATCGGCGGCGGGTCGGGCGAGATCCGCTACGACTTCACCCCGAACGTGCAGCTCGATACGCGCGCCTATTACACCGTGGCGCGCACCGACTTCGACGGTTACGACACGCCGCCGAACTTCACCTTCGGCGACGACAACGAGTACGGACGAACCAGCCAGCTCATCGGCTACAGCGGCTTGACGCTGAAAGCGCCCGAGGCGCATCTCACCAACCGGGTCGCGGTGCAATTCACCGAATCGCAGACGCGCGACTACGATCCGGACGCGCCCGTCAACGAGGCCGCCTTTGCCTTCGGAACCGAGACGTTCTACGGAGTCGGCAAGAACGTGCGCGAGGAGTACCAGGGCACCTGGGATCTCCTGCCCGGATATCAGCTCGTGTTCGGCGCGCAGCACGAGCGCTCCACCATCGAGACGGATTCCCCGGTGTTCGACCTCAGCGGCCCCATGCCGCTCGAAAATTCCGCCACGATGAATTCAGGCTATACGCAGCTGCAGGCCGAGGCCCTCCCCGGCCTCACGTTGACGGCCGGCGGCCGCTACGACCGGCATTCCGCGTTCGGCGGACACTCCACCGGCCAGCTCGCGGCGGCGTGGGACCTGGACGATGGCCATACCATCCTGCGCGCGAGCTTCGGCCAGGGGTTCAGGGCGCCGTCGCTCTACCAGCTCTACAGCAACTACGGCGACCCGTCGCTGGATCCCGAGCTCGCGACCGGCTGGGACGCAGGCGTGGAGCGACACGCATGGGACGGACGCCTGACGCTGTCCGCGACCTACTTCCATCGCAACAGCCGCAACTTGATCGAATTCATCGACTGCTTCAGCGCACCCGGTCCGCTTTGCGCCATCAGGCCTGCCGGCTATTACGCCAACGTCGATCGCGCCATCGCGCAAGGCGTCGAGCTGCAGGCAACCCTCCGCGCCACCGACGCGCTCAATCTCTCCGCCAACTACACGCTCACCGACACCGAGGACCGGTCGCCGGGCTCGCCGACCTACGGCAACGAGCTGCCGCGTCGCCCCAGGAACACCGCCAACGCTTCGGCGACCTATCAGTGGCCGATGGGCCTTCGCACCATCGTCGACGCTCGCTACGCGGCACGCAGCTTCGACGACGCCGAGAATCTCATCGTCATGGGCGGATACGTGCTCTATGACCTGAAGGCGTCCTACGCGCTCAACGAGCGTCTCGAGCTGTACGCGCGCGTGGAGAACTTGAGCGACAAGCACTACGAGACGGCGTATCAGTATGGAATGCTGGGCCGGTCGGCCTATGCTGGCGCGCGCGTGAAGTTCTGAGGCGAGCGCCGGTCGAAGCAGCGCCGGCCTTGGCGGCCGGCGCTGCCGACTTAGCCGAGCTGCTTGGCGTGATGCCGGAGATGATCCGCCATGAACGTCTGTATGAAGTAGTAGCCGTGGTCGTAGCCCGGCTGCATGCGCAGGTTGAGCGCCTGGCCGGACTTCGCGGCGGCGGCCGAGAATTTCTCGGGCAGCAGCTGCTCCGCCAAGAACTGATCCGCGGTGCCTTGATCGATCAGAATGTGCTTGCCGAACGGCTGTCGCGCCACCAGCTCGCTCGCGTCGTACTCGCGCCAGGCGTTCGTGTCGCTGCCCAGGTAATTGCCGAAGGCCTTCTTGCCCCACGGGCACTGCATCGGCGCGGCAATCGGGGCGAACGCCGACACCGACTTGTACCGATCGGGATTGCGCAGCGCGCAAACCAGTGCGCCGTGTCCGCCCATCGAGTGGCCGAAGATGCCGGTGGCATCGGCCTTGACCGGCAGCTCGGCGCCCGCCACCTCGGGCAGCTCGCGGGTCACGTAGCTGTACATGCGGTAATACTTGGACCATGGAGCCTGGGTCGCATCGACGTAGAACCCGGCCGACCAGCCGAAGTCCCAGCTGTCGGCATCGCCCGGGAGCCTGGGCTCGCGCGGGCCCGTGTCCGGCGCGATCAGCATGAGCCCGAGCTCGGCCGCCACCTGTTGCGCGTGCGCCTTGATCGGAAAGGTCTCCTCGGTGCAGGTGAGCCCCGACAGGTAATAGAGCACGGGAACCTTGCCCCCGCTCCTGGCCTGAGGCGGCACGTACGCCGAGAATTTCATCGGCCCGCTCACCTCGCGCGACTCGTGCTTGTAGAAGCGTTGGACGCCCCCGAAGCAACCGTGCTCGGAGACCAGCGTCAATGCACCCATCAGAACACCACGACGCTGCGGATCGACTCGCCGGAGTGCATCAGGTCGAACGCCTTGTTGATGTCGTTGAGCGGCAGCGTGTGGGTGATCAGATCGTCGATGTTGATCTTCTTGTCCATGTACCAGTCGACGATCTTGGGCACGTCGGTGCGGCCGCGCGCGCCGCCGAAGGCCGTGCCCTTCCAGACGCGCCCGGTGACCAGCTGGAACGGACGCGTCGCGATCTCCTGGCCCGCGCCCGCGACGCCGATGACCACGGACACGCCCCAGCCCCGGTGGCAGCACTCGAGCGCCTGACGCATGAGATTGACATTGCCCACGCACTCGAAGCTGTAATCCGCCCCGCCGTCGGTGACCGACACGAGATGCGCGACCAGGTCGCCGCCGACCTCCTTGGGGTTAACGAAGTGCGTCATGCCGAACTTCTCGGCCAGCGCCTTGCGCTTCGGATTCAGGTCGACGCCCACGATCTTGTTGGCGCCCGCCATGCGCGCCCCCTGGATGACGTTGAGGCCGATGCCGCCCAGCCCGAACACCACCACGTTCGCGCCCGGCTCCACCTTCGCGGTATTGATCACGGCACCGATGCCGGTGGTGACGCCGCAGCCGATATAGCAAACCTTGTCGAACGGCGCGTCCTCGCGAATCTTGGCGACCGCGATTTCCGGCAGCACGGTGAAGTTCGAGAACGTCGAGCAGCCCATGTAGTGATGGACCATGTCCTTGCCCATGGAGAAGCGGCTGGTGCCGTCCGGCATCACGCCCTTGCCCTGCGTCGCGCGGATCGCGGTGCAGAGGTTGGTCTTGCGCGAGGTACAGGACTTGCACTGACGGCATTCGGGGGTATACAGGGGAATGACGTGATCGCCCTTCTTCACGCTGGTCACGCCCGGTCCCACGTCGACGACGATACCCGCGCCCTCGTGTCCGAGGATCGCCGGGAACAAGCCTTCGGGATCTGCGCCCGAGCGGGTGAATTCGTCGGTGTGGCAGATACCCGTGGCCTTGATCTCGACCAGAACTTCGCCGGCCTTCGGTCCGTCGAGGTCGACGGTCATGATTTCCAGGGGCTTCTTAGCGGCTACGGCGACGGCGGCTTTGGTCTTCATGGAAATGTCCTTCTGCTGGGAATTCGATACGGGTCTCGAGCCGAGCAGGCTCGGCCGAGTGGCTACCCTAAATCAACGCGCGCTGACTTGGAAGCGAGCGCATGTGCACCCGGATTCATGAGCACGAAGCTGCACCATTTTTGAAACATGAGTCAGTTAGGAAACACCGGCTGAGCGCGAGCTCGGCGCCCAAGCTCGGCGTCGCGGTCATCGCCGACGACTTCGGATCAGTGCGCCGGCGGCGCCGCGGACGCGGTTTGCTTTGCGATGGCGTCGCGCTCGCCGAGCCACTTGGCGAAGGCGTCGATGTCGGCCGCCCGCACGCCGTTCGGCGCGGCGCGGTGCGCATCCCGCCACTTCTGCATCGATGCCATGAGCTGATCCGCGAGCGGCCGCTCATGATTGAACAGATCCATGTACGACGCTTCGGCATCCTCGAGACGGTTGACGGCGACGAAGGCCTCGCCGCGGTGCTCCACCGCCTCGAGCACGTCCGGCTTCGACTCGAGCACATGGTTGTAGTCGTCGATGGACTCGTTGTACGCGCCGAGCTTCAGGTGGATGTAGCCCACGTTGTTCCAGGCGTCGAGCATGTCGGCCTTGTTGCCCAGCGCCTCGGTGAACTGATCCAGCGCACGATTGTAGGCGTCGCCGACCTTGTCCATCTCGGCGGCCTTCTTGTCGGGATTGGTCGCCTTGGCCGCCGCCTCTTCGTACTCGCGCGCCTTCTCCAGGGACTTCATGGCCGCCTTGTACGCCTTTCTTGCCGCGGCATCGGGCTTCTCGCTCTGAGGCGAGGAGCTCGACAGGTCGTCGGCCGGACCGGTGATCGGCTGGCCCATGCCGCGCCCACCGGACATCGGCCCGCCGGGATAGGCCTGGCCGAGGACCACGGTCACGGGCAGAACGCCCGCGACCAGCAGGAGCAACGCGCCGGCGGCGAGCGGCCGGGTCGGCCGTCGGCTTGGTTGTTTGTGCAATACTCGGAGCATGGGGAGCAATTTTAAGTATTTCATGGCCGGTACGCTGGTCTTTTTGGCGGCCGCCTCATTTTCCGATGCCCGGGCCGCCCAGCCCCCCGGGCATACCATGGCGGAGGTCCTGGCCGCGGCTCCGCCCTCGGACTGGCGCGCGGTCGATCCCGCCAATACGCTGTACGTGGAGCTGCCCACGGGACGCGTGGTGATCGAGCTCGATCCGCGCTTCGCACCCCTGCATATCGCGAACATCAAGAAGCTGGCGCGAGCGCATTATTTCGACTCGCTGGGCGTCATCCGGGTTCAAGATGATTATGTCTCCCAGTGGGGCGACCCGACCAGCCGGCATCCCCTCCCCCCCGACCTTCCCAAGGTGGCGCCGGAGTTCGATCGGCCGCTCACGGCCGACGTTCCCTTCACCCGCCTCCCGGACGGCGATGTGTACGCGCCCGAGGTCGGCTTCACGGACGGCTTTCCGGCCGCGCGCGCGCCGGCGCTGCACCGCACCTGGCTGGCGCATTGCTACGGCATGGTCGGGATCGGGCGCGACGTGGACGCCGAGAGCGGCAGCGGCGCGGAGATGTACGTGGTCATCGGTCACGCGCCGCGGCACCTCGATCGCAACGTGACGCTCGTGGGCCGGGTCCTGAAGGGCGTCGAGCTGCTCTCGGCGCTGCCCCGCGGCACGAAGACCATGGGCTTCTATGCCGACGACCAGAGGCCTCTGCCCCTCCGGGCCGTACGCGTCGCCTCGGACGTGCCCGCCGCCGAGCGGACCCCGATGGAAGTTCTGCGCACCGACACGGCGAGCTTCGCCGCGGTGATCGAGTCGCGCCGCAATCGGCCCGAGGACTGGTTCAAGGTCCCGGCGGGAAAGATAGATCTGTGCAATGTGCCGCTCCCGGTGCGGGAAACGCCGGCTCACTGATCGCCGCCGCCGCGCAGCCCGAAGAGCCGCTCAGTTCTCCCGCGCGGTACGCTCGAGCCCGATCTGCAGGTTTCGCGTGGCGATGCGCACCTCGATCAGGAAGGACAGCAGCGCCGCGGCCAGCGACACCATCGACAGAATGAACATGCCCGCGATGAACGCGGACAGCTCCCATCGGACGAACGCGTTGACGAACAGCATCACGACCACGAGCGAGATGAACAGCGCCGACAGCGTGATGAGCGTGATGGCCGCGTTGATGTAGCGGGCGCGCCTTGCCAGCACCTCGAGGTTCGCATGCAGGTCGCGTCCTTCGGGATGCGCCTCGCCGCGCACCAGGACGCCTTCCGTCGCCCGCGCGCGGTCGACGATGCGCGCCAGGCGGCTGGTGAGGACGTTGAGGGTCACGCCGATCGCCGAGATCAGGAATATGGGCGTGAGCGCCACCTGGATGAGGTGCGCGATGTCGCCTGCCTGCGCCGAGCTCGAGACGTTCATGGCGGCGATGCCACCTTGACGGGCACCGTGACCGCGCCGGCATCGCGGAACTTCAAGGTGATCGGGAACTGCGTGCCGGCGAGCAGGGGCGCATCGAGCCCCACGAGCATCAGGTGCAGCCCCTCGGGCGCGACCCGCACCGTCGCCCCCGCGGGAATGTCGACGAATGCAACCGGCCGCATTTGCATGATTCCCTGCACGGACCGGCTCTCATGAATCTCGACTCGACCCGCGCGCGGAGTCGCGGCGCCGAGCAGCCGATCCGCGCCGGCGCCGTGGTTGACGATCGAAAGATACACCGCTCCGACGGCGACCGCGGGGGGCGTCGGGCGCGACCACGCGTCCCGCACCTCGAGGTTGGCGGCGCCCCATGCCGTCGACGCCGCGATCAGCGCCAACAGCGCGGTCCTCACCCCCATTTGACCCATCCGAAATACCATGTCGCGAGTATCAAAAGGCCGAACGCGATGCGATACCAGGCGAAGATCTTGAAGTCGTGAGCGCTGATGTAGCGGATGAGGGCGCGCACCGCGAACGCGGCGCTGACGAAAGACGCGACCGACCCCAATCCGATGACCGACAGATCGTCGAAGCTGAGCTCGTGGCGGGCCTTGAAGAGCTCGTACGCGGTGGCTGCGAACATGGTGGGGATGGCGAGGAAGAACGAGAACTCGGTGGCGGCCTTGCGCGAGAGCCCGCGCAGGAGCCCGCCCATGATGGTGGCGCCGGAACGCGAGGTGCCGGGGACCATCGCGAGCGCTTGCGCGAATCCCACGATGACCGCGTCGGCCGGCCTGATCCCGTCGACATCGTCCACGCGCGCGCGACGCGGGCGGCTCTCGATCCAGAGGATGATCAGGCCGCCGACGATGAATGCGGTCGCCACCGGAACCGCCGCGAAGAGGTAGCGCTTGATGGCCTTCTCGAACATGAGGCCGAGCACTGCCGCGGGCAGGAACGCGAGCACGATGTTGAACGCGAAGCGCCGCGCCTTCGGGTCCGAGGGCAGGCGCTCGACCACCTCCCAGAGCCGCCGCCGGTAGTCCCAGACCACGGCGAGGATGGCGGCGAACTGAATCACGATGTCGAACAGCTTGCCCTTCTCGTCGTTCCAGTCGAGCAGGCTGCTCACCAGGATGAGATGGCCGGTGCTGGATACCGGTAGAAATTCGGTGAGCCCCTCGACCACGCCGAGTATCAGGGCTTTGATCGCGATTACGACGTCCACTCGGCTCCCTCGATGAGATCACGGGCTCGGTGCGCTTGCTTCCGTGCATCCACGCGGCGCCCGCGGCTCCACGCGGCGGGCTTCGCAAATAAAAACGCCCCGGCCGCCATTTCGACGGCCGGGGCGTTATACCAAATAATTACTTGCTGGACGACGGAGCGGTGCTCGTCTTCTTGCTGTGCTTCTTGCCGTGCTTCTTGGCCGGCTTGGTGGTGGTGTCGGACGCGGGGGCAGCGGCGGCAGGCGCATCGGCGGCCATCGGCGCGGCAGTCTTCGGCATGTCGGCGGCCATCGCGGCGGCGGCCAGGCCCAAGCTCAGCAGCGCAGAGGTAATCAGGGTTCCGGACTTGCTCATCGAGATCTCCAAAAGGGTGGTAGGTGACGGGCGCCACGAAGAATACCGCTATCCCATGGCTTTCAGCCGAGATGAAGATCATTTCACAAAGGGCTTGAACGTCGCGCCGCACGGCAAGGCGTCTCCACCCGGCGACTCCGGGCGCCCTCACTCGCCCAGAGGCTTGGCCCGCAGCGGCGAATGGTTGCGCACGTGCCAGATCAGATAACCGACGATGGCGACGTTCGCGAGCAGCACCAGCACCTTGCCGATGTTCGGGCGGTAGACGAGCTCCCAGAGCTCGAAGGGAATCAGCGAGGCGGTGACGATGGTGGTCATCCACTCCGCCCAGCGCTGCTCCATCCAGAGCCCGACGCCCTCGACCGCGAACACGCACGCGTAGGACAGGGTCAGGATACGAAGCTTGTGTATGTTCGAGGTGGACAAGCCCGTGAACCAGGCGAGGAGCTGCGTGACCATGTGCTGCTCCATGCCGGTCGGCCGCGCCGAAGCCCAGTTCAGGATCTTGGCCGTGAGCGAGGCATCGCGCAGCCGTATCTCTCCGTACGCAATCGCGAGGAGCAGCATGACCTTGAGCATCTTGTAGATCGCGATCGTCTTGAGAACGTCGATGCGCGGCTTGCGCGCCGCCGGAGCCGGAGTGCTCATGATTCCTTAAGCCTGCCCCGCCGGTGGCTGGAACTCCAAGGTGGCATCGAGAAGGGCCGGAATGTCGAAGACTGCGCGCTCGTTGTCGATCACCAACGGCGCGATGCCCGCGGCCGCGACCAGCGCGGCCGGCACCTGGATACGGTCCTGCTCGCGCGACACGGTCCAGGTCTCCAGGCGCTTGTCCTGAAAGGCCAGATTCAGCGCCCCCCAGCGGAGCAGGGCCGCCCGCGCCAGCGGCGTATCGCCCTGGAAGTGCCGTTGTGCCAGCGTCATCGCGGAGCCGGCGGCGATCTCGCCGTGCGGCAACTTCATGAGGTCCTGTATGTACTTGACCATCTCCTCGGGCGGCACATGGAGATTCATGTAAGGCACCGAATCGCTCATGAGCTCCATTCTAATCTAAGTCGGATTCTCGAGGCTGAACATGGCGCTTTCGTCGTCATAAGCGAACGCTTCGGCGTAGCGCGCCCAGCGCAGCACCGCTCGCAGGGTCTGGTCGGCGGCCTCCTCGCTCATGTAATCCTCGAGCTCGTCGATGAAACGGCTTTTGCGCGCCGAATGCGTCGTGCGCTCGTCGAGCACCCGCCGGATGTGCGCGGCGAGCGGCACATACGTGAGCAGATGACGCTGGAAGATGCGCTTGCGCTCATCCAGCGCCGAGTGCGCGAAGGCCATGCCGTCCGCGGTCAGCTTGATGTCGCCGCCCTCGAGCTCGGCGAAGCGCAGCAGCTGCAGGGTCTCGCCCACCGGAAACAGCTCGTCGATCTCCATCTGCAGGTCCGAGGCGATCTTCGGCAGATCGGCGTTGCCGCTGAACGGCGGTGCCGCCACGGCCTCCATGAGACCGGACAGGAGGTTCGATGAGACCTGCGGCAGCTGGCTGCCGATGCCCAACCCCGGGAATCGCTCCTGCCGCGGGGTGGCCCCGCCCTGCGGGCGGGCGGTCATCTCCACGTAGATATTCTCCACCAGCTCCCGGAAGCTCGGATCGAGCCGGTTGCGCGGCTGCGGCAGGGTCACCTTGATCTCGCTCAATATGCGGCCCGGATTGCTGCCGAACACCAGGATGCGGTCGCACATCAGGACCGCCTCCTCGATGTTGTGCGTGACCAGGATCACGCCGCGGATGGGCATGCGCCCTTCCGACCAGAGATCGAGGAAGTCGGTGCGCAGGGTCTCCGCGGTGAGGACATCGAGCGCCGAGAACGGCTCGTCCATCAGCAGGATGTTCGGGTGCGTGACCAGCGCCCGCGCGAAGCCGACGCGCTGCCGCATGCCGCCCGACAGCTCCCGCGGGTACGCGGATTCGAATCCGTCGAGACCGATGAGGTCGATCGCGGCCAGCGAGCGCTTGCGGATCTCCGTCCGCGGCATGCGCTGCGCCTCGAGCCCGAGGGCCACGTTCTCGAACACCGACAGCCACGGAAACAGCGCAAAGCTCTGAAACACCATGGCGATGCCCGGAGCCGGTCCCGAGATGGGTTGTCCCAGGTAGCGCAGATGCCCGGCGGTCGGCTCCGAGAGGCCGGCAATGAGGCGCAGCAAGGTCGACTTGCCCGAGCCCGAGCGCCCCAGCAGGCCGACGATCTGGCCCTCGCGCAATTCGAGATTCATGCCTTCGAGCACGAGCAGCTCGGCCCCGTCCGGTTTGGGGAATGCCTTGCGCACTTCGGTGCATTGCAGGAGCGGTGAAGTGGTGTTCATGAGCGAACCTCCTTGGGCAAAGCCGGCCCGCGGCCGGAATGCTCTTAGGTCAACCGATATTTGCGCTCGGCGTAGAAGTACAAGGGACGCCAGAACAGGCGGTTGATGACCACGACGAACAGGCTCATGGTACCTATCCCGAGCACGATGCGGTGAAAGTCGCCGGCCGTGGTCGCCTCCGCGATGTAGGATCCGAGCCCGCGGGCCCGGACCTGGGTGGTACCCCAGGTCGCGAGCTCCGCGACGATCGCGGCGTTCCAGGAGCCTCCCGACGCGGTGATCGCGCCCGTGACGTAGAACGGCAACACGGCGGGGAGCGCCACCTTGCGCCACCACAACCATCCGGTGACGCCGAAATTGGCCGCGACGTAGCGCATTTCGGCGGGAATCGACGAGGCGCCCGCGATCACGTTGAACAGGATGTACCACTGAGTGCCGAGGATCATCAACGGGCTCAGGAAGATGTCGGGGTTCAGCTTCCAGGTGACGATGCCGAAGACCGCGATGGGAAAAAGCAGGTTCGCCGGGAACGCGGCCATGAACTGGGCGATCGGCTGGACGATCTGGGCGGCGCGCGGGCGCATGCCGACCCACACCCCGATCGGCACCCAGATCACGCTGGCGAGCGCGATCAGGACGAACACGCGCAACATGGTGAGCAGCGCGAGACCGCTCACGGACAGAGCCTCGCTCATGGGCGTGTTCTTGATCAGCACCGCGACGATGTGCCAGAGGCCGAGCACCACGGCGGCCGCCACCAACGAAACCCAGAGAAGATCGTAGCTGCGCTTGGGAGCCGGCGGCGCTTCGCGCACCGGCCGCTCCTTGCGCTTGCCGGCGCGGCTGGTCCAGAGCACGGCCGCGTGAAACGCCACCGTCGCGGCGTGGATCAGCCGCGAGCGCCGCATCATGGTGAGCGCCCAGGAATCGGCCATGCGCGCGCCCGGCTCCTGCTCGACCCGGAAGCGGTCGACCCAGGCGACCAGCGGCCGGAACAAGAGCTGGTCGTAGAGCAGGATGACGATCAGCATGGTCCCGATCGCCCAGCCGATCGCGGCGAGATTCTTCTGCTGGATGGCGAGCGCGATGTAGGAGCCGACGCCGGGCAGCGCCACCGTGGTGTGGCCCACGCTGATGGACTCCGAGGCCACCACGAAGAACCAGCCGCCCGACATGGACATCATCATGTTCCAGATGAGCGCCGGCATGCCGAACGGCACCTCGAGCTGCCAGAAGCGCATCCAGGGGGAGAGCCGGAAGGACTCGGCGGCCTCGATCAGCTCGGTCGGGATCGTGCGCAGCGACTGGTAGAAGCTGAACGCCATGTTCCAGGCCTGGCTGGTGAATATGGCAAAGATCGCGGCGAACTCGGCGCCCAAGACCCGGCCGGGCGCGAGCGACATGAAGAACACGACCGTGACCGAGATGAAGCCCAGAATGGGCACCGACTGCAGGATGTCCAGGATGGGTACCAGGAGCTTCCCCGCGCGGTCGCTCTTGGCCGCCCAGGTCGCGTATGTCAAAGTGAATACCAGCGAGAGAAACAGGGCCGCCAGCATGCGGAACGTGGTCCGTGCGGCGTACTCCGGCAGGTGGATCGGATCGAGCGACAAGGGCACCGCCTCGAGCTGCGAGAGCGGCGCGAACAGCCCGCGCGAGGTCTCGCCGAGGAACGCGATCAGCCCGATGACCACGATGAATGCCAGCACATCCCACCGGGAAACGATGTCGCGTAGGACCACGTACGGCGCGAAGCGGTTCATCCGCTCATTCTCTCAGGACGGGCGACGAACTAGCTAGTAGGGTACGGGCATGAGATCGAGCGATGACGAGGGCATGAGACCGGCCGAAGCCGCGGCGGCGAAATGAGCGCGACGGCCGAATCGGGCGCGAAGATGCAGGCGGCGCAGCCGCGCTTCAACGTGCTGGGCGCGATCAGCTTCTCGCACTATTTGAACGACATGATGCAGTCGTTGGTGGTGGCGATATACCCGCTGCTCAAGCCCGAGTTCCACCTCTCCTTCGTGCAGGTCGGCATCATCACGCTGACCTATCAGGTCTGCGCCTCCGTGCTCCAGCCGCTGATCGGCGTCTACACGGACAAGCATCCCAAGCCCTATTCGCTCGCCCTGGGAATGGGCTCCACGCTGTTCGGCGTCCTGACCCTTGCGCTCGCACCGACCTATGCGGTGCTGCTCGTGGGCGCGGCCCTGATCGGCGCGGGCTCGTCGATCTTTCATCCCGAGTCCTCGCGCATCGCGCGCCTGGCGTCCGGCGGCCGCCACGGTCTCGCGCAATCGATATTCCAGGTCGGCGGCAACGCCGGCGGCGCCACCGGCCCGCTGCTCGCCGCGTGGTTCATTCTGCCGCGTGGACGGCCGAGCCTCGCCTGGTTCTCCCTGGCTGCGCTGCTCGCCATCGCCGTGCTGATCCGCGTCGGCTCCTGGTATCAGCGTCACCATCTCGACCGCGCGAAGGCGGCGCGCAAGCCCGAGCCCGCCGCGAGCCCGGTCTCGCAACGCCGCGTGGCCTGGTCGGTCGCCATCCTCGTGCTGCTGATCTTCTCCAAGTTCTTCTACACGGCCAGCATCTCGAGCTACTACGCCTTCTATTTGATGGAGAAGTTCCACCTGTCGGCGCAGTCGGCGCAGCTGCGCCTGTCCGTGTTCCTGATCGCCATGGCCGCGGGCACGCTGGTGGGCGGCCCCCTGGGCGACCGCATCGGCCGCAAGCGCATCATCTGGATCTCCATCCTCGGGGTCGCGCCTTTCAGCATCCTGCTGCCCTACGTGGGACTGACCGCGACCACCATCCTCACCTTCGTGATCGGATTCATCCTGTCCTCGGCGTTCTCCGCCATCGTGGTGTTCGCCCAGGAGCTCATGCCCGGCCGCGTGGGCGCGGTATCCGGTCTGTTCTTCGGTTTCGCCTTCGGCGTCGGCGGCATCGGCGCCGCCGTGCTCGGCGGCCTGGCCGACGTCCACGGCATCGAGTTCGTGTATCGCGTGTGCTCCTTCCTGCCGCTGCTCGGCATCGTCGCCGCGGGGCTGCCGCACATCGAGCATGGAGCCGTGCTGCGGGCTTCGCAGAGCGCGCACGCCCACGTGCTTGCGCCGCGCGGCTCGCGCGACTGACGGCGGGGCGCATCATGCCGCAACAGCTGATTGCCATCATCGCCGAATACGGAATCGGCATGGTGGTGGTGAATGTGCTGCTCGACCAGCTCGGCCTGCCGGTCCCGGCGGTTCCCGCGCTGATCGTCGCGGGCGCGGTCGCGGCCTCGGGGCAGCTGTCGTTCACGACCCTGTTCCTGCTCTCGACGCTCGCCTGCCTCGTCGCCGATTGCGGCTGGTACTGGATCGGCCAGCGATTCGGCATCCGGGTGCTGAAGACGCTGTGCAGGATCTCTCTGGAGCCGGATTCGTGCGTGAGCCAGACGCAATCGCGATTCGAGCGTTGGGGCGTCAATTCGATCGTGATCGCCAAGTTCATCCCCGGGCTCGCCATCATCGCCCCGCCGATGGCCGGCGCCTTGCGCATCGGGTGGCTGCGCTTCGTGCTCCTGAGCACGTGCTCCGCGTTCCTGTGGGTGGGTGCGGCGCTGGCCGCGGGGGCCCTGTTCCGCAACCAGATCGAGCGGCTGCTCGAGCACGTGAGCGAGATCGGCAGCTCCGCCGCGGAGATCGTGCTCGTCCTCCTGCTCGGCTACATCGCCTCCAAGTGGTGGGAGCGCCGGCGCTTCTATCGCATGTTGCGCATGGCGCGCATCAGCGTCGCCGATCTCTACTCGCTCATCCAGGCGGGCGCCTCGCCGGTGGTCGTCGACGTGCGCTCGGAGACCGCGCGCCAGCTCGAGCCGCGCTGGATCCCGGGCGCGCTGCACGTGCCGCTGAGCGATGTCGCCCATCGACTCAAGGAGCTGCCGCGGGACCGCGAGATCATTCTCTACTGCACCTGTCCGAGCGAGGCCTCGGCGGCACGCGTGGCCAAGATCCTCATGAATCACGGCTTCAAGCGCGTGAGGCCGCTGCACGGGGGCCTCGATGCCTGGATTGCGGCGGGTCATCCCGTCGCCACCGGGACCGTGCTGGTCGAAGTCAAAGCCGCCGCATCTTGACCCACCACGTCGTCATCGTCGGAGCGGGCTTCGGTGGGCTGGCGGCGGCTCAGGGGCTCGCCGGCGCCGACGTGCGCATCACCCTGATCGATCGGCGCAATCACCATCTGTTTCAGCCATTGCTCTACCAGGTCGGCACGGCCTCGCTCGCGACCTCGGAGATTGCGTGGCCGATCCGCCACTTGATGCGCAACCGCAAGGAGGTCACCACGCTGCTCGGCGGAGTCTGCGGCATCGACGCCGCGGAGCGCCGGGTCCGGCTCGACGACGGCGCGACCCTCTGCTACGACACGCTGATCCTCGCCACCGGCGCCCAGCACGCCTATTTCGGACACGACGAGTGGGAGCCCTACGCGCCCGGGCTCAAGACTCTGGAGGATGCGATCACGATCCGCCGCCGCATCCTCCTCTCCCTCGAGCGGGCCGAGCGCGAGGCCGATCCCGCGGCGCGCGACGCGCTGCTGACCTTCGTCATCGTGGGCGGTGGACCGACGGGCGTCGAGCTGGCCGGGGCGATTGCCGAGCTCGCCAAGCAGAACCTGCCGCGCGAGTACCGCCACATCGACACGCGCAAGGCCCGGGTCGTCCTGATCGAGGCGGGATCGAGGGTGCTGCCGAGCTTTACTCCCGACCTTTCGGACTATGCGCACCGTGCGCTCGAGCGCCTGGGAGTCGAGGTTCGTCTCGGCCGGCCGGTGCGCGAGTGCAGCGAGAGCGGCGTGGTGTACGGCGACGAGGCGCTCGCGGCCAAGGTGATCCTCTGGGCCGCCGGAGTTCGCGCATCCGGAGCGGCAGCCTGGGTCAGCTCGCCCGCCGACGGTGCAGGCCGCGCGCGCGTCGAACCCGACCTCACCGCACCCGGCCATTCCGAGATCTTCATCGTCGGCGACACCGCCACCCTCGATGCATGGCAGGGCAGGCCGGTTCCAGGCATCGCGCCCGCCGCGAAGCAGCAAGGAGCGCACGTCGCGCGCGCCATCCGCGCGCGGCTCCGCGGCGACGCTACGCCGCGACCCTTTCGCTACCGGCATGCCGGTAATCTCGCCACCATCGGCCGGCGCGCGGCGGTCATCGACTTCGGCTGGCTGCGCCTGCGCGGCTGGATCGCCTGGTGGATATGGGGGCTCGCCCACATCTACTTCTTGATCGGGGTACGCAACCGCCTGGTCGTCGCCCTGAGCTGGCTGTGGATCTACGCGACCGGCAGCCGCAACGCCTGCCTCATCACGCAAGGCGAGCGAACGGACCCTCGGCACACGAACCGCGGCTCCGGATGAACGATCAGGCCTGGATCAACGCGGCCCTGTCGGCCGCCCGCCCGCAGGCCATTGCGGCGCTGCTTCGCTATTTCCGCGACATGGGCACGGCCGCGAAAAACCTCGACGTACTTCAAAGAAAATGACATTCCGCCGGTGCGCGTCCGCCTGTCGGGCCCGCTGCGACGGGGTCGGCAGACCCGCGCGCCGGCGGGATTGCATAATGCGGCCGTGCAATGCCAGGTGCAAAAGGATGTGCGTGTGCGTCGGGCACGCGAGGTTCGCGACCCGTCGGCGCTCCGCGCCGCCCGGGCCTGCGCGCTGCTGCTCTCCTGCTGGTCCGGGCTTGCGTGCGCCGGCGACTGGACGCTCGGCGCCGGGGCCGGCGTTCGCCGCGACAGCAACGTCGGCAATGCCGAGCCCTATGACGACATCGTGTCCGACACCATCGTCGGGGCCCATCTGTCCGCGGCGCAGCTCTTTCCGCTCGGCACCGGCTACAGCGTCACCATCGGCGGCAACCTGGCGGGCGAGGCCTACCGCGAAATCACGGGGTTGACCAACGCGTCCGCGGACGCCTCGATCGTGCTCAAGCACAAGTGGGGGCTCGGCGCGTATGCGCCGTGGGCGACCGTCGGCGTCTCGGCGGGCCGCACGAGCTATGACGACCCGTACCGCAACACGTGGGACTATCACGCCGCGCTCGCCGCGGGTCGGCGCTTCGAGCGCTGGAGCGTCTGGGGAGAGTACGCGCTCGATCGCCGCGCCGCGCGTGATCAGGAGCAGGAAGTGCCCGGCATCTCGGGCGACGCCTTCAGCGCCATCGGCCGAACCTTGAGCGCGCACGCGGAGTACTCGCTGAGCGGGCGCGTCTTCTTGACGCTTTCACTGTCCGCCCGCCGCGGCGACGTGATCTCGACCACCGAGGAGAACCTTCAGGTGTTCTACGCGTCGCGAGCGATCGCCGAGGATCCCGCGTTCGGCGAGGACTACTACGCCTACAAGATCACCGGCAACACCTACGGAGCCGCCGCGGGCCTCGAGTTCGCCTTGAGCCCGCACAATGCGCTGAGCCTCGGCTTCGCGCGCTTCGAGACCCGCGCGTATGGCGGCAATGACTACGACAAATCCATACCCGAAATCACCTGGAGCTACAGCTTCTGATGGACATCCCACGCAACGCGGCCGCGGCAATGCTCGGCGGCCTCGCGCTCATCCTGGGCCACGCAGCGGCGGGCGCGGCGCTCGAGGCCGCCGTCAAGGATCAACACGGCAAGGCGGTCGCCGACGCCGTGGTGCTCGCCGTGCCGTCGGACCCCAAGGCCGCGGCGCACGCCAAGGCGCCGCCGGACGCCGTGGACCAGGTCGACAAGCAATTCGTGCCCTATGTGACGCCCGTGCTGGTCGGAACCAGGGTGCGTTTCCCGAACAGCGACAAGGTGCGCCATCAGGTCTATTCGTTCTCGCCGGCGAAGCGCTTCGAGCTGCCCCTCTACGGCGGGACCGAGGCCCCGCCGGTGCTGTTCGACACCACCGGCGTCGTGGTGCTCGGCTGCAACATCCACGACTGGATGGTGGGGTACATCTACGTGTCGGAGACACCCTTCTTCGCCACCACCGGACGCTCGGGAACGGCGTCGATCGGCGACCTCCCGCCGGGCGATTACACCGTGCGCGTGTGGCATCCCGGCATGGCGCAACCGGAGGCCGCGACCGCAAAGCACGTCGTGGTCGGCGCCGACGCACCCGCCAAGCTCGAGTGGCAGCTGGACATCAAGCCGTCCTACCGCGTGCCGCGCGTCTCCGGGTCCGCCTCGCCGGCGTATCCGTAGGGAGTATCTGCCGTCAGCTCAGGTGAACGCCTGAATCCCGGTCTGCGCGCGGCCGAGGATGAGCGCGTGGATGTCGTGCGTGCCCTCGTAGGTGTTGACCACCTCGAGATTCACGACATGGCGAATCACCCCGAACTCGTCCGAGATTCCGTTGCCGCCCAGCATGTCGCGCGCCGTGCGCGCCACTTCGAGTGCCTTGCCGCAGGAGTTGCGCTTCATGATGGAGGTGATCTCCACCGAGGCCGTGCCGTCATCCTTCATGCGGCCGAGCCGGAGGCACCCTTGCAGCGCAAGCGTGATCTCGGTCTGCATGTCGGCCAGTTTTTTCTGCACGAGCTGGTTCGCCGCCAGGGGGCGGCCGAACTGCTTGCGGTCGAGGACGTATTGGCGCGCGGTGTGCCAGCAGCTCTCGGCCGCGCCGAGGGCGCCCCAGGCGATGCCGTAGCGCGCCGAGTCCAGGCAGGTGAAGGGTCCCTTCAAGCCGGTGACGCCGGGCAGCAGGTTCTCCTCGGGGACGAACACCTCGTCCATCAGGATCTGTCCGGTGGTCGAGGCGCGTAATCCCACCTTGCCGTGAATCGCGGGGGCCGACAGGCCCTTCCACCCCTTCTCGAGCACGAAGCCGCGGATCACGTCGTCCTCGGTCTTGGCCCACACGACGAACACGTCCGCGATCGGGCTGTTGGAGATCCAGGTCTTGGCGCCGGAGAGCTTGTAGCCGCCCGCGGCGCGCCGCGCGCGGGTCACCATGCTGCCGGGATCGGAGCCGTGATCCGGCTCGGTCAGCCCGAAGCAGCCGATGGATTCTCCGCGGGCCAGCTTGGGCAGGTACTTGCGTTTCACCGCCTCGGTACCGAAGCGATCGATCGGCAGCATCACCAGCGAGGATTGCACGCTCATCATGGAGCGGTAACCCGAGTCGACGCGCTCGATTTCGCGCGCAATCAGCCCGTAGCTGACGTAGTTCAGGCCGCCGCCGCCCAGCTCGGTCGACATCGTCGCCCCGAGGAGCCCGAGCTCGCCCATTTCCTTGAAGATGGCGGGGTCGGTGTGCTCGCGGCGGAACGCCTCGACGATGCGGGGGGCCAGCCGGCCCTGCGCGTAGTCGCGCGCCGCATCTCGAATCATTCTCTCCTCGTCCGTGAGCTGATCCTCGAGCAGCAACGGATCGTCCCAATGAAAGCTTGCGGTCGCCATATTCACCCTTTGGTTTCACGCGAGAGCGAAGCATCGCATAATCCGCGGCTCTCATGCCAAGGGACGCCCTTCGCGGGTTTTCGAGGTGATCCGGTGAGCGGTGCGCTTTCACATTTGACCGTGCTCGATCTGTCGCGGGTGCTGGCCGGCCCTTGGTGCGGCCAAATCCTCGCGGACCTGGGCGCCGACGTGATCAAGGTCGAGCGGCCGGGCGCGGGCGACGACACCCGGGGCTGGGGCCCGCCTTTCCTGCGCGATACGGGCGGCCACGACACCGCCGATGCGGCGTACTATCTCTGCGCGAACCGCAACAAGCGCTCGCTGACGGTGGATTTCACCACCGCAGAGGGGCAGGCGATCATCAAATCCCTGGCACGCCAATCGGACGTGGTGCTGGAGAACTTCAAGGTCGGCGGGCTCGCGGCTTACGGGCTGGACTACCGGTCGCTGCGCGCCGATCACCCCGAGCTCGTGTATTGCTCGATCACCGGGTTCGGTCAGACCGGACCCTACGCGCCGCGCGCCGGATACGACCTCCTGGTTCAGGCGATGGGCGGCATGATGAGCATCACCGGCCGGAGCGACGATGAGCCGGGCGGCGGCCCGCAGCGCGCCGGCGTCGCGGTCACCGACCTGTTCACCGGCTTCTACGCCACGATCGGCATCCTCGCGGCGCTCGCGCATCGCGATCGCACCGGCATCGGCCAGCAGATCGACATCGGGCTCTTCGACGTGCAGGTGGCATGCCTCGCAAATCAAGCCATGAATTACCTGGTGAGCGGCGCCGCACCGCGGCGCCACGGAAACGCTCACCCGAACCTGGTGCCCTACCAGGATTTCCCCACCAGCGACGGCCACGTGCTGGCGGCGGTCGGCAACGACGGGCAATTTGCGCGCTTCTGCGCAGTTCTTGGGCTCCCCGAGCTCGCCGGCGACCCGCGCTTCACGGCCAACAAGGATCGGGTGACGAACCGCGCCGAGCTGATCCCGATGTTGTCCGCCGTCACGGTCGCGAATACCACCGCGCACTGGGCCGCGGCGCTCGAGCGGGTCGGCGTGCCGGCGGGCCCGATCAACACGATCGATGCGGTGTTCGCCGATCCGCAGGTGCGCGCGCGGCACATGCGCATCGATCTGCCGCATCCGGCGGCGGGCAGCGTGCCCTTGGTGGCGAGCCCCCTGAACCTGTCGGAGACGCCGGTCAGCTACCGGCGCGCGCCGCCCACGCTGGGCGCGGACTCCGCCGTGATCCTGCGCGAGCGGCTCGGGATGAGCGATGCGGCCATCGAGACGCTCAAGGCGAAAGGCATCGTTTGAGCGCGGGCGCCGTTTGCTCCATCATGCCGGTCGGCAAATCCGGGGGATAGCTCGATGCGTACGCGAAAGATGACTCTGTGGCCCGGAACCTTGGCATGCGCCCTCGCCGCGTCGATCCTCGGCGGAGCCCCGGCCATGGCGAGGTCCGGCGGCGATCCCCTGCTGCCGCCGGCGGCGGATCTCGACCTGGCGCACGACATCTTCAAGGGCCTGGTCGAGATCAACACCACGCACGCGGTCGGGACCACCGCCGCGGCCAAGGCCATCCAGGCATGGCTGGCGAGCGCCGGATTCCGGGCGGACGAGGTCACCTTCGTGGCTCCCGCGGATCATCCGAACAAGGGCAACATCGTGGTGCGCTATCGCGGCAGACATCCGGGGAACGCCGTGCTGTTTCTCGGCCACCTCGATGTGGTCGAGGCGAAGCCCGAGGACTGGACGGTCGACCCGTTCCGCTTGACCGAGCGCGAGGGATGGTTCTACGGCCGCGGCACCATCGACATGAAGGACGGCGATGCCGCGCTGGTCGAGTCGCTGATCCGGCTGAAGCGCGACAAGTTCGTGCCGGACCGGGACATCGTCGTCGCTTTCACCGCCGATGAGGAGGCGGGCGGCGATGCCAACGGCCCCGCGTTCCTGCTCGAGGAGCACCGCGATCTGATCGATGCCGCGCTCGTGATCAACCTGGACGGCGGCGGCGGCAGCACCAAGAACGGCCAGCCGCTCTTCTTCGAGGTCGGTACCAGCGAAAAGACCTATCTCACCTTCACGCTCGAGACGACGAGCCCGGGCGGCCATGGGTCTCTGCCCGGCCCGGACAATGCCATCTACCGCCTTGCCGCCGGCCTCGGACGGCTCGAAGCATTCAAGTTCCCGGTCATGCTGACGGCGACCACCCGCGCGAGCTTCGCGAAGTTCGCCGATCTGGAGACCGGTCAGACCGCCGCCGACATGCGCGCAGTTGCCCAGCCCGTGCCCGACCTCGACGCCGCCGAGCGGCTGAGCCGCGTGGTGCGCCTCAATGCCGAGCTGCGCACCACCTGCGTCCCCACCTTGATCTCGGGCGGCCACGCGGAGAATGCGCTGCCTCAGAGAGCCCGCGCGACCATCCAGTGCCGCATGATGCCGGGCGACACCGCCGCGAATGTCGAGAGCCTGCTCACCGCCCACCTCGCCGATCCGGCAGTCAGCATCACCCGCGACGCCGCCCCCATCGTCAGCCCGGAATCGCCGCCGACGCCGCAGATCATGGCCAAGGTGGCGGCGCTGGCGCACTCGCTGTGGCCGCGGGTGCCGGTGGTGCCCACGATGGCGACCGGTTTCAGCGACGACCGCCAGACCCGCAATGCCGGGATGCCGAGCTACGACGTGAGCGGCGTGTGGATGGACGTTGACGAGAACCGCGCCCATGGACGCGACGAGCGCATCGGCGTGCGGGCGTTCGACGAGAGCGTCGAGTTCACCTATCGCCTGCTGAAGTCGATGAGCGCCGGAAAGTAGCGGGCGGCTGAGCCGGCCTGGGCGCGGCGGCGACGTGCGAGCCGTGCTGGTACGCGTAGCAGCGCGTGAATTCCGCGCCCAGCAGAAATATCTGGGCCGAGTAGTAAACCCACAGCATCAGCACCAGGAATGAGCCCGCGGCGCCGTACGCAGAGGTGACGCTGGCCCTCCCCAGGTAGACGATGATCAGGATCTTGCCGACGGTGAAGAGGCCCGCGGTCACCAACGCGCCGACCCATACGTCGCGCCAGTGGATGTTCTCGCGCGGCAGATACTTGAAGATCAGCGCGAACAAACCGGCGGCGGCGGCGAATCCCAGCAGCATGTCGAGCACGAACAGCACGTCCTGCCCATGGCCGACCATCTTGCCGAGCCAGCTGCCGAAACCTTCGAGGCCCGCGCTGAGCACGAGCGACACCAGCAGCAGGAAGCCGACGCCGAGCACCAGGCCGAACGACAGCAGGCGATCGCGGATCGCCGGCCACACGCCGCCCGATGCGCGGCTCGCGGTATGCCAGATGCGGCCGAGCGCGCTCTGCAGCTCGGCGAACACGCTGGTGGCGCCGATGAGCAGCGT
>DATAUO010000101.1:0-25794 GCA_036268215.1 Steroidobacteraceae bacterium
CGGACCGTGCACCAGATCTATCGGCCGTATACCTACGGCAATACGACGCTCGATGTGTACGCCACCTCCCGATACTTCGCGCCGAACATGTATCAATGGGCCGGCAGCCGGCTGCAGGCACCGGAGAAGTCCGTCTGGACATACACGACCAGCCCGACTCCTTGGTACGGACACTACCGCGGCTACTTCACCCCCGATGCCGCATACCAGACGCCCCTCGCCTGGTTGACCGATTACATGCTGGCGGCGACTCTTTTCGTCTCCTACTCCACCCGCAACGAAGCGGCGGATCCTCCGCCCGCGGATGCCGCGCCCATCACACCCGAGGTCAAGCAGAAGCTTGCGGACGAGGTCGGACGGCAAGTGAAGACCGAGGCGATCGAGGCGCAGCAGAGCGACCGCAACGTCGATCCGCCCGCCGGCGCGGGCAGCGTGGTGCAGACGCTCTCGGACCGCCAGGCGCACGTGTTCGTGGCATCATCGGATTTGGACCTGGTCGATCCGAGCGGCCGACGCTGCTCCATCAGCGACGGCGACGTCGTCGAAGTCACTTCAGGGCCCAGCGGCGACAGCACCACCGTGAATGCCGTGGTGCTTTCGAGCAAGGGCGGCGTCGAGTGCGGCCGAGCGGCACAGGTACAGTTGGCGCTCGAGGACGTGCAGGAGATGCAGAATCACATGCGCGAGACCATCGATCAGGGGCTGGCCAACACGAAGCTTGCCAAGCAGGTGCAATCCAAGACCCCGGAATTCGCGGCCGCCGCGCCGCCGCCCGATGCCAATGCGGCGAGCGAGATCAAGCAGCAGGAGGAGATTGCTGCGGCGGCGGAGGGTTGAGGGCTGCCGACGACGCATACCAATCCGAGGTGAGCAGCGCGACCGGATCGCGCGAGGTATCAGTAGGGCGCGAACTCCGACTCCGAAGCGAGGAATGCCGCGGCCTGCAGCGTGAACGGCTCGTGGAACTGAAATAGCGAGCCGTGCCCGGAGTCCGGATAGGTCAAGAGCACGGCATTCGGCAGATGCGCGCTGAGCCAATACGAGTTCGAGACCGGGATCATCTCGTCATGAACGCCGTTGACGACGAGAGTCGGGTGCGGAATTCTCTTCAGGTCCGAGAAGCGCTCCCCCGCTACCTGCTCCCACTCGCGAAAGGACGCTATCTGCGCCTGGGCCACCGCCGGTCCGGAGCTGGGCTCCCGGTCCTGGCTGCGTTGCATGAGCCTCTCGATGAAAGCGCCGCCCGCCGCCTGGCTCGACTTCGTCGCAGCGAAGAAGATCTTCTGCAGCACGGCGTATCCCTTGAGGGTCGGGTCGCCGAGATGCTGCGCAAGGCTCGGCTTCCTGGACACTGCAGGCGTGAAATCCCCGCTCGATGAACAGGTTCATGCCGGCTTCGAAGATGGCATTGCGAGAGCTGGGGCGGGCCAAGGGGTTCCTGGAACAATAATCTTGCAGGTAACTTATTGATTTCACTGGTCGGGGTGACAGGATTCGAACCTGCGACATCTACGTCCCAAACGTAGCGCTCTACCAGTCTGAGCTACACCCCGAGGGCACCCGAGGCCGCGTAGTCTACGGCAAAAAGGGCCGAGCCGACGCCCCACCGGCCCCACAGCGGCCAAGCGCCGCCCCGACCCAGACCCGCGCGACGCCGCGCTCCAGCCGCGTTGCCGCTTCCCGGAATCCCTCTCGCCGCGCGCATCGAGCGCGCCCTGCCCCATGCGCGAGCCGAGGACATCATCGCGTGCACGGACTGCGGCATGAAGCCCCGGGAAGCGGCGTTCGCGAAGATGCGCTCGCTACGAGGCCCGCCGCTGCGACAAACGGTGCATCGCGAACGCCAGCGCGACCCCGATGAACGGCAGCAGCACCACGCCCTCCGCATGATGCACGATCAAGGTGCCCGAGAGCAGCGCGCCGAACAGATAGGACACGACCACCGAGCTCTGGATCTTCACATCCTTGAGCGCCGACAGGTCGCCGTTCACGATCGAGTCCGCGATGGTGCTCACCAGCTTGGTCAGCGTGGTGGTGAACACGATGGTCGTCAGGCTCACCGTCTGACCGATCACGCCCTGCATCCCCATCGCCACGGCCAGCAGCAGGACCTGCAGGTGATCGGACGGGGCGTGCGATACATTCGGCGTCCACAGCGCATAGACCGCGAAGAACAACAGCAGCGCCGCCTCGGTCCCGAGCAGCACGTTGAGCGCCTGAGCCTGTGCATGGCCGCGGCGCTGAAGGACTGCGCCCGCACAGCCGATGGTGAATCCGATCAGCGCCACGACCGAGCCCATCGCGGCGTGTGACTCGCCCTGGGCGACATAGTACGCAAGCAGCGCGAAATTGCCCGTCATCGCCGAGGCAAACACGCCGCCGAGAGTGGCAAAGCTGATGAGATCCACGGTGCCGGCCGCAAACGCCGTGAGCAACAGGATGTATTCGTTATAAGTAAAGCTGACTTTGTCAGGCATCGGGGCTCCGCCCGACCATGCTATCAAACCCGCACGTTGGCCGTTCGGACGCCGCCGCCCGGCCGGATCGGCGGCCGGGCCCGTGCCGCCGGTCACTGTGCTCCGGCCGGCGCCTCCACTTGGTAGCCCCGGTCGCGAAGCTGGTCGAGCAGCCCGCCCCGCTCGATCAGCATGTCGATGTTGATCACCGCCATGGTGGTGCCGCCGGTGCGGAGCTGTTCCTCGATGCTGCCGAGCCAGGTGGAGCGGACACGCGAGATCAGGTCCGCGGCGCCTTTGCCGGTGTCGAGCGCCGCGCGGCAGGCGTCGATCTCGGCCGGCTCCGCGAGCTTCTCGATGCGCTCGACATTGCCGTTCGCCCAGGCCTGCGCCCGATCGACCAGGCGCGGCAGACCGCTCTCGACGGTGGCGAGCGATGCCTCGACGCAGGCGTTCTCGGCGGCCGGCGGCAGCGTCTTGAACGCATCCACGATATCGCGCACGCCCGCGATCTTGATCTCCTCCAGCTCGACGTGATGCTTCTTCGCGAGCGTGCGCATCGCCGCGCCGAGATCCACGCGGGTCGACAGGCCCACCTTGTGAAATGCCGCCTGCTGCAGGAACGCGGCCGCGACCAGCGGGCGAAAGCGCTCCCACTTGTTGGCGTCATCCGTATACTTGGCGCGTTGCACGGCGAACCGCTCGTGGAGCCGCGCCGGCAGAACGTCGTGCAGCCGCTTGCCGCCGCCGACCATCAGAAGGTCCCGCTGCGTGATGAGCAGCCAGAGAATTCGCGCGAAGCCGATCTCGATCGGCTTTTGCACCAACACCATGCGGGTGCCGTCGAGAATCTGCTCCACCTGCTTGGAGCGCCAGGTGATGTCCTTGGGAAGCGGCGACATGCCGCCGAGGATCCAGACCTGCGCGTCTCCGCGATGCACCCGCCACAGACCCGGGCCCGGGCGCTCGCCGTTCACCAAGACCTCGTCGAGCTGCTGCCCCGGTGCCGAATCGGCATGCGCGGATTGCGAGGACGTGCCCTCGGTGTGCGCCGCCGGCGGCGCATCGGCCGAGCGGACGGCGGCACCTGCCAACGCCGCGCCGGCCAAAGCCGCGCCGGCCAGCGCCGCGGCGATCGCCAGCGCACGCAACGCCGGTCCTCGGGTCACGGAAACCTGCATCGCCACTCTAAGCGCCCGTCCGCCGATCCTTGACGCGAACGGCCTTGCCCATCGAGCGCGGCAGCGACCCGCTCACGACCACCCGGATCTCGGCGCTGACGCCGACGTGGTCCTTGAGCTTGGCCCCGAGCAGCGCCGCGGCGGCGGCGTGCATGTCCGTGCCGAGACCGGCGCGCGCCTCCACCGTGACGGCGATCTCATCGAGGCGGTTCGGGCGGGTGATCTCGATCTCGAAGTGCGGCGCGAGTCCCTGGCAACGCAGGATCAGCTCCTCGACCTGCGACGGAAACACATTCACGCCGCGCACGATCAGCATGTCATCGCTCCGGCCGCTGATCTTGGCCATGCGCCGCATCGCCGTCGCCGTGCCCGGCAGCAGCCGCGTGAGGTCGCGCGTGCGATAGCGGATCACCGGCATGGCCTGCTTGGTGAGCGACGTGAATACCAGCTCCCCCTCCTGATCGTCCGCGACCGGCCTGCCGGATGCGGGATCGACGATCTCGGGAATGAAGTGATCCTCCCATATGGTCGGGCCGTCCTTGGTGTGCACGAACTCCTGGGCGACGCCGGGCCCCATGACCTCCGATAAACCATAGATGTCGCAGGCATCGATCTCGAACGCGGACTCGATCTCGGCGCGCATGCCCTCGCCCCAGGGCTCGGCACCGAAAATGCCGATGCGCAGCGATGTCGAGGCGGGATCGATCTTCTGGCGACAGAACTCGTCCAGGATCGACAGCATGTAGCTCGGCGTCACCATGATGATGTCGGGCTCGAAATCCCGGATCAGCTGTACCTGCTTCTCGGTCTGGCCGCCGGACATCGGGATCACCGTGCAGCCGGCGGCCTCGGCTCCGTAGTGCGCGCCCAGGCCGCCGGTGAACAAGCCGTAACCGTAGGCGACGTGCACTTTCATTCCGGCGCGGCCGCCCGCCGCTCGGATCGACCGCGCGACCAGGCCCGCCCAGGTCGCGATGTCTCCACGGGTATAGCCGACCACGGTGGGACTGCCGGTCGTGCCGGACGAGGCATGCACGCGCGCGATCTGCTCCCTGGGCACGGCGAAGAATCCGAAGGGATACGCCTCGCGCAGATCCGCCTTGGTGGTGAAGGGGAAACTCGCCAGGTCGCCGAGCGAGCGCAGATCGTCGGGGCAGACGCCGAGCGCGTCGAACTTGCGCTTGTAGCCCGCGTTGTTCTCGTAGGCATGGCGGACGGTCGAGCGCAGCCGCGCCAATTGCAGGGCCTCGAGGTCCGCGCGAGAGGACGCGAGCACCGGCTCGATGGCGGCCATCTCCGCGGTCACCCCCGCGGTCATGGGCCCGGCTCTCCGCCCCCGAATGCCGCCGGCCGCTTGGCGCGGGCGGCCGCGAGCCCCTCGCGCGCGTCGGACAGTCTGAATCCCAGGAATTCGAGCGCGAGCGAGGTATCGAAATTCGGGCCCGCCGCCTTGAGCCAGTTGTTGAGCGCGTGCTTGGTCCAGCGAATGGCGGTCTGACTGCCGGCCGCGAGCGTGCGTGCGACTCCGAAGGCCGCGTCGAGCACCTCGCCGTCGGGCACGGCGATCGCCACGAGCCCGATGCGCTCGGCTTCGGCGCCGGATACCGGCTTGTTGGTCAACAGGTGATAGCGCGCCTTGGCAAGCCCGCAGAGCAGCGGCCAGATGATCACCGCGTGATCGCCGGCGGCGACGCCGAGCCGCGTGTGGCCGTCAAGGAGGCGCGCATCGACCGCCGCGACCGCCACATCGGCGAGCAGAGCGACCGCGAGGCCCGCGCCGACCGCGCTGCCGCGGATCGCGGAAACCACGGGCTTCGAGCACTGCACCAGGTTGTAGACCAGGTCGCCGGCTTCCTTCCACACCCGGATCAAGGTGGCCTCGTCCTCGATCATGCGCTCGATCATGGCAAAGTCGCCGCCCGAGGAGAAATTCGCGCCCTCGCCGCGAACCACCACGACCCGGACCGCATCGTCCATGTCGACGGCGCGCCACACGACAGCGAGATCCCGGTGCATGGCTTCGGTCGCGGCATTGAGCTTGCCGGCATTGGCCATGACGAGCTCGAGAATGCCGGGCTCCGGGGCAAGAAAGCCCAGGCTGGGAAAGTCCCGCGCATAGCGCGCAAGATCGATCGCGGCGCTCACGCCCGCACTCCCTTGGACGCGCTCGCCTCGGCACTCACGGCCGCACTCCGGTGGAGGCGCTCGTTGCGGCCCCGGCGACTGCGCTCGCCGCCGCGTCCGGCACGGCGTGCACGCTCACCATGGTGAGCACGAAGTACGAGGCCACCGTCTCCTGATTCTGATTGGTGATCTCGGTGTCCCAGGCCACCTCGCCCCAGCCTTTCTCGGCGCGCAGGCTCTTGCGCGCGCAGGTGAGCCGCACCTTGATGCGATCGCCCGGCTTCACGGGTTTGACGAAGCGCAGCTGGTCGATGCCGTAATTGCCGAGCACCGGACCGTAGTCGGGATCGACGAACAGGCCGGCCGCGGCCGAGATCAGGAAATAGCCGTGGGCGACCCGCCCGCCGAACAGGGGATTGCGCGCCGCCTCGCGCTCGCTCATGTGCGCGTAGAAGTCGTCGCCGCTCAATGCCGCGAACTGCTCGATGTCCGCCACCGTCACCTCGCGCTCGGCCGACGCGAAGGTGTCCCCGAGCTGCAGCTCGTCGAACGGGATGCGGAACGGGTGCACGCCCGGATCGCGCATCCGGCTGCCGCGGACCCAGCGGCCGCTGGCGGCGGTGAGCGTATCGGGCGAGCCCTGGACCGCCGCGCGCTGCATGTAATGCAGCACCCCGCGGATGCCGCCCATCTCCTCGCCGCCGCCCGCGCGTCCGGGTCCGCCGTGAATGAGATGCGCCAGGGGCGAGCCATGTCCGGTGGACTCCTTGGCGCAGCGTTCGTTCACCACCAGGATGCGGCCGTGATAGGGCGCGAGCCCGAGAACGATCCGCGCGCCGAGCGCGTCGTCATTCGAGAACACGGACGCGGCCAGGCTCCCCTCGCCGCGCCGCGCTAGCTCGATCGCGTCGGCGGTATCTCGATACGGCAGCACCGTCGCCACCGGGCCGAACGCCTCGACTTCGTGCACCGCGCGGGCCGCCCTGGAATCGCGCGACAGCAGCAGCAGCGGCGGCACGAACGCGCCGCGCGACCGGTCCGCGCCCTGTACCTGGAAATCTTCGACATCGCCCGCGACGACATCCGCCTCGCGCATGAGCTCGGCCACCCGGTCCAGCACGTCGCGGCGCTGATCGAGACTCACCAGCGGCCCCATGCGCACGCCCGCGGCGCGCGGATCGCCGACCACGATCTTGGCGAGCGCCGCCTGCAGCGCCGATACCACCTCGCCGGCCATCGCCTCGGGGACCAGCGCCTTGCGGATCGCCGTGCACTTCTGCCCGGCCTTGGCCGTCATCTCGCGCACGACCTCCTTGATGTAGAAATCGAACACCGGCGTGCCCGGCCCGGCGTCGAGGGCGAGCACGCTCGAGTTGAGCGAATCGGTCTCCGCAATGAAGGGAATGGAATGCCGGATCACCGCCGGATGGGATCGCAGGCGCGCGGCGGTGTGAGCCGATCCGGTGAAGGAGATGACGTCCTGGCAGCGAAGATGATCGAACAGGTCGCCGACGCCGCCGCACACGAGCTGCAGCGCGCCCTCGGGCAGCAGCTGCGACTCGACGATGCGGCGAACGACCCGCTCCGTCAGGTACGCGGTCGCCGTCGCCGGCTTGACGATGGCGGGGAGCCCTGCAAGCAGGGTCGGCGCAAGCTTCTCCAGCATCCCCCACACCGGAAAATTGAACGCGTTGATGTGCACCGCCGCGCCCTCGCGCGAGACGTACAGGTGCTGGCCGACGAAATTGCCGCCGCGGGACAGCACCTCGACCTCGCCGTCGACGTAGACCTTGGAGTTCGGCAGCTCGCGCGATGCCTTGCTCGCGAACACGAACACCGTGCCGATGCCGCCGTCGATGTCGATCATCGAGTCGTTCTTGGTCGCGCCGGTGCGGTACGAGAGCTCGTAGAGCTCCGGCCTGATGTCGTTCAGATATTTGGCCACCGCCTTCAAGGCGTTGCCGCGCTCGTGGAACGTCATCGCGCGCAGCGCGGCGCCGCCCGACCTGCGCGCGTGCGCAGCCACGGCGGCGAAGTCGATTCCCGCGGAAGACGCATGGGCGATCACCTCGCCGGAGGTGGCATCGCGCATCGCGACGCCTTGCTCGACGCCGCTCCGCCATGCGCCGCAGACGTAGCTCTCGAGCCTCATGCGCCGGTACCTCGGGACCCTTCGATGCGATGAAAGCGGCGGCGGCAGGCCATCTCAGGTCCTCGCGCTCGCCGGGCGGTAGCGCGCGCAGCGGCCGCGAAAGTGCGCGATCGCCGCGCCTGAGGCGGCCGCGATGCTCACGTCGTAGATGCCGTGGCGCTCGTTGCGCGAGGTCTCGGTCGCGGTGGCGGTGAGCCGTTCGCCGAGCGGCGCCGGCGCCAGGAACTCGATGCTCGCGCCCGCCGCGACCATGGGATCGCCATGCAAATTGCAGGCGAATGCGAATGCGCTGTCCGCGAACGCGAACACGATGCCGCCGTGGCACATGCCGAAGCCGTTCACCATGTCCGCACGCACCGTCATGGCGAGGCGAACCCGGCCCGGGGTCACCTCGAGGATCTCGATGCCGAGCGCCTGCGACGCCCGATCGTCCCGGAACAGCGAGTCCACGACCGCGCGGGCGCGATCGGCCGCTGCCGCAGCGTCCTGCCGCGTCCGGGCAGCGGCCTCCCGCGCCACCGCCGGCTGCGGCCCGGTCCCTTCGGCCAATCCCGCGGCGTCCGACATGCCGGTCTCCTCGCGCGCCATCATCGCCCCGTGAACCGCGGCGCGCGCTTTTCGGTGAACGCAGCGACCCCTTCCGCGTAATCGCCCGACCGGCCGAGCTCGCGCTGCAGGTCGCGCTCGACATCGAGCTGCTCCGCCAGCGAGCGTTGCCAGCTTGCGCGGATGGCCGCCTTGGTCGCGGCGAGCCCGCGAGTCGGCGCCGAGGCGAGCTGCCGCGCGAGCGTATCCACGGCCGTGGCCAGATCGGCATCGGGCACGCACTGCCAGATCATGCCCCAGGCGGCCGCCTGCTCGGCCGGCAGCTTGTCGCCGAGCAAGGTGAGCCCGAGGGCGCGCGCTCCGCCCACGAGCCGGGGCAGCGTCCAGGTCCCGCCCGAATCCGGCACCAACCCGAGCTTCGAAAACGCCTGCACGAAGCTCGCGGAGCGCGCGGCAATGACGAGATCGCACGCGAGCGCGATGTTGGCGCCGGCGCCGGCGGCGACGCCGTTGACCGCCGCGATCACGGGCATCGGCAGCTCGTGCAGCGCGAGGATCAAGGGCTTGTAGTGCTTCTCGATCGACCGTCCGAGATCGACGCCCTCATGTCCGGGCGCGACGACCCGGTCGCCCAGATCCTGGCCCGCGCAGAAGCCCCGCCCGGCCCCGGTGAGCACCAATACCCGCGCGCCGGCCGCCGGCAGCTCATCGAGGGCCGCGCGGACCTCCTCGTGCATCCGCGTGTTGAAGCTGTTGAGCTTGTCGGGGCGATTCAGCGTCAAGCGTGCGATGCCGGCATCGACGCTGAACAGGATGGTGTCATGGGCCATGGGTGCTCGCGGACCGTTACTTGTGATCGTAGCTCAGCTCGAGCGTATCGGTGGTGGGGCGGGCCTGACAACAGAGCACGAAGCCCGCCTCGGTCTCCCAGGGCTCGAGCGCGATGTTGTGAGTCATGGTCGCCGCCCCCCGGGTAATGCGGGCGCGGCACGTGGCGCAGATTCCCGCGCGGCACGAGAACGGCAGATCGAGGCCCGCCCGCTCGGCGGCTTCGAGCACCGACGCATCGTTGCGGGACATGGCAAAGCTGCGGCGCCTCCCGTCCATGACGACGGTGATGCTCGCGAGCACGGGCTCGTCGGCGGCGACCGCCGGTCCGGGGCGCTCCGTGAGGCTCGCTTCGCCGCGCGAGCTGCGGCCGGCGGCGCCCGCCCGTGCCCCGAGCTCGGCGGCCTCGGCCCGGCCGCCGGCCGCGGCGGCTCCCGCAACCCCGGGAACGCCGCTCGCGAATCGCTCGAAGCGGATCGCTGCGTTCCCGTTGATCTCCTTGAGCGCGGTGCGCACCGCGTCGACCATGTCGCCGGGGCCGCAGATCAGGTATTCGTCCGCGGCCGCGATCTCGACCATGTGCGCGGCGAGCTCGGCAATCTTGGCCGCATCGATCCGGCCGTTGAGCCATGCGGTCTGCTGCGGCTCGCGGCTCATCACGAAATGCACCGAGAACCGGTCGACGTAGCGGTTCTTGAGCGCGAGGATGTCCTCGAGAAACATGGTGCGGGCCATGCTGCGGTTGCCGTAGATCAAGGTGAAGCCGCTCCCGGGCTCGCGCGCCAGGATGTCCGTGGCCAGCGACAGCACCGGCGTGATGCCGCTGCCGGCGGCAAATGCAACATACGAGTGGGCACGGGCCGGATCGACGGCGGTGCGGAATCGCCCCATTGGCGGCGCAACCTCGAGCATGTCGCCCGCGCGGAGCTTCGTGGTCAGCTCGCCCGACATGAGGCCGCCCGTCTGCATGCGGATGCCGAGCTTCAGCGACACTCCGCCCGGTGGCGTCACGATGGAATACGTGCGCCGCTCCTCGCGCTCGCCGATCGTGCGCCGCACCGACACGTACTGCCCGGCGTGGAACGCAAAGGCGTCCTTGAGGGATGCCGGAATCTCCACGGTGACGCAGGCCGCGTCCTCGGCAACCCGGTCGACCGACCTCACCTTCAGCGGATGGAAAGCAGCCATATCCGGGACCCGCGGGTCAGATGCATTTGAAATATTCGAAGGGCTCGAGGCACGACCGGCAACGATGCAGCGCCTTGCAGGGCGTCGAGCCGAATTCGCTCACCGTTTCGGTGTGGGTCGATCCGCAGCGCGGGCACGCGAGCGGCCGGCTCGCCCGCACCACTTCGCGCAGCGACGCTGCGGTCCGGTCCGGCGGCACGATGCCGTTGAGGGCGAGCTTGCGCCGTCCCTCGCTCGTGATCCAGTCGCTGGTCCACGCCGGGGACAGCACGTGCTCCACGCCGAACGGGCCGACCGCGGCCGCGCGCAGCGCATCCTCGGTCAGGAAACGTATCACCTCCGTGGCGGGGCACCCCACGTAGGTGGGAGACAGCCGCACGCGCAGCACGCCCTCGGCGTCGACGCTCACGGAGCGCACCAACCCGAGGTCGACGACGGTCACGGCCGGGATCTCCGGGTCCTCGACCATCTCGAGGGCCCGCCACGCCGCCGCCACCCGCGGCGAAACCTCCGCATGGGCGGCCGCTTCCGCACGGACCGCCGTGTCGAGGGAGGCGCTCACCAACGCGCCCCGGGATAGACGCGCTGCAGGTGCTGCATCTCCGCGAGCAGGTATCCCAGATGCTCGCTGTGCTGGCCGCGCTTGCCCTGCCAGGCATTGGGCCGATCCGGCGGCCGCTCGAGGGTCGCCTCCGCGAGAATCTCGTCGATGCGCGCCGACCAGGCGGCTTGGATTTCCGCGAGACGCGGCGCGACGCCGCGCTCCGCCATCTCTCGATCGAGGCCGTCCTCCGCGAACAGCTCCACCGTGTAGCGCCACAATGCATCGAGCGCGGACTGAGCTCGGGCATGGCTCTCGTGCGTGCCGTCGCCGAGGCGCACCAGCCAACCGGCGCTGTAGCGCAGGTGGTAGCGCGTCTCCTTGACCGACTTCGCCGCGATCGCCGCCAGATGCTCGTCGGTCGAGGCGGTCATGCGCTCGAACAGCTCGAGCTGGAACGCGTCGATCAGCACCTGCCTTACGAGGGTCCGACCGAAGTCGCCGTTCGGCTGCTCGACCAGCACCGCGTTCAAGTATTCGCCGTGATGGCGCAGGAAGGCCAGATCGTCCTCGCCGCGTCCGCGCCCCTCGATCTCACCCGCATAGGTGAGCAGCAACCGGGCTTGCCCGATCAGGTCGAGCGCGACGTTCGCAAGCCCGAGATCCTCCTCGAGCGCGGGCGCGTGCCCGACCCACTCGCCGAGCCGCTGTCCGAGCACGAGGGAAAGGTCCGCGAGCCTGAGCACGTAGGTGAACAGCGATGGGTCCGCGGCAGCCCGGCCCTCGCCGGCTCCCTCGAGGGCGGCGGCCTCGCCCGTCATAGCGTCTTGACCTCGTCCGGAATGTCGTAGAACGTCGGATGCCGGTAGATCTTGTCGCGGGCGGGCTCGAAGAACGCATCGCTCTCGGCCGGATCGGACGCGGTAATGTCCTTCGACGCCACCACCCAGAGGCTCACGCCTTCCTGGCGGCGGGTATAGAGATCGCGGGCGTGATCGAGGGCCATGCGCGGATCTGTCGCGTGCAGGCTCCCCACGTGCTTGTGATCGAGGCCGCCGCGCGCGCGGACGAACACCTCGAAGAGCGGCCACTGCCGGCTGTCCTCGGGATCCGCCGGGAGTTTGTCTCTGCTGTCGGTCATGAATGTCTCCGCATGATGCGCGGGCCGCGGCCGGCGCGCTAGGCCGCGATCCCCGCCGCGCGCCGGCGTTGCTTATCGGCGTGAGCGCTCGCCGCTTCCCGCACCCAGGCGCCCGCCGCGTGCGCGGCGCGGCGCGCCGCCATGCGCTCGGCATTGCAGGGGCCGTTGCCCTTCAGCACCTGATCGAACTCGCTCCAGTCGATCTCGCCGAACTCGTGCTGCTGTCTGGCCTCGTCCCAGCGAAGCTTCGGATCCGGGATCGCCAGGCCCAGGAATCTCGCCTGGGGCACGGTGAAATCCACGAACTTCTGCCGCAGCTCGTCGTTCGAGAATCGCTTGATCTTCCAGCGCTGCGAGTCGCCGCTGTGGGTCGACTGCGAGTCCGGCGGCCCGAACATCATCAGCGCCGGCCACCACCAGCGGTTCAACGCCTCCTGCGCCATGCGTTTCTGATCGGGCGTGCCCTGCGCGAGCTGCATCATCAAGTCGTAGCCTTGGCGCTGATGGAAGCTCTCCTCGCGGCAGATGCGCACCATCGCGCGCGCATACGGTCCGTAGGAGCAGCGGCAGAGCGGAATCTGATTCATGATGGCAGCGCCGTCGACCAGCCATCCGATGGCGCCAACGTCGGCCCAAGTGGGCGTCGGATAGTTGAAGATGCTCGAGTACTTGGCCTTGCCGGTGAGCAGCTGATCGACGAGCTGATCGCGGCTGATGCCGAGCGTCTCTGCCGCGCTGTAGAGATACGCGCCGTGGCCGCCCTCGTCCTGCACCTTCGCAATCAGGATCGCCTTGCGCTTCAGCGTGGGGGCGCGGGTGATCCAGTTGCCCTCCGGCAGCATGCCCACGATCTCCGAATGGGCATGCTGGGAGATCTGGCGGATGAGCGTATTGCGGTAGCGTGCCGGCATCCAATCCTTGGGCTCGATTTTCTCCTCGGCATCGACGCGCGCGAGGAAGCGCTGCTCGAGCGCGGCCTCGTCCTGCGGAGCCGAATCCGCGACCTGCTGGTCCAAGCCTTGCGTATACATAGCCGACCCCCGGGGATCCCGATGTTCCCCAGCATTATGATACAGAAAAGTTCATTTCGCAATAATTCTTGTGTCACAATGCGCAGCCATGACCGAAGACAGCCTGTCCGCCGCCGCGGAGCTCGTGGCGCGCTTTCGCCGCCAAAAGCCGCTGCGCGCGGGCTCGCTGATCGTGACCTTGTTCGGCGATGCCATCATGCCCCGCGGCGGCGCCGTCTCGCTCGGCAGCCTGATCGGCCTCGGCGCGCCCTTCGGATTGAGCGAGCGGCTGGTGCGCACCGCAACGTCGCGGCTCGCGCAGGAAGGCTGGCTCGAGGGGCGCCGCGCCGGCAAGCTGAGCGAATACCAGCTTTCCTCCGCCGGCCGCGAGCGGTTCGCCGAGGCTACGCGGCGCATCTACAGCCCCCCCGAAGCGGAATGGTCCGGGCGCTGGACCTTGGTGGTGCTGCCGCCGATGCCGGCGCCGGCCAGGAAGGCACTGAGAGAGGAGCTGACATGGCGCGGGTTCGGCGAGCTTTCGCCGCAGGTATTTGCCCACCCCGAGGCCGGCTCCCGCGCGCTCGAGATCGAGCAGCGCCGCGGCGGACCCCTGTCCCGCGTCATGGTGTTCGACGCGGCCCTGGCGCAGGGCGACGATCCAAGGCGACTCGCCGCGCTCGGCTGGAACCTCGATGAGCTGGGCGCGCGCTATCGCCGCTTCGTCAGGCGCTTCGAGCCCATCGAAGCGGCCGTTGCGGCGGATCGCGAGCCGGACCCACGAGCGGGCTTCATCGTCCGCACGTTGCTGATCCACGAGTACCGCCGGCTGCATCTGCGCGATCCCATGCTGCCGCCGCGCCTTCTCGAGCCGGACTGGCCCGGTGCACGGGCCGCGAGGCTCTGCCGCGAGATCTATTCGCGCGTCTTCGCGGCCTCGGAGGCGCATCTGTCGCGGGTCGCGGCGCAACTACAGGGGCCGCTGCCGCCGCCCGACCCTTCCGTGCTGGAGCGTTTCGGCGGCCTCAGCGCCTACTGAGGCCACGTCTCGAGTATCCCCACCACGCGGGTGAGGAATGCATTCGCTTGGAAGGCGTCGAGCGCGCGGTGATCGAGGCTCAAGGTCAGATAGCACATGGAGCGGATCGCGATCGCCTCCTCGCCCTGCGCATCGATCACGCACACGCGGCGCTCCACCTTGCCGACACCGAGAATCGCCACCTGCGGCTGATTGATGACGATCGGCGCCGCGAGCAGGCTCCCGCCCACGCCGTGATTGGAGATGGTGAAGGTGCCGCCGCGCACATCGTCGGGCACGAGCTTGCCCGCCCGCGCGGCCGCGACCAGCTCGTGCAGGCGCCGCGCGGTCTCGAGCAAGCTCAGGTCCTGCGTTCGACGCAGCACGGGAACGATCAACCCCTTGTCGCCGAGCGCGGTGCCGATGCCGATGTTGACGTCCGCGTGCAGCTCGAGCGCGTCGGCGTGAAAGGTGGCATTCACCTCGCGGTGAATCACCAGCGCCTGCGCGCAGGCCCGAACGAAGTATGCCGTCAGGGTCAGCCGCGCGCCGCGCGCGGCATACTCCTCGGCGTGCCGCGCACGATGCGCGACCACACGCGAGAGATCCGCCTCGAACAGGGTGGTGACGTGCGGCGCCTCGGCGAGGCTGCGCGCCATGTGCTCGGCCACGCGCCGGCGGATGGCCGTATGCGGCACGCGCTCGATCGTGTGCGCACCGGCGGTGCCGGCGCGGGCGATGACGTGCCGCTCGACGTCCTCGGCGGTGATCCGCCCGGCGCGGCCCGTGCCCCGGATGTCCCCGGGACGCAATCCGCGCTCCCGGAGCAGCCGGCGCACCGCGGGGCTCAACCGGGCGTCTTTATCGTCGTCTTCCCGTGATTCGTTCGCGCCGGCGCCGGCGTCTGCGTTTGCGACGGCATCGGCATCGGCGCGGCCATCGGCATCGTCGTGCGCCGGCGGCGGCGGCGCAGCGTGGCCGCGGTCACCGGCAAGACGGATGTGGGCCAGCACCTCTTCGGGGTGCACCTCGTCGTTGACCTGCTTCAGGATCTCGACGAGCGTGCCGTCGACCGGGGCCGGGACCTCGACGGTCACCTTGTCGGTCTCGAGCTCGATCAGCGGCTCGTCCTTGGCGACCGCATCGCCCACCGACTTGCACCACTTGAGGACCGTGGCGCGCGTCCCTTCCTCGTTGGGCGGCACCAGCACCGGCGTGACGCCGTCCATCAAGTCTCAGCCAGCGATTTCAGGGCCTGTGCGATCGCATCGACGCCCGGCAGCACCGCGTCGAGCAGCACCGGGCTGTGCGGGCTCGGCACATCGGGCATGGCGAGGCGCTCGATGGGCGCGTCCAGATCGAAGAACGCTTCCTTGGCGAGCACCGCGGCGATCTCGGCGCCGAAGCCCGCGGTGAGCGTATCCTCGTGAACGATCAGGCAGCGGCGCGTCTTGCGCACCGAGGCCAGCGTTGCCTCGCGATCCCACGGGGAGAGCGTGCGCAGATCCAGGAGGTCCGCCGACACGCCCGCCGCCGCGATCGCGCGCTCGCAGCGCTCGACCATGGCGCCCCAGCTGACGACGCTGAGCTTCGTGCCCTCCCGCAACAGGCTCGCCTTGCCGAACGGCAGCACGAACTCATCGCCGGGATAAGCTCGCCGCGCCCACGCGCCGTCGAGCAGCGAGCGGTGCTCGAAGAAGATGGTCGGATCATTGCCCCGCAGGGCACCGCGCAGCAACCCGACCGCGTCCTGCGCATTCGACGGCATCGCGACCCGCCAGCCGAGTCCGTGCACCCATTGCACCTCGTTCGACTGGCTGTGCCAGGGATCGCCGCACTTGAAGAAACCTCCGGGAATCCGCACCACCATCGGCGCGGCAAAACGATTGGCGGTCCGCCACCGCATGGTGCCGCAGTCGTTCAGCTGCTCGGCGGCGGGATCGGCATACTTGCGGAACTGTATCTCGGGAACGGGCATGAGGCCCGCGGCGGCCATGCCGACCGCACGCCCGATGATGCCTTCCTCGGAGAGGCTCGTGTCGAACACGCGCTGCGCACCGAACTTCTCCTGCAGACCGAGTGTCGCCGCATGCACGCCGCCCTTGCGCCCCACGTCCTCGCCGAACACCAGGACGCGCGGGCTCACGCTGAGCTCGTGCTCGAGCGTGCGCCGCACGGCCGTCACCATATTGATGCGCGGACCCGAGGATCTGACCGCGGCGCTGCCCGCCGGCGGTACGATGCCTTCGGCGCGAACTCCGCCCTGCCGTTGCAGGTCCATCGAGCCGTCGGCCGCATATTCGGTGAAGACATATCGGCGCACCCGCGCGGGATCGGGTCCCGGCCGGCGCTCGACGCGAGCCAGCGCCTGGGCGACCGCCTCCCTGCCCTTGGCGATCTCGGCACTCCAGTCGGCCGCGCTGATCACGTCGGGGACCAGCTGATGCTCGAGCCGCGCGAGCGGGTCGCGGGCCTTTTCCGCGGCGATCTCCTCGGCGCTCTTGTAGGTCTGCGTGTCCTGTCCGGAGTGCCCAGACAGCCGCGGCACCGTGACCCGGATCAGCGCGGGACCGTTGCCGCCGCGCACGCCGGCGACCGCATCCGCAATGAGCGCGGCGGCCGACCTCGGACTGGACGCGTCGGCCTCGAGCACGCGCAAGCCGCGGAAGCTCTCCAGATTCCTGGCGACGTTGGCGCCGGGGGTCTGCTGGCGCGTGGGCACGGAGATTCCGTAGCCGTTGTCCTCGATGAAGAACAAGAACGGCAGGCGCTCGGTGGTCACGATGTTGAGCGCGGACCAAAATCCGTTGGTCGCGGTCGACGCATCGCCGCCGTGCGCGACCGCGATGGAGCCGCGGCACTCCGCGTCGCCGAGCACCTCGGCGCGGTACTTCAAGGACTGGGCCCAGCCCACGGCCGGCGTGTACTGCGTGCCGACGCCGCCGCAGACGGGCAGCACGCAAGCACCATGCTTGCGCGGCAGATTGAACACGACGCCGATGTCGCGGCCGTCGCTCATGCCGCCGCCGCGCATCATGGTCGATCCCAGCGCCTCGTCGAGCTCGAGGCCGAGGGAGAGCAGCAGCGGGCGCGAGCGGTAATACGCGCCGACGCCGTCCCTGACGCCGTGGAGACACCGCGCGAGCAGCACCTGGCTGAGCTCATGTCCGCGTGCCGAGAACTGGTACAGGACCCGCCGCTCCGGGAGGAGCCTGGACTCCTCCAGGTCATCCAGCGCCCGCGAGGTCGCTGCTGCGAGCAGCACCTGACGCCATTCGGCCGCCCCGAGGGCGGGGGGCGGGCTCTGGACGGCCTTCGGATTGGCGCTCACCGGACAACACTAGATCAGCCGGGCCGGGGGAAATCGCCAAAAACACCCATCTGCACGGTATTTTTTGGAGATATCCGCTAAAATCTTCGGGATATGGAGTGAATCACATGGATCTTGACCGATTCGATAGGCGAATTTTGTTCGAGCTTCAGCAAGACGGCCGCCTGCCGGTGGTCGAGCTGGCCGATACCGTCGGCCTGTCCCCAACCCCCTGCGCACGGCGGATCAAGGCCCTCGAGGCGGCCGGCGCCATCGAGGGCTACGCCGCGATCCTGAATCCCGCACGCATCGGGCTCGGCGTGCTCGCGATCGTGCAGGTCAAGCTGACCGAGCACACCGACGAGACGGTGGCTCGATTCGAGCGCGAGATCGAGCGCATGGACGAGGTCACGCGTTGCTTCGCCATGACCGGCACTTACGATTTCATTCTCGAGGTGTACGGCCGGGATCTCGAGGCTCTGAGCAACACCGTGCTGAAAAAGCTGGTGCGCGTTCCGGGCGTGCGCGACATGCAATCGAGCGTCGTGCTCCAGACGATCAAGCGCACCTCGCGAATTCCGCTCGCGCATCTGGGCGGCTGAAGTGTCCGCGCGCCAGGTCGACGAAACCAAGGGTCCCGGCTGGCTCGTGGCGCTGAGCTTGCTCGCGGTGTACGTCATCTGGGGCACGACCTACTTCGCGATCAAGGTCGGCATCCAGGGCGCGCCGCCCTTCTTTTTGATGGGAAATCGCTTCCTGGCGGCAGGATTGCTGCTGCTCGCCTGGCAGTTGCTGCGCGGGCGCCCGATGCCGACGGCGCGCCAGTGGCGCGGGGCTGCGCTCATCGGATTCCTGCTGCTGGTCATCGGCAACGGCTCAGTCGCGGTCGCCGAGCACTGGGTGAGCTCCGGAGCGACGGTCGCGCTCATCAGCGTGATGCCGCTGGCCACCGCGCTCTGGTCCGGCGCATTCGGCGCCTGGCCGCACCGCCTCGAGTGGGCGGCGATCGCGCTCGGCGCGGTCGGTGCCGCGGTGATGCTGCTCGGCCGCGACATGCAGGCAAGCGCCCTGGGCACGGTCATCATCCTGTTCGGCACCTCGAGCTGGTCCTTGGGCACCGTGCTTTCGCGGCGCCTGGACATCGCGCACGGGCCGACCGGCTTCGGCGCGGAGATGTTCGCGGCCGGCGTCATGATGCTCGGCGTGAGCGCAATCCTTGGCGAGCATTGGGCCGTGCCGCATTCGGCGCACGTCGTCGGCGCATGGCTGTATCTCGTGGTGTTCGGCTCGATGATCGCGTTCTCGGCCTATCGTTATGTGGTGGAGCACGTCTCGCCGACGCTGGCGTCCACCTACGCCTACGTCAATCCGCCGGTCGCGCTGTTCATCGGCTGGTGGCTGGGCAACGAGTCGTTCGCGCCGAACACGCTGGTCGGCTTGCCCATCGTGCTCGGCGCGGTCGCGTTGCTCGCATGGATTCAAGCGCGCGGCGCGCGACCGCCGTCCGCGAGCGACGCGGCCGCGAGCGACGCAGCCGCAGCCGGATCGAAAGCGTCAATCGCGGGCGGGCAGACTTCCGGGCGGACGTCCCTCGAGCCACTGCCAGAGCGCGAGCGCCGGTAAGCCGAAGAGCAGCTCCCGCGCTCGCTTCGCCAGCGAGAGCGCGACCGCGACGTTCATGTCGACACCCAGCAGGTGGCCGACACCGATCAGACCCGCCTCCTGCACGCCCAGGCCGGACGGCACGAAGAAGATGAATTGTCTCGTGGCCTGAGTGACGCCCTCGAGCGCGATGGCCCCCGCGAACCCGACCGGCCGGCCGAACCAGCCCAATACCGCCCAGGTCTCGATGCAGCCGGCCATGAGCCCGGCCACCTGCCAGGCGATCGCGCGCAGACACGGACCGTGGGCGGTGAGCAGCCCGCGCACCGCGGCGTCCAGCGCCGAGCCCGCGCCGACCGCCCCGCTGCCGCCGATGATGCGGCCGAGGGCCCCCTCGGTGATGCGCCCGAGCCAGGTGAAAATCCGGCCGTTGCGCACCAGCGCGATCATCAGCACGATCGCCGGAAGCGTCGCGAGCAGACCCCAGAGCACGCGGCTCGCGATCGGCACGGCGGCGGCGACTTGCAACAGGCACACGGCGCCGCTCGCGATGAAGATGAGCTGAGACACGATGGTGAGCAGCACTTCGACGACCACGCTGGCGGCCGAGGGCAGCAAGGCGACCCCCTGCTTCGCCAGCAGCCGCACGCCGATCACCTCGCCCCCGATGTTCGCGACCGGGAGCAGCCGGTTGATCGCCTCGCGTACGCACGCGATCTGAAAAAGCACCGGCACGCGGCTCGCACCGCGGATGAGCTGGCGCCAGCCGAGCACGTCGAGCCATAGCGGCAAGACGTGCAGCGGCAGGAGCAGCACCAGCAGCCATCCCGCCTTCGCCAGCAGCGCGAGGATGGAATGCACCCCGCCCCGCTCGATCAACAGGATGGACGCGACCAGGCTCAGGACTAAGACGATGCGCAGCGCGACTTTCACGCCGCGCGGGAGGCGAAGGCACGAACGGCATCGGAATATCCCCCGCGGCCGAACGATCCCGAATTGACGGCGTCGCGCACACGCAGGCTGAGCAGCGCCGCCAACTCGTCGGCGTGGCGGTAGCCGCTCATCGATGCGGCGATCGCCTCGCCCGACTGAACCGCCGGATGGAGATAGATCTCGGTGATCCCCTCGCCGAGGCGCGCGAGAATCGACAACAGGGTCGACTCGTCCATGGCTCCCGTGGCGGCGACGCCGAACAATCGATCGTTGAACGCCAACCCCGCGGCGCGCAGACGGCGCCTCATCAGCGCATTCAGCGGTCCGAGCAGCGCCGCCGCAAGCCGCCCTCCCCAGCCGCCGCGGCTCGCGGCAAACCAGAGCGGCTCCGCCGGGACCCGGATCGCGGGCGTGCGGAATTCGCGGCCGATCCGCACCAGCATGCCGAGCAGCGTCGGGTGCAGATGAAAATGCTTGTGGGCGTTGACGTGGTCGAGGGCGAGACCGGTGCGCGCGAACGCGGCAAATTGAGCCCGGATCTCCGCCTCGAGCTGGCGGCGCGCGCGGGGCGATGCGAAGAAGCGCACGCCGCGGCCGAGCATGTCCGAGTCCATGCGTCCGTCGGCATCGCAGAGATCCGGAATGGTTTCGGGCGGCAGCATGGCGAGGCCGTCGGCGAGCACGACGTGAAGACCGACGCGCAGGTCCGGCAGGCCATGCGCGCGCCGCACCGCGTCCGCGGCCGCGGGAGCGGCCACCATCAGGCTCGCGGCCGTCAGCACACCGGCGCGGCTGCCGAGCTCCACCGCCTCGTTGACGGCCTCGTGCAATCCGAAGTCATCCGCGGTGACGATCAGGAAGCGCTTCAAAACAGGGGCTCCCGACGATCGCGGGCCGCGAGGCGATCCCTCTTCAAGCCTCGCGCGCGTGCAGGAAACGGAAGAACTCGACGCCCTCGCGCAGGCGGCGCTTGGTCAGCTCCCAGCTCCGCATCATCTCGCCGGTGAGCTCAGCGATCTTGCGCGGCCGGAAATAGAACCGGCGATAGAAGGTCGCGACGGATTCATAGATCTCCGCGGCGGGGAGATCGGGATAACTGAGCGGCGAGAGCTGCACGCCCTGGGCATTGACGAGATTGTGGCCGGCATCCTCCGTGAGCCATCCGTTCTCGATCGCCTGCTTGTACAGCGTGGTGCCGGGGTACGGAGCGGCGAGCGACACCTGGATCGTGTGCGGGTTGGTGTCGATCGCGAACTGGATGGTCTGCCGGATGGTCTCGCGGCTCTCGCCCGGCAGGCCCAGGATGAAGGTTCCGTGAATGGCGATGCCGAGCTTGCGGCAGTCCTCGGTGAAGCGGCGGGCGATGTCGGTGCGCAGGCCCTTCTTGATGTTGTGCAGGATCTGATCGTTGCCCGACTCGTATCCGACGAGAAGCAGGCGCAGGCCGTTCTCCTTGAGCACCCGCAGGGTCTCGTACGGCACGTTGGCCTTGGCGTTGCAGGACCATGTCACGCCGAGCTTGCCCAGACCGCGCGCGATCTCCTCGGCGCGCGGACGAAAATCCGTGAAGGTGTCGTCATCGAAGAAGATCTCGCGGACCTCGGGCATGTTCTCCTTGATCCATTTCACCTCCGCGATCACGTCGGCCGGGCTGCGCACCCGGTAGCGGTGTCCGCCGACGGTCTGAGGCCAGAGGCAGAACGTGCATTTCGAGCGGCAACCACGCCCGGTGTACAGCGACACGTAAGGGTGATTCAGGTAGCCGATGAAATAATTCGGGACGTTGAGATCGCGCTTGTACACCGGCGCCACCCACGGCAGCTGGTCCATGTCCTCGAGGGGCGGGCGCGGCGGGTTGTGCCTGATGACGCCCTGCGCGTCCCGCCAACTCAAACCGAGAATGCCCTCGAGGGGGCGGCCCTCCGCGAGCTCCTTGCAGGTGTAATCGAACTCCTCGCGCGCCACGAAATCGATGGCGGTGGAGGCGGCCAGCGAGCCCTGCGGGTCGACCGCCACTTTCGCGCCCACCATGCCGATGAGCACTTTCGGGTTGTCCGCCTTGAGAACCTCCGCGACGTGCGCATCCTTGGGGAAGGACGGGGAGCTCGTGTGCATGACGACGAGATCGTACCCGCGTGCGAGCGCGGAAACCTCCGCCATGCCCAGGCCGTCGGCGGGCGCATCGACCAGCTTGCTGCCCGGGATCAGCGCCGCCGGCTGGGCCAGCCACGTTGGGTACCAGAACGAGCGGATCTCGCGCTTCGCCTGATAGCGTGCGCCGGCGCCGCCGTCGAAGCCGTCGAAGGACGGGGGATGCAGAAACAGGGTTTTCATATCGACCTCTTCAGACCGGCTCGACGGTTCCATCGGCGGCCACCTCGTAGCGCCTTTCGCGCCAATGTACCTGCCGGGTCGTGAAGCTCCAAATCCACAGCCCGGACGTGAGCACGTCCCGCATCGGCACCCCGACCAGGGCGAGCCACCCCCACCCGCGGGTGCGCGCCGAGAGATGCAGCGCCATGCGTGCGGCCGAGGCGATCGCGAACATCACGGCGGCCGGCACCGCGCCGCCGGCAAGCGCCACGCCGAGCGCTCCGACCGGAACTCCGAGCGTGACGAACGAGAGCCCATAACCGAGCGGCTGCAGCATGCGGATGGTGCGCAGCCAGCGCAGCTCGTGCCGCACGAGCTCCCCGAAGTCGCTGTCCGACACGCAGATCTCCACGACCACGTCCGACAGCACCGTGCGCAATCCCAGCCGGCGCGTGAGCTCGCCCAGCCGGTAGTCGTCCGCGAGCTGGTTGGCGATGGCCGCGAACCCGCCGATATCCGCGAGCACCTTGCGGCGCAGCGCGATGGTCGCGCCGAAAGCGAAGGCGCGCGAGCCGTACATGGCCGCGACGCGAACCGAGGGAATGAACCACTCGTTGATGAACATCGCCGCGAGCCGGGAGCAGAAGTCGCCGCGCGGCACGCCGGTGTACGCGCAGGTGACGACGCCGACGCTCTGGTCGAGGAGCGGGGCCACGATCTTCCGCAGGTAATCGGGCCGGACCCGCACGTCGCTGTCGGCCATGATCAGATACTCGTGCCGGGCCTGCTCCCACATGTTGATCAGATTGCTGACCTTGCGGCTGCTGCCATGAAGCCTGCGGTCGACCACGAGCAATATGCGACGCTGCGGAAACTCCTGTTGCAGCCGCTCGACCACGGCGACCACGCCGTCGTCGGCGTCGCGGATGCCGAAGATCACCTCGAAGTCGGGATACGACTGATCGCAGAACGAGCGCAGGCACTCGTAGGTCTCGGCCTCGAGCCCGCACAAGGGCTTCAGCACGGTGACGGATGGAGGCTTCTGGGGCGCCGCGCGCTCAGGCCTGATTCGCAGACGCACGGCGATGCAGGCGACCAGTCCGTATGCCATGGCGAGCGCCGCAATTCCGAATCCGCACCACAGCAAAATATCTTTCGACACAGCTATCCGTTGCCCAGACCGGGAATATACTTTGTAACGCAAAGTACACGATGATCACGCGCACACGCAAGCGAATTTCATAAACGGACGAGAGGCTTGCCGGTTGACGGGCGCACCGGCAAATGAGGCGTCGCTCGGCAGCGACAGTTCCCGCTTACTCGCGCAGCTCTCGCGGTGCGAGCTCGACTTTCACGGCGGCCGATGCATCGTTCAGGACCTGCTCGAGCACCGCCAGGTACTCCACATAGCGCTTGCGCCCGAGCGCGGTGATGCGGCAAAAGGTCTGCGGCCGATTGTTCTGCACGCTCTTCACGATGCTGACGAGCTTCGCTTCCTCGAGCACCTGCAGGTGCCGGTTCAGATTGCCGTCAGTGAGGGCACACAGCTGCTTCAAGTCTCCGAACAAGAGTCCCTTCGCGTGCGTCACCAGAGAGGTGAGCACCGAAAGCCGCGCGCGCTCGTGAATGACACGATCCAAGCCGTCATAGGCGAAGCGCGGCGATGCCGCCTTTCTCGAGGGCCGTTTATTCACGGGCATCTCCCGCGCCCAGCTCGCGCGTTTGCTCGTAACGCCTCTGCAACACGCACGCCACCAGCAACTGACCGACGCCGAACGGAATTCCCATCATCCACGGCGACACTCCGTGCGATTGGCTCGCCGCCGCGAGACAATACAGACCCGCCGCCAGGTACCAGATCCCGACCGCGATCATCGGTCGAGGCAGGAATCGACATGACGCGAACACGCCGAGGCTGAACACCAGTTGCCAGAGTCCGGGCAGCATCCAGTACTCGGCGGGCGCCATCCGCACCATCACCACGGTGAGGAGCACGCCCACCGTGAGCGCCGGCAGGAACTGCTCGACGGCCGACTGCACCATTTCCAGCGCGAGCCCGCGATGCACGCGCAGCGCACGCCGAAAGGTCTCGGTCCCGGTCGCGACGATCACGAGCCCGGCCGTGCCCACCCACAACGCCAGCCACTGGGCCAGATCGAGCCGCGCGTGCCGCACCGCCCACTCCGCCTGCACTCCGGCGACCAGCAGCGCCAGCACCCCGCTCGCCGCGATCGACGCGGGGCCGTAGCCTCGGAATTCGGTGCCGCGCGCCACCTGATTGCGAATGGAATGGATCTCTGCCAGCGCTTGCCGTAGCTCGTTCATGCAAACCTCTTGGTGCTTCGTTCGTAGCCGGGCCGGGTGCGGCGCCGCCGCAGACCGTCCTGTCCGAGATACCTCAAAGGCAGGCAGCGGTCAACCGGCGGGCCCGCTTGTGGGGCCGGGGAAGGTCAAGCGCGCGCTTTGGCGGCCGGCCTGAAGGGCTTGCTGAGGAAGGGAGACCCGCCGAGGCCGAATCTCAAGGGCAGCTCGACCGCCTTGGTGAGTCCGATGCGCGGCCCGGTCAGCACGGCCTCCACGGTGGATGCGCCCGTCAGCCGGAACGGCGGCCGGTCCAGCCGCTTGCCGTTCAGGCTCGGCCCGATGGCGAGAGCTTGGCCGAGCCGGCCGGGCCCCGAACAAAGCGTACGCGGATCCCGTTGCCCCCGCCGCCGCATCATGATCGGGACCCCGCGCGTCGGCTCGAGCGCCCGAATGAGAACGCCGGCGCCGTGGCCGGGCTCGCGGCACACGAAGTTGAGGCACCAGTGAATCCCGTAGGACAGATACACGTAGGCGCGACCCGGGGGGCCGAACATCACGGCGTTGCGCGGCGTCAATCCCGGAAAGGCGTGGGACGCGGGATCCTCCCGGTCGTAGGACTCGGTCTCGACGATGATCCCGCCGACTCCGCCGACCAGCAGCGTCATGCCGATCAGTCCCCGCGCGACTTCGGCGGAATCCCGGCTGAAATCGATCCCCCTCAACCGTGCAGCGCCTTGTGCACCTGCTGCACGCACGCCGACCCCTCGCCCACGGCCGCGGCGACGCGCTTGACGCTGCCGCAGCGAACGTCGCCCACCGCGAAGATCCCCGGCCAGTTGGTCTCGAACGATTGCGGAGTCCACGCTCCCCGCGCGGCGACGTCCTCCGCGGTGAGGTCCGCGCCGGTGCGGACGAATCCCTTGTCGTTGAGCGCGATGCAGCCGCGCAGCCAGTCGGTGGCTGGAACCGCGCCGGTCATGAGGAACACGTGTCCGATGTCGTGCGGCTCGGGTCCCGAGCCTTGCGTCTGCCAAATCACGCGCTCGAGTTGATCCGCGCCCTCGAGCGACTTGATCTCCGTGCGGATGTGCAGAGTGATGTTGGCCGCTTCCTCGATGCGCCGGATCAGGTAACTCGACATCGAGTCGCC
>DATAUO010000102.1:0-16680 GCA_036268215.1 Steroidobacteraceae bacterium
AGCGTTGCAGCGCTTTCGGAGGGGCGCTCGCGGCCGACTGGGACCGCCCAATGTGCCGCTTTGATGGAGCGACGATGCTTTCAATCCTGGTTTGTCACTCATATTACCTGCGACTCGACCAGAAACAGGTCCTTCGCGCCAAGCCTTATCCCCCCTTGGCCACGCTCCAGGTCGTCTCATTGCTCCGCCAGGCGGGTCATCGAGTGTGCTTTTTCGATGCCATGCTGGCCGAAGAGGTTTCGGACTACACGCGGGTGCTCGAGACCGAGCGTCCGCAGGTCGTCCTTCTGTACGAGGACAACTACAATTTCCTGAGCAAGATGTGCCTCGGCACCATGCGGCGCGCGGCTTCGAGGATGATCGCGGCGGCGCGCGAGCAAGGCGCGCGCGTGATCGCGGCCGGTCCCGATGTGACCGACGCCCCCGCCGCCTATCTCAAGGCCGGGGCTGACTTTGCGCTGGTCGGCGAAGGCCTCGGCGCCCTGCTCGAGCTCCTGCCCCGGGTCGAGGCGGCCCCCGGCGGCGACGGGGTCGTGGTCGCGCACGGCATCAACGGCATTGCGGTCACGGACGCGGGTCAGACGGCGATTCGGCCGGGCTCGAAGCTCCTGCCGATCGCAGGCGATGTGGGGCGGGCCGCTTGGGATCTCGTCGACATGGAGCGCTACCGCGCGATGTGGGTCAAGGCGCACGGGTATTTCAGCCTCAACATGGCGGCCTCGCGCGGCTGCCCCTTCCGCTGCGCTTGGTGCGCCAAGCCCATCTGGGGCAATCAATATGCGCAGCGCAATCCGATCGAGGTCGCGGACGAGATGGGCTATCTGAAGCGCGCCTTCAACCCCGACCACATCTGGTTCGCAGACGACATCTTCGGATTCCGCGTCGACTGGGTGACGGAATTCGCCGCCGCGGTGAAGGCCGACGGAGCCGGCATTCCGTTCACCATCCAGACGCGGGCCGATCTCGTCGGCGTCCGCATGGCCGAGGCGTTGCGGGAGGCCGGTTGCCGGGAGGCCTGGATCGGCGCGGAGAGCGGCAGTCAGCGCGTGCTCGACGCGATGAACAAGGGCACCACGGTGGCCGAGCTGCTGCATGCCCGCCGGCATCTGCAGGATGCCGGCATACGCGTCGGCTTTTTCATCCAGCTCGGCTACATGGGCGAGGATCTGCCCGACATCCTCGCGACGCGCGAGCTCTTGGAGGCTGCCCGCCCGGACGAGATCGGGGTCAGCGTCTCCTATCCCTTGCCGGGAACGCGCTTCTACGAGCTCGTCAAGGCTCAGCTCGGCGGGAAGACCCGCTGGCACGAGAGCGACGATCTGGACATGATGTTCGAGGGGACCTACTCGTCGAGCTTCTATCGGTCGATCCGCAATCTGCTGCACGATCAGGTCGAGCTGCAGAGCGCGGCGCGCGCGGACGGCCGCGAGCTCGAAGCCGCGCGGCTCGCGATCGACGAGCGCTGGCGCGACCTCGTCGGCCGCGAGTCGCAATTCCGCTCCCGCGGGCCGTCCGCGGCGTTGGGCTAGAGGAACATGGGCTCGGGTCGCCGATCGGTCCCGTAAGCAGGCTCTCGATGAGCGCGCTCCTCGGCGATGCACCCTCGCGAGACTATGCGCGCAAGCTGCGGCAATTCAACGCATTCGCCCGGCCCGAGCTGTGCCGGTCGATCGGGCAGCTCGGGCTGCGGCCCGGCATGCGCGTGCTCGATGCGGGCTGCGGCACCGGCGAGGTGCTCGAATGGCTCGATGCGGCGGTGGCGCCGTCGGGCTGCGTGACGGGCTGGGACCTGTCGGCGGCGCACGTCGAGGCGGCGCGCGCGCGCTGCGCGCCGCGCATCGAGGTGCGCCGGTGCGACCTGCTGACGGAGCCGCTCGCGCCGGGCGCGGATTTCATCTGGTGCGGCAACACGCTGAACCACTTTGCCGATCGGGAGGCGGCGGCACGCCGTCTGGCGAGCCTGCTCGCGCCCGGCGGCAAGCTTGCGATCGGGCAGAGCTCGCTGCTGCCCGACATGGTGTTCGCATGGGATTCGCGCCTGGAGCGACTGGTGAACGAGGCCGTGCGGCGTTACTACCGGGACAAGTACGGGCTCTGCGAGCGGGACCTGACGGCGGTTCGATCCATCGTCGGCGCGCTGCGTGCCGCCGGGCTGCGCGATGTTGCCGCGCGCAGCATCCTGATCGAGCGGATCTCGCCCCTCGACCCCGCCGCGGAGCGATATCTCGAGGACACGATCTTTGCCTCCACCTGGGGCGAACGCCTGCGGCCCTATCTCGGTGCCGAGGACTACGCCGAGCTCGCGCGCCTGTGCGATCGCGCCGATCCCGCCTTCGCGCTGCGGCGGCCGGACTTTCATTTTTTGCAGACCTACACGCTGGTCACGGCGCATGTTTGAGCCGATGGTGCCTGCACGCGGGTCACGGCGCACGTTCGAGCCGATCGCCCGTGCACGCGGGTCATGGCGCACGTTCGAGCCGATCGTCTCATCGGGCGCGGCCGAGCAGATCCTCGAGCAGCGCCACCGTATCGAGCGGGTGCCGGCCCCTGGCGATCTCGAACGCGCCGGCGCGCGCGACGCTTCTCTCGAAGCGGTTCCAGCCGGCCTGGCCCGCGGCATAGGCCTGCGCGCCGCGCAGGCGCGCGGCCAATTCGCGGCCGCTCAGGCGCCGGAGGCGGGGGGCGCCGCCGGTGCCGGCCGCGGACAAGAACACCACCGCGACGATCCGAAGGGGCGCGCGCGCGATCCGATAGCCGCTGCGGCGCAGGTCCAGCTCGAACTTGCGCACGCCGCTCCGCCGCCGGATCACCGGCGATGCCCGGATCATGCGCGCTTCGCGCCGCGAGCCGAGCCAGCGCAGCGAGTCGCCGCGCACGTGCAGGAAGTTCGGAACGCCGGTCGCGAGCAGCGTGTCGGGAGTGGCGAAAACACTGTCTTCCGACAAGAATTCGCAGCCCTGCCCGAGCGCCACCTGGGTGACCGTGGACTTTCCGGCCCCGCTCGAGCCCATGAGGAGAACGCCGCGGCCCGCGCGCCCGATGCAGGCCGCGTGCAGCGATACGAGACCCCGGCAACGAGAAGCGAGCGTGAAGACGGCGAACTCGATCAGCTCGTAGCGCGCATGGTAGGACGAGCGCAGCGTGCGCGCCGAGACCAGCACCAGCGCGGAGCGCTCGCGAGGCGAGACGATGACGGCGTCCGATGCCGCGCTGGCGCCGCCGAGGCTGGACGGCCCGCTCAGCATGACGAGCGGCGCTGGCTCTCCGCGGGCCCGTCTGCCCGGCGCGGGATCGAGGGCGAGCAGTCGAACGCGATAGCGGGGCGCGCGGCCCGGCAGCCGCTGCGGCGGCAGATCGCCATAGGCGTCGTCCACGAGCTCGAGCAACCGCTCATCGTTGCTCTCGAACACGAAGCGGCCGCCGAGCAGGTACAGCGGCCCGCGGGTCCGCCGGCGCGCCCGCTCGGCGAACGGATCGGCGTGCAGGTCCGGCTCAGGGGCTCGGGTTGATGGGGCCATGACGCATTCCTCCACACCCATGAGCGAGCCGCGGACACCGGCCGGCAATCCCCGGGAAGCGGTCGCGGGAGCCGAGTACGTGCGGCACATCACGCGGCTCGACTCCGACCGCCGAGCGCGCGCCGCGTTCCAGGCCGTGGCTCTCGGGCTCGCGCCGCCCGCCGGCGCGCTGCTCGATTTCGGCGCCGGCACCGGCATGGACGCGCGCTTCTTCGCCGAGCGCGGCTTCAGCGTCGATGCCTACGATCCGGACGAGAGGATGTGCGACTACCTCGCGGTCGAGTGCGGCGAGCTGATCGCCGCGGGCCGGGTGCGGCTGGAGCGCGGCGCGTACGCCGAGTACCTGCGCCGGGAGCGCGATCGGGCGCCGGTCGATCTCGTGGTCTCGAACTTCGCGCCGTTCAGCCTGGTCGATGACATCGCGGAGCTGTTCGCCGTGCTCGACCGAAGGGTCAAGCCGGGCGGCAAGATCCTGGCGAGCGTGCTCAACCCCTGTTTCATGGCGGAGATGCGCCGCGCGTGGTGGTGGCGCAGGGTGCCGCGGCTCTGGCGCGACGGCGGCTACAGCGTGCCCGGCCCCCATCGTCCCGTCGCGCGCCGGCGCCTCGCCTGCTTCGCGGCTGCGTGCGAGCCGCACTTCAGGCTCGCGCGAATTTATCGAGGACTCGCCTCCCCGCACGGCGCCGCGCCGCCGGGAATCGATGCAGGCCGGCCGTTCGCCTGGACGACCGCCTTGAGCTCGCGCTTCATGTTCCTGCTGTTCGAGAAACCTTCGGCCGGCGACGCGGTACGCACCTGATATATGAAAGTCTCCATCATCATCGCCGCGTACAACGAGGCGCCGACCATCGCGCGGCTGCTCGAGCGGGTCTGGGCCCAGCCCATTCCGGACTGCGCCAAGGAGGTCATCGTGGTCGAGAGCAACTCGACCGACGGCACCCGGGCGCTGCTCGAGCGCTTCATCGCGTCGCATCCCGCCGACCCGGGGCGCTGCGTTCGTGCGATCTACGAGGCCGGCCCGCGAGGCAAGGGCCACGCCGTCCGGCAGGGCATCGCGGCGGCGAGCGGCGATGTGCTCATGATCCAGGATGCCGACCTGGAGTACGACGTGCGGGACTATCCCGCCCTGATCGGTCCGATCGCGGCGGGCCGGGCGGACTTCGTGCTCGGCAGCCGCCACCTCGGCCGCGAGCGGTGGAGGATCCGCAAATTCGCCGATCGCAGCCTGCAATCGGCGCTCATGAACCTCGGCGGCATCGTGTTTCACGGCTTCTTCAATCGGGTGTTCGGCGTGCGGCTCACCGATCCGACCACCATGTACAAAATATTTCGCGCGCGCTGCCTCGACGGCCTCGAGCTCACGTGCAACCGCTTCGACCTCGACTACGAGCTCGTGGGCAAGCTCATTCGGTCGGGCTTCATGCCGCTGGAAGTGCCCGTGTCGTATCGCTCGCGGGGCTTTCACGAAGGCAAGAAGATCCGCGTGCTGCGCGACCCCGTCACCTGGGTGATCGCCATCCTCAGGTGCCGCTTCACCGTCCTCGGGCCCGCCCGGGCGCGGGCCCGTCTGGCGGAGGCGGCCTACAGCGAGAAGCCGGCGCGGCACGCGTCGTCGTGAAACATCCTGACCGTGTCCAGGGAGAGCTCGGTCAGGTCGTACCCGATCAGGGATAGCTTCGCGAGCACATCCGCGGTGACGGTGATCACCGGGCAGCCGATGGCATCCGCTTGAAAGATGTTGATGAGCTCGCGGCAGCTCGCCCAGATGAGCTCCGCGTTCGGATTCGCCCCGAGCAGAACCAGGGCGGAGCGCATCAACGGCAAGGGATCGGTGCCGGTATCGGCGATGCGGCCGGCGAACACCGACACGAAGCTCTGCACGGCGGGGTTCAACGCGGCGATGCTCTCGGCCACCTGCGCGAGGGTCAGGATGGCCGTCACGTTGATCTTGACCCCGCGGCGCGCGAGCCGCTCGATGAGGCCCGCGCACGATTGGCGCCGGGTGTTGGTCACCGGGATCTTGACGAAGACGTTGTCGGCCCAGCCCGCGATCTCGAGGGCCTGACGCTCGATCTCCGGCAGATCGTCCGCCAGGACCTCGAAGCAGACGGGCTTGTCGCGAATCTCGCCCAGCACCTCGCGGGCAAAGGCGCGGTAGTCGGCGACGCCGGCCCGGCGCATCAAGGACGGGTTGGTGGTGAGCCCGCGGATGTGCGGCAAGGCATGCATCTCGAGCATCCGGCCGCGGTCGGCGCCGTCGGCGAAGAGCTTGATGCGCAGGTCATCGAGGGAGGGCATGGGATTCGGCCAGAATGATGTCCGCGGCGTGTCCGAGCGAGCGGACGCGGTGATCCGGATGCTCCGGCCGCGTCTCCTGGTAGCCGCGATCCACGAAGAAGGTCCCGCATCCGGCGCGGCGGCCCGCCTCGATGTCGCTCCAGCGATCGCCGACCATGAAGCTCGAGGGCAGCTCGATGGCAAAGTCGCGGGCGGCTTGCAGCAGCAGCCCGGGCCTGGGCTTGCGGCAGCCGCAGGAATCGCCGTCGTGAAAGCAGCACAGAATCGCATCGATGGCCAGGTCGCGCTCGAGGCGCCGGTGAATGTCCTCGACCTCGCGGCGTGTGCGGGTGCCGCGCGCCACGTCCGGCTGATTGGTCACGACGATGAGCGCATAGCCGCCGGCCTTCAGGGCACGAAGCGCCTCAGGCACGTCCGGCAGGATCTCCAGCTCGTGCAGGCCGGCGGGAGGGTGGGGCCGGCCCCGCCTGCACGGCGCGCGATTGATGACCCCGTCGCGGTCGAGAAACACGGCGGCGCGTCTCATGCCTCGAGCGATTCCCATTTGGGGGCCGCCGCGTTCAGCAGCGGGTGCGAGACCAGCAGGTGCCAGATGACCGCTTGAAAGGACTCGGCGTGCGGCGTCACGGTGGCAACGTTCACGGTCGGTACCACGACGCAAGCATCGGCGAACCGTGCCGTATAGCCGCCGTCGCGGCCGAGCACGCCGAAAACCTTGGCGCCGATGCTCTTGGCGTGCCGCACGGCGGCGACGAGATTGGTGCTGACGTTGCGCTTCTCGTCGCCGCCTCCGACCGACAGCACGAACAGCGCGTCCGGCGCACCCAGGCGGCTGATCTTCAGCCATTCGACGAAGGTCGTGTCCCAACCCTCGTCGTTGATGCGCGCCGTGAGCTCCGAGACGTTGTCCGTCGGCGCGTAGCTCTCGATGCCGGCCAGCTTGCGGAAATCGTTCACGGCATGGGAGCAATTGGCGGCGCTGCCGCCGACGCCGACGAAGAACAGGCGTCCGCCCGCGGCTTTGACGCCGGCGAGACCGGCCGCGAGATCCTCCACGTCGTCGGTGTCGAGGCGCGCGAGGATGTCGCGCGCTTCGTCCAGATGGCGCGCGGCATAGCTCACGCGGCATCCCCGTGCGGCACGCGCGCATCGGTCGGATACGCGAAGCCCGGCGGGGGCGCCTCGGTCGGATACGCGAAGCCCCGCGGGGGCGCCTCGGCCGGCTGCGCGGAGCCCGGCGGGGGCGCTTCGCCGGGGTGCGCGGAGCCCGTCAGCAGCGCCTCGGTGTCGCGCAGACCCTCGCGCGACCCGATCTCGTAGAATCGTTCCGTGACCTCGTAGGCCGCCATCTCCCGCGACCTCGACAGGTCCCGGCAGACGTCGGCGAGATCCAGCGGCTGCGAGGAGGGGTAGCGCGAGAAGATCGCGGCGGACAGCCCGAGCAGGCCGAAATCGATGTGCGCCATGCCGGGCCGGCGCTGCCGCTTGTCATATTCGATCAATTCGCCATCGCGCAGCAGGACGTTGCTTGCCTGCCAGCGGTCGTCGTTGCGCAGCACCGTCATGAGAGCGGGGCTTCGCGACGCGGCGAAGCTTCGTGCGATCGCCGCGAGGGAGCAGGGCAGATAGGAGTCGCCGTTCAGCACGAGAAAGCGCTCGCCGAGCAGAGGCAGGGCGCCCCGCACCGCGCCGCCCGTCCCGAGCAGGGTCTCGCCGTCGTGCGAGTAGGCGATGTCGAGGCCGAAAGCGGAGCCGTCGCCCACGGCCGACCGGATCTGCCCGCCGAGATGTCCGAGGCAGAGCACGATGCGTTCGACCCCCTGATGCTTCAGCAAGTCGAGTTGATGAAAGGCGAAGGGGCGGCCGGCGACGGGTATCAGGGACTTGGGGACCCGGTCCGTCATCGGGCGGAGGCGCGTTGCGAGGCCTCCCGCGAGAATGGCGACGGGCAACATCTGCGCTCCTAGGAAAGAACGACCTTGGTGCCCTCGAAATCGAAGCGAAAGCGCACTTCCTCCAATCCGGCCTCGGCCATGCACTGACGCAGCCGGCTTCGATCCGCCGCGTAAAACATCAGAAATCCGCCGCCTCCGGCACCGACCAATTTTCCGCCGATCGCCCCGTTGCTCATTGCCCGTGAGTACCAGCAATCGATCCGGGGGTTGCTGGTGGCGCCGGCCCGCCGTTTCTTGTGCTCCCATTGCTCGTGCATCAGCCGGGCGAACTCCTCCAGGCGGCCCGCCTCGAGCGCCTGCCGGCTCCGATGGCCGAGCTCCTTGACCTCGTCGAGATTGCGCAACATCTCCGGGTCCTTGTCGCGCGCACGGATATCCTGGTCCGCCAGGATGGCGCCCGAGGAGCGGTTGAAGCCGGTGAAGAAGAGCAGCAGGTTGTCCTCGAGGTCGAACCGGGTGGCCATGGAGACTTGCAGGGGCTCGACCGTGACCCGGTGATCGCGATGAAAGGTGAGGCACTTGAGGCCGCCGAATGCCGAGATGTACTGATCTTGTTTGCCGATGGGCTCGCCGAGCCGGTTGATCTCGATGTCGCAAGCCATCTCGGCAAGCTCTTCCGGATGCAGCGATTGATGCCGATGCAGGTACAGCGCCTTCAGGAGCGCGGTGGTGAAGCTGCCCGAGGATCCGAGGCCGGTGCCCGAGGGAATGTCCGCGAGCGTCGTGATCTCGATCTGCGGGGTGCGCGGGGCCTGCAGGGCGAGCGCCTCTCGGATGATGGGGTGCCGCACCTCCTCGACCCGCTCCACGTGCTCGAGCGCCGAATACTTCAGGTAGATCCCGGGCTTGAACGGGCGCGTCACCGTGACGTACACATACTTGTCGATGGCGGCGGCAATGAGGAACCCCTCGCGCTCGGCATAGTAGGAGGCAAGATCGGTGCCCCCGCCGCCGAGGGTGATGCGCAGGGGGCTCCGGGCGATGATCATGTCGCGGTCGCGGTCTGCTCGCGCGGCACCGGGCCGGCCGCCGCGGCATAGACGCGCTCGACGATCTCGAGCGCGGCGATCGCATCGTGCAGCCCGGGAGAGGAATCGCGGCGGCCCTCGATGTCGGCGCAGAACCCGTCGAGCTCGACCGACCACGAATCATCCGCCATGGGATACTCCCAGACCGTGGTGTCGGGAGGGCCCATCTCGGGCCGCATGCGATACCAGGTGAGCCGCTCGGTGCCGTAGCTTCCGCCCAGGCCGTCGATCTGCAGCTTGCCGGCTCTCCCGTAGAGCTCGAAACAAAACGTGTTCTTCCACTCGGTGCAGCTCGCGTGCAGGAAAGCGGCCTGCTGCGCGCCGGTCTTCAAAAGCAGAAAGGCATTGTCCTCGACCGGCATGTCCCAGTAGTAGGTGTGGATGGAGCCCCCTATCTCCGTGAACTCGCCGAGGAACCAGCGCGAGAGATCGATGAGGTGCACGCCTTGATCGATCAGCTCTCCGCCGCCCGCACGGTCGGGCCGTGCGCGCCACTCGCGCTCGTAGCCCGGGCGGCCGCCGTGGCCATAGCGGGCGCGCACGAACATGAGCGGACCGAGCGCACCCGAGTCGACCAAGGTCCGGGCCTGCCGGAACGCGCGATGATGGCGATGGTTGAAGCCGACACGGACGCAGACGCCGCGCTGCGACGCGAGCGCCGGAAGCTCGCGCAGCTCGCACGCGCGCCGCGCGGCCGGCTTCTCCACCAGCACGTGCTTGCCGGCCTCGATCGCCGCCCGCGCGATTCCCGCGAGCGCATCGTGGGGCGTCGCGATGATCACCGCCTCGACGTCCCGGCGCGCAAGGGCCGTGCGCCAGTCCCCGTCCGCGCTGCAGCTCTCGTGCGGGCGGGCGGCGGCCTGCGCGCGCCCGAGGTCGGCGTCGACGCAATGAACCAGCCGCATTCGCATGGATTCGGGCGCGCGGAGCTGCTCCGCCCGCCGGCTGCCCAAGGCGCCGCAGCCGATGATCGCGAGGTTCACGGCTCGTCCTCGAAGGAGAGCCCGCGGTCCTCGGGGCGGATGCGCCGGAGCGTGTACACGTCGGTGCCGGCGAGCTCGGGTGCGCGGCGGGGCAGATCGCGCCAGCGGTCCCAGACCGCGCTCAAGAGGCGCCCGGTGATGCCGTCGCTGGCCGCCGAGCCCAGGAACACGGCGAGATCCGCGCCTTTCGCGAGCGGCACGCCGCCGCCGCGCTTCTGCTCGAGCAGCGCCGCGTGCGCATCGCGACCGAGCCGCTCGGGACCGGCCGCGAGCGCATCATCCAGCATGCGCGTGTTGAGCGCTCCGGGCGCGATGGCGTTCACCTCGATGCCGAGGTCTCGAGTCTCCTCGGCGAGCGTTTCCATGACGCGTATCACGGCGGCCTTCGAGGCCGCGTACGCGGACCTCATCGGCATCGGGCGGGTCGCGCCGCCGCCGGAAATCTGGATGATCTTGCCGCGGCGGCGCTCCTTGAAGTGGGGCAGCGCCGCGCGGCAGAGGAGCACCGAGCCGAAGAGATTCACCTCCACCGTGCGTACCCAGGCGGCCCAATCGGTCTGATCCAGCAGCCCGCCGGGGCCCACGATGCCGGCGTTGTTGACCAGGATGTCGAGGCACCCGAGGCGGCGGAGCGCCGTGTCGATTACGGCCTGCGCCTCCTCCGGCCGCGACACGTCGGCGGCGAGCGCCGCGACCATCTGCGCGGGAGCGGCCGCGCGGCGGAGGCCGGCGGCGGCCTCGGACAGCAGTGCCCCGTCGCGCGCGCAGATCAGCACGCTCGCGCCCGCGGCGACATAGCGTCGCGCGATCTCGAGACCGAGACCGCGGTTGCCTCCGGAGATCACGGCGCAACGGCCCGCGAGCGGCGCTTCGGCGGCGGTGCGCGTCACGGCCGCGCGTCCAGGAGCTCCGGTTGAGCGGAGAGGTACGCGACCGTGCGTTCGACCGCCTCGCGTATCGAAAGCCGCGGTTGCCACCCGAGCGAGCGGATCCTGCGGGTGTCGAGGTAGAGGAAGGGATTGTCGCCGACCCAGCCGCGCGCGCCGCCGCCGTATTCGACGATCGGCGACAACCCGAGCGCCGCGCACATCCAGCCGATCGACGCGCTCAACTCGCAGTACTCGCCGGTGCCGAGGTTGAAGACGCTCACCGGGCCAAGCGCGCGATCCACCGCGAGCAGCATGGCATCGATGCAGTCGCCGACATGCAGGTACGACTTGCGCTGACGCCCGTCGCCGAGCGCGCGCAGCGTGCGCGGATCGGCGCGCAGCTGCTTCATGAAGTCGAACACATGACCGTGGGTGTAGCGCTCCCCGAGGATCGACACGAAGCGAAAGATGTGGGCCTGCAGGCCGAAGGCGGCCGCGTAGGCGGCGATCAGGCCCTCCGCGGCGCACTTGGATGCGCCGTAGAGGGAGGTCTGGATGGGGAAGGGCGCGTCCTCCGGCGTCGGGATGAGAGCCGCTTCGCCGTACACGGAGCCCGAGGACGCGAAGGCGATGTGCTTCACCCCGCTCATGCGCATGGCCTCGAGCACCCGGTGGGTGCCGACGGTGTTCTGCTCGAGGTCGACCCCGGGCCGCGCCGCACCGAAACGAACGTCGGCATTCGCGGCAAGATGGAACACGAAGTCGCTGCCCCGCATCGACTCGCCGAGACGGGTCCCATCGAGGATGTCCCCGCGCACCATCCGAAACCCGGGGTGCTGCCGCGCGCGCGACAAGAACATCTCGCGGCCGGTGGATAGATCGTCGTAGCCAACCACGTCATGGCCGTCCGCGAGCAGCCGGTCGGTCAACGTGCTGCCGATGAAGCCGGCGCAACCCGTGACGAAATAGCGCAACTTGTTTTCCTCGATCGGTTGAGGTTTGATCGAAGCGAGCGCCTCGATGCAATCCCGTGTAAGACAACCCGCCCGTTTTCTGCTGCTTGCCGCGCTCGGCTGCCTGGTGTTGATCGACGGCGTCGTGCCGGCGGTTTCCCATATCGACAGCGATTTCGGCAATTATTTGACGTCGGCCGAGATCGTCGCCCACGGCGGGGCGGTGGAGCGGCTGTACGACGACGCCTGGTTCCAGGACCAGATGCATCGCTACGGCACGTGGAGCGGAATTCCCGGGAAGTTCTCGCCCTTCACGCCGCCGACGGCCTTGTTGCTCGTGCCGCTCGCCTCGCTGTCGCCGCTCGATGCGCTGCGCGCGGTGACCGCGGCGAGTCTCCTCGGGCTGGCATGCGCGATCGCACTGCTGCGCCGGATTCTCGGCTGGAGCCCGGTCGGGACCGCGCTTTTGGTGCTCGCCTCCGGATTCGCGGTGATCAACGCGCTCCGGTTGGGCCAACCCTACATCCTGGTGTCGCTCGCCTGCATCGCCGGCTACTACGCGCGGTCCATCGGCCGTCCGTGGCTCGCGGGGGCGTGCTTCGGGATATTCGTGCCGCTCAAGTATTTCCCGGTGGTGATGCTGATCTATTTCGCGTGCCGGCGGGAGTGGCGCCTCGTCGCGGGAGGCGCCGCGGTCATCGGCGCCATCCTGGCCATCAGCGTCGCGACCCTCGGGTGGGGGATTCACGAGCAGTACCTCGCGAGCGTCCTCGGCGATCATCTGGTCGGCAAGATCAGCCTGCAAGACCCTTTCACGGCGAGCTTTCAATCCTGGGACTCCTTGTTGCGGCGGTTGTTCGTGCTCGACCCCGAGGCGAACCCGCATCCTTGGTTGGTGCTTCCCGGGCTGCGGTTGGTTGCACTGGCCGCGGTCAAGGCCGGCATCGCGCTCGCCGCCCTGATGGCATTGATCCGCGGGTGGGCCGCGGGCGAGGCCGCGGTGGCACCGTCGATCGGGCTGATCGGGGTGGCGACGCTGCTGCTCGCGCCGGCCACGGCAACCTATCACTGCACGCTGCTCTGGCTGCCGGTGGGCCTGGCGGCGGCCTGCCTGCTGCGGCAGGACCGGGGCAGCGCGGCCTGCGTGCTGCTCGGGTGCTACGTGCTCGCGTGCTCGTTTCCGCATCGGTGGATCAACCTCTTCGAGGGGCGCGGGGCACTCACGGTATTGGCCTATCCGCGCCTGTGGCTGTTGCTCGTTATGTTCATCGTCTGCGTCTCTTCCCTGCGTCAGATAGGCTCCCGGGCCGCGCCGGCGGCGGTCCCGTGAGCGTCGAGGATTCCCCGGCGCGCCTCGAGGAGACGCGGGACGCCTTCGACAGCGTTGCCGCGGACTACGACGGACCGCGCGGCAACAACGACCTCATCCAGGACATGCGCACGGAGATGTGGCGCTGGATGGACGCATCGTTCGCGCCGGGAAGCCGCCTGATCGACATCGGCTGCGGAACCGGGCTGGATGCCGTGCGCATGGCGCGCGCGGGACATCGCGTGACCGCAACCGACTGGTCTTCGCAGATGGTTGCGCGGGTGATGGCGCGCGCCGAGGCGGAGTCCGTCGCGGACCGCGTCTCGGCGGTGGCGCTGGGCGCGCAGGAGCTCGGGCGCCTCGAAGGCGCGGGGAGCTATGACGGCGCCTATTCCGATCTGGGCCCGCTCAATTGCGTGCCGGACCTTCGCGGGGTGTCGACGGCTTGCGCGCAACTGCTCCGGCCGGGCGGCATGCTGGTGTTCACGGTGATCGGACGCCTCTGTCCGTGGGAGATCGCGCACTACCTCGGCCGCCGGCGCGGGTCGCGGGCGATGGTGCGCTTCGCACGCGGCGTGGTCCCGGTCGGCATGAACCGTCACACCATCTGGACGCGCTATTACACGCCGCGCGAGCTGTACCGGGAGTTCGAGCCGGAGTTCTCGTTGCGGCACTACCGAGGGCTCTGCGTGTTTGCCCCGCCGCCCTACCTCGCGGGCGTGCGCGCGCGTCACCGGCGCCTGTACGAAGCGTTGTGGCGCCTCGATCGGCGCACGGCCGGCTGGCCGTTGCTGCGCTCGATCGGCGACCATTTCCTGATCGTCATGACCCGCCGGTGACCCCGGGGGCGCTCGAGATGCCGTCGCGGGGTGTCTCCCCGGCGGAGCGGCCGTCGCCGCCGCCGCCGCCGCGTCTCCCGTCGTGGCTGCCGCTCGCCGCGCTCGGCGCGGTCGTGTCGGCGAGCCTCTTTCATCTCATGGCGCTGCCGGCCTTCGAGGATGAAGGAACGCAGATGCGGATGGTGTGGCGCATCCTCGAGGCGGGAGAATGGCTCGCGCCCCTCAACGAGGGCAAGCCGCTTGAGGCGTGGCCGATGTTGCCCCTCGCCTGGCTCGGCCTGCCGTTGCTGGAGTCGCTGCGCGCGGTGCACGTCCTCGCGGGCTTCCTGGCGGCGGCGCTGACGTTTCGCCTTGCGTGCGCGGCGGGCTGCGGGCGCGCCGGCGCGCTGTCAGCCGGCCTGTTGCTCGCACTGTGCCCATTCACGGTGTACCTCGAGCGGCTCGCGCTGTCGGATATGCTGCTCTGTGCAGCCGGCGCGTGGGCCTTGCTGCGCGCGCTCGAGCTCCTCGAGGCGCCCACGCATGCCAACGCGGCGGCGTTGGCGGCGGCATGGCTGCTCGGGGCGCTGGCGAAGATGCCGGTGGGATTCGTGTTCGTCATCCATGTTCCGCTCGCGCTCGCGGTGATGGGCGCGGAGCAGCGGCGGCGCTCGTTGCGCGCGGGGACCCGCCGGCTCTTGGGCCTGGCGTATCTCCCGGTCGCCGCGCTCGCGGTCATCGTCGCCGCGGCCGCTCTTTGGCGGATGCATGCCGGCCGCTCGCCCGGCTTCGGTCTCCAGGACCTCGTCGGACTCGGCGCGGGCGGCTATTCCGACGTCGCGGCGGCCTTCGGCGTCGAGCGCCCCAGCCTCGCCGGCGAGCTCCTTGCGCAACTCGGCTGGCCGGTCGTCGCCCTCGCGCTGGCGGGAATCGCGGCGGGAGCCCTGCTCGGAGGCGTGCGCGAGCGCTGGCTGACTGCGGCAGGCATGCTGCCCATGCTCGCCATCGGGCTGCTCGCGCATTTCTGGTTCTCCCGCTACCTCTTGTTCACCTTCCCGCCGCTGATCGTCGTCGCGGTGCGCGGATGGCAGCTCGCGAGCCGCCGGCCGTGGGGAGCCTGGGCGAGGGCGGGGGCCCTCGCGGCCGTTGCCGTGCTCCTGGGCGGCCGGTCGCTCGCGCTCATCGACCAGCCTCTCGCGGCGCGGTGGTCGCGGATCGATCGTATCCAGTACATCGAGGGCTGGAGCTCCGGGTACGGATATCCGGAGGCCGCACGCTTCATCGCCGCGCGGACGGACGCACCCGGCCGCGTGTATTCGCTCGACGGACACAGCGCCTATCAGCTGCGCACCTATCTGCCGGGCTCGTGGCGGCGGCGCGTGATGCCCGTGTCCTACGCCGATGATGGGCGCGGGCTGACGGGCGAAGAGGCGCGGCTGGACAATGTGATCGCGCACGCGCCCGTGTGGATCCTCGTGGCCGAGCCGCTGCTCGATCGCTATCTGGCCGCGAGCTTCGGCCGCGCCGGATTGGATCGGATCGAGATCGTGCCCGTCGCAAGCTTCGCCAAGCCCGATTCCGGGATCAGGCTCGCCATCTACGAGATCAGGCGCTCGACGCGCGTGCGCACCTGATCGGTTCTCGCCTCGGTGACGAGGCCGAGGAGCCACGCATAGGCGATGATCAGGATCAGCAGGCCGGTTGCGATCAGAGCCTTGGTGCCGTCGGGCATCCAGCGCGAGTCGTGCACCAGGAACGCTGCCGCAAATATCAGCGGTGGCGTGTGCACGGCGTACAGCGTGTAGGAGAAGCCCGCGCTCCAGCGTGCCAGGCGGTTCGGCCATGAGGGCCGCGCCGGCCGCGAGGCTCCGAGCAGGATCCAGAGATAGGCGGCGGTGCCCGCGCCGAACGTCAGATCGCCGACCTTGAGATTGCCGATGAGGTAGGTCGGCCGGATCAACGGGGTGAAGAGCAGCAGCAGTGCGAACGCGGCCGTGGCGCCGGCGCGCTCGCGCGCGGTGGTGACCTTGCGCGGCAACGCGTGCAGAAGCGCGCCCATCAGCCAGACCGGAAACAGCGGCAGCACGAAGGCATTGTCGCGCAGCAGGAACACGACGGCGCCGAGGGCGGCCGCGCACGCGAGCGTTTGCGCCGCCGGCCGCATGAATGCACGCGCGATGCACACGAGCAGAGGAAACAATGCGTAGTACCAGAACTCGCTCGCGAGGCTCCAAAGAGCCACGTTCGATCCAAAGGGCGGCACCAGAATGGTCTGGAGGAAAGCCGCGTTGCCGAGGAGGCCGCGCCAGGATAGCGCCGTGGCAACGTTGCGGGTGAGGCCGTGAGCATCGTCTCCCGCATACAGCGCCGGCGCCGCGCCGAGGTGAATGCCCCATCGATCCCAGAGCGCACCGGCGAGCAGAGCGGGCAGGAGCACGATCCAGAGGCGCACCAGGCGGTGGGTCCAGTATTTGCGCCAGCTCCAAGCGCCGCGCCTCCAGGCCTCGAGGATCGAGCCGGCGATGAGATAGCCGCTCAGCGCGAAAAACAACAATACGGCCTCTTGTGCCGCACCCGAAAGCAGGTAGACCGGCGCGAGCAGCGAGCGGTGGCTATGCACCTCGGCGAAGTCGACGAACAAGGCGCTGCGCCAGTGGCCGAGCACCACCATGAAGGCCGCGCCTGCGCGCAGGGCGTCGAGCAGCACCGAGGCGGTGGAATCCCGGAACGGCGGCGCCGAGCTCACGCAGGGCCTGAAGCCACGGCCTCGCGCGTCCCTAGAGGCTCGTGACGCGCGGATCGGCGAGGCGTATCAACTTGCGGGACAGGTCCAGCTCCCAGGGGTTGTCGTAGCGCTTGAATCGGTAGCGCCAGGCGGCCAGGGCGCGCAAGGTGGACTTGCTCCAGGCCGGCGCGCGCATGTCCTGCACCGTGGGAAACTTGCAGCCG
>DATAUO010000103.1:0-9139 GCA_036268215.1 Steroidobacteraceae bacterium
ATCTCGCTGCTCGCCTGGACCGTCGCCATCCTGGCCGCGCTCTTGTCCATCGAGCGCCAGAATCGCGTGCTCGGGGCGCTGTTGCTCGCGAGCGCCGCGCTCGGGGCGGCGGCCATGAATTCCGGCAGCACCTACGTCGACGCCGTCGTGCCCGGATGGGAGCTGACCGCGCACATCCTCCTGTCCATGGCCGCCGCGGCGTTGCTGTTCGCCGCCGCGCTCACCGCGCTGCTGCTCATCTTCCTCGATCACCGCCTGCGCGCGCATCGGATCTCCGGTCTGCCGAGCATATTGCCGCCGCTGGATGCGCTCGAGCGCGCGATGTTCCGGCTCATCGGCATCGGCTTCTCCCTGCTCACGCTGGCCCTGTTCACGGGCTTCGTGTTCGTCACCAACCTCTTCACCCAGCATCTGATCCACAAGACCGTGCTGTCGCTCGTGGCCTGGACGATCTTCGGCGCGCTGCTCGTCGGGCGCATGCGGTTCGGCTGGCGCGGGCGCTCGGCGGTGGGCTGGACCCTGAGCGGCTTCGGCTTCCTGGCGCTCGCCTACTTCGGCTCGAAGTTCGTGCTCGAGGACGTGTTCGGGCGGCACTGGGGCTGATGGGCCATCCCTCTCTCGGCTTCCTGTTCGGCGCGCTGGCGACCCTGTTGATCCTTGCCGCGTTCTTCGCCGGCAGCGAGACCGCGCTCATGAGCCTGAACCGCTATCGCCTGCGTCATGCCGCGAGCGAGGGCCATCGCGGCGCGCGGCTCGCCGAGAATCTGCGCGCGCATCCGGACCGGCTGATCGGGCTCATCCTGCTGCTGAGCACGCTGGTCAACGTCGCGGCACCGATGCTGGTCGGGTTCATCGCGGTGCGCCTGGGCGGCCAGCTCACGGTCGCCATCGCAGCCGGCGTGCTCATCCTCGTGATACTGATCTTCTGCGAGGTGGCGCCGAAGACCTTCGGCGCGCTGCACCCCGAACGCCTCGCGCTGCCGGCGGCCTACATCTACACGCCGCTTCTCTGGGTGCTGCATCCCTTCGTGTGGGCGACCAACCTGCTCGCGAACGGCGTGTTGCGGCTGTTCGGCGTCTCGCAGCAGCAGGCCTCGAACTCGCTCAGCAGCGAGGAGCTGCGCACGGTCGTGGCCGAGGCGGGGGCGATGATCCCGCACCGCCACCAGCAGATGCTGGTCAGCATCCTCGACCTCGAGAGCGCGACGGTCGAGGACATCATGGTCCCCCGCAACGAGATCGTCGGCATCGATGTCGACGGCGATTGGGATCGCGTCATCGAGCAGCTGCGCCAGAGTCAGCACACGCGCCTGCCGGTGTACGAGGGCGAGATCGACCGCATCATCGGCACCCTGCACATGAAGCAGGTGGTGCACGAGCTCGCGCGCGGCCGGCTCGACCGCGACGCCGTGATCCAGGCGGCGGTCGCCCGCGAAGCCTACTTCGTGCCCTCCGGGACCACGCTCAACACCCAGCTGCTCAACTTTCAGCGCGGCAAGCGCCGCATGGCCTTCGTGGTGGACGAGTACGGCGACATCCAGGGCCTGGTCACCATCGAGGACATCCTCGAGGAGATCGTCGGCGAGTTCACCACCGATCCGGCGACCATGATGCACAGGGACGTGCACGCGGAGAGCGACGGCAGCTTCGTCGTGAACGCGACCAGCACCATTCGCGCGCTCAATCGGTCGATGCGCTGGAATCTGCCCACCGCCGGGCCGAAGACCTTGAACGGACTGATCGTGGAATTCCTGGAGACCATTCCCGAGCCCGGCACCACGCTCAAGCTCTCGGACTACATGATCGAGGTGCTCCAGACCGGCGACAACGCCATCAAGACGGTGCGCATCCGTCCGCCGAGCACGCCGTGAGGGCCACGCACACGCGCGGCCGAGCCGCCGTCCGCTCGAGAGTCGCGCCCGTCCGCGTGCTCGCTGCGGCGGCGCTCGCGCTGCTGCTCCAGGCCTGCGGCTCCTCCGGCGCGGGGGGCGCCGACAAGGTGGTCAACGTCTACTCGTGGATGGAGTACATCGGCCCCGACACGGTGGCGAACTTCGAGAAGGAAACCGGCATCAAGGTGCGCTACGACACCTTCGACAACAACGAGGTGCTCGAGACCAAGCTCCTGACCGGGCATACCAACTACGACGTGGTGGTTCCAACCGAGAACTTCTTCGATCGGCAATTGCACGCCGGCGTCTACCGCAAGCTCGACAAGGGCGCGCTGACCAACCTCAAGAACCTGGACCCGGACATCCTGCGCCGCATGGCCGTGCACGATCCGGGCAACGACCACGCGGTTCCGTACATGTGGTCGACCACGGGCCTCGGCTACAACGTCGATCAGGTGCGCGCGCGGCTCGGCGGCGCGCCGCCGGACAGCTGGGCGCTGCTGCTCGATCCCGCCAATGCCGCGAAGCTCAAGGACTGCGGCATTGCCGTCACCGATTCTCCGCTCGATGTGTTCGAGTCCGTGCTCATCTATCTCGGCAAGGACCCCAACCGGCGCGATCTCGCCGACCTGTCGGCCGCTTCGGCGGTGCTGCTCGAGATCCGCCCCTTCGTGCGCTACATCGATCCCGCGCAATACATGACCGACCTCGCCAACGGCGACATCTGTCTGGCGCTGGCCTGGTCGGGAGACGTGGGCGTGGCACGGAGCCGCGCCGCCGAAGCATCCAAGGGCGTGAAGGTCGCTTACCTGATTCCGCGCGAGGGCGCGCTCATGACCGTGGACATGATGGCGATACCGGCCGACGCGCCGCATCCGCGCAACGCCGAGATCTGGCTGAATTACCTGATGCGCCCGGATGTGATCGCGGACATCTCCAACCACATCAAGTATCCGAACGGCAATTCCGCATCTCTGCCGCTGATCGCGGCGTCGCTCAAGGACGATCCGAGCATCTACCCGGACGCGGCGACCCGCGCTCGGCTGCACACCAACGAGGCGGTGCCGGCCGGCTACACGCGGCTGCTCATCCGCGAATGGACGCGGTTTCGGACGGGAGATTGACCAGCGCGTCGAGCGCCTGACGGAGCCGCGTCACGCCCGTCACGAACATGCCCTCGGGCGGACGCTTCGGCACGTTCGCCTCGGGCACGAGCGCGGCCCTGAAGCCGTGCTTGGCGGCCTCGCGCAGCCGCTCCTCGCCGAACGGCACCGGCCGGATCTCGCCCGCCAATCCGAGCTCGCCGAAGGCGATCAGCGAATGAGGGATCGGCTCATCGGCAAGGCTCGAGCGCGCCGCCAGCACGATCGCAAGGTCGCCGGCCGTCTCGGTGAGCCGCACCCCGCCGACCACGTTGGCGAACACGTCCTGGCCTTGCAGCGCCAGACCGCCGTGGCGATGCGCGATGGCAAGCAGCATGGTGAGCCGGTTGCCCTCGATCCCCACCGCAACCCGGCGCGGATTCGCGCCCAGGCTCGAGTCCGCGAGCACCTGGACCTCGAGCAGCAGCGAGCGCGTTCCCTCGCGCATCACCGTGATCACGCTCCCGGGCACCGGTTGCTCGTGCCGCGACAGGAAGATCGCCGAGGGATTGGTCACCTCGCGCAGCCCCTGCTCCGCCATCGCGAACACGCCGATCTCGTTCGCGGCACCGAAGCGGTTCTTGACCGAGCGCAGCACGCGGAAGCGGCTGCCGGTGTCGCTCTCGAAGTAGAGCACCGTGTCGACCATGTGCTCGAGCACGCGCGGGCCCGCGATCTGGCCCTCCTTGGTGACGTGGCCGACGAGCAGCACCGAGGTGCCCGTGGACTTCGCATAGCGAACGAGCTCGGCGGTGCACTCCCGCAGCTGCGAGACGGCTCCGGGCGCCGAGTCCACGCGCTCCGAATTCATCGTCTGGATGGAGTCGATGATCAGCACCCGCGCCCCGAGGGCCTTCGCCCCGGCGACGATGCTCTCGACGCAGGTCTCGGTGATCAGGCGCGCCGTCGCGAGACCGAGCCCCAAACGCCGGGCGCGCTGCGCCACCTGCTGCAAGGATTCCTCGCCGGTCGCGTACAGCACCGGGCCGTGGGCATCGAGAGCCGCCGCCGCCTGGAGCATGAGGGTGGACTTGCCGATGCCGGGGTCGCCGCCGATGAGGGTGACCGAGCCCGTCACCAGTCCGCCGCCGAGAACCCGATCGAGCTCCGTCGATCCGGTGCTGAGCCGCGGTTGCTCGACCCGTGCCTCCGCCGCCAGCGACACGCTGTCCGCGGGCCGGGTCTTGTAGGACTCCCGGGCCCGTCGGGGACCCGCGGCCGCGATCTCGGCGACCAGGGTGTTCCACTCGCCGCAGCCCGCGCACTGGCCCTGCCACTTCGGAGAAGACGCTCCGCAGTTCTGGCAAATAAAGACCTCTTTGGACCTCGGCATTCGCTTCCTTCGCCTCGATTTGTGAGCTTAGCATTGCTGCTTACGCGCCCCGATCCCCTATACTGCCGCGATTCGGGGTTTGGATTATGTCTATTGCATGCGCAAATTCGGCCTGATCGCCGCGATTACGGGGCTCTGTACCCTCGTCTTGGGCTTGCTGCTCAAGACCTTCGCCAATATCGAGACCTGGCTGTGGCTCCCCGGAATCGTCCTGCTCACGGGCGGAAGCGCACTCGTGATCTGGTGCCGCTTCGCCGCGTCCGCCGCCGCGCCCGCGCCCCGGATCCCGAAGCCCCTCGGCACCGAGACGGCCCGGCTGCTCGATAACTTCGAGCAGCGCTTCGCGGAGCTGAAGGGACGCAAGCCCACCTCCAACGTTCTGGGGGATCTCTACACGCTCGGCAACCAGCTCGAGCAGCGCGGGCGCATCACCCAGGCCACCGCCGTCTATCGTCATCTGGCCCGCTTCGACAACGGCTATCGCGATGTGGCGACGCGTCTCAAGCGCCTCATGGACGCCGAGCGCGCGAGCCCCCGGCGGGATCCGCCGACCGAGCAGCAGGCGGCCAAGCCCGTGAGCCCGGCAACCCCGCGGACCGCCGCCTCCGCTGCGCCGGCCGGCCCCGCGGTGAAAGCCATGAAGCCGGCGAGCGGCCAGGCCCCGCGTGCGTCGCCGGCGATCCATGCTCCGGCGGCTTCGAGCTCCGGCTCCGCCGCCGCATCCGGCACCCCTGCCTCGACCACGGGCCCGCACCCCGAGCGGCTCGGCCGATATCAGCTCGAGCGCGAGATCGGCCGCGGCGCCATGGGCATCGTCTACCTGGGCCGCGACACGGCCATCAATCGCATGGTGGCGATCAAGGCGATTCCCCTGGTCGCCGAGTTCAGCGAGACCGAGCTCGCCGAGGCTCGCACCCGCTTCTTCCGCGAGGCCGAGACCGCCGGCCGCCTCAATCATCCCAACATCGTCACCATCTACGACGTGGGCGAGGAGCGCGGACTTGCCTATATCGCCATGGAGTACCTCAAGGGACGGCATTTGAGCGATTACTCGAAGTCGAATAATCTGCTCGAGCCCCGCAAGGTGCTGGAGATCACCGGCCGAACCGCCGATGCGCTCGGGTTCGCACACAAACAACAAGTGGTCCACCGCGACATCAAACCCGCCAACGTCATGTACGATCCGAGCACGGACATACTCAAGATCACGGACTTCGGCATCGCCCGCCTCACCGACTCGACCAGCACGCGCACGGGTATCGTGCTCGGCACCCCGTCGTTCATGTCGCCCGAGCAACTCGAGGGACGGAGTGTGACCGGCCGCTCGGACTTGTTCTCCTTGGGTGTTAGCCTGTTCCAATTGTTGACCGGCCAGCTTCCCTTCACCGCCGATTCCATGACCGGACTGATGCAGCAGATCGCCGAGGCTCCGCATCCGAGATTGCGCGCCTTCCGCCCCGACCTGCCCGCGTCCGTCGAGAGCGTGATCGATCGCGCACTGGCCAAGAGTCCCGATGACCGTTTCGAGACCGGCGCCCAGATGGCGGCCGCGCTCGAGGACTGCCGCGCACGCATGCCGAGTGGCTTGCCATGAGGGGACCGCTGACGTGAGCTTGAGAGCGAAGATCTCGAGCGTGGCACTGACCGACACCGGGCGAGTGCGCGAACACAACGAAGACATGATCGGCACCGAGGGCGACATCGGATTGTTCGTGCTGGCCGACGGCATGGGGGGGTACAACGCGGGTGAGGTCGCGAGCGGCATCGCCGTCAAGACCATCATCAACCTGGTGCGGGATGCCATCCAGCGGGAGGACCTGTCGGTCCCGGACCCGGAGACCGGACTGTCCCGCACGAGCATCATCCTGCGTGATGCAATTCACAGAGCCAACAAGATCATCTATCACACCTCGAAGACCCAGCCGCAATGCGAGGGCATGGGCACGACCGTGGTGTCGTGCCTGTTCCACGACAACAAGATGTCCATCGCGCACGTCGGCGACTCGCGGCTGTATCGCCTGCGTGACAATCGCTTCGAGCAGCTCACGCTGGACCATTCGCTGCTGCAGGAACTGGTCGACCGCGGCTTCTATTCGCAGCAGGAGGCGCAGCGCGCGACCAACAAGAACTACGTCACTCGTGCGCTGGGCGTCGAGCAGAACGTCGAGGTCGAGATCAACGAGCAGCCCGTGCAGAAGAGCGACTATTACGTGCTTTGCTCCGACGGGCTCTCGGACATGATCGAGGACGAGGATATTCACTTAACAATCAGCACCTTTAGTGCTAATCTTGATACGGTAGCTAAGCAGCTGATTCAGCTCTCAAACGACAATGGCGGGCGGGACAACGTATCGGTCATCATGGCTCACGTAATTGAGCCGTTCCCCGCGCACCGGCGTATATTTGACAAAATCTTGGGATGGTTCGGCTAGGGATATGGAGTCGGAATGGCACGCCTGATGCTCAGCTTGGATGGTCAGATCCTCGCGGAATACAACATGAACAAGGAGCGCTACACGATCGGGCGCTTGCCGGACAACGATATTCGTATCGACAATCCGGCGGTGAGCGGCCACCACTCGCTCATCATCAACATCCTGAACGACTCGTTTCTCGAAGACCTCAACTCCACCAACGGCACGTACGTCAACGGCAAGCTGATCAAGAAGCACGCCATGCAGAACGGCGATGTGATCACGGTCGGACACCATCAGCTGCGCTTCGCCGACGGCCAGGAAGGCGAGAGTCAGCAGGACGAGTTCGAGAAGACCATGGTGATCACGCCGAGCTCGCAGGACGGCGACCGCATTCGGCGCGTCGGGGCCGCGGTCGATCAGGCCGCCAAGGCGGTCGCCGCGACCTCGAAGAAGCCGATCATGGCCGAAGGCGCACACGCTCTCCCCAAGGCGAAGCTGCAGGTCCTCTCGGGGGCCTTCGCCGGACGCGAGCTCGAGCTCACCAAGGCGCTGACCACGCTCGGGCGCCCGGGCGTTCAGGTCGCCGCCATCACGCGGCGCGCCGAAGGCTACTTCATCGTTCACGTGGACAGCGGCAAGGAAGGCGACTATCCGCTGGTGAACGGCGTTCCGATCGGGCCCCAGGCTCGCCGCATGAACGATAACGACGTGATTCAGCTCGCGGGCGTGAAGATGGGGTTCTTCGAGGCCTGATCCGCGCCACCGGCGTCCGGGCGTCGCGACGCAACGGATCCCAGGCGAGAAATACCACCCGCCGCGCCGGCGCGCCGCAACATCGTCACGGCGCGAGACCGTGACGCGCGAACCAATCCGCGATCGAGGATCGGCTCTTGATCGCAGCCGCGATGTCGGCCTGCCCCTCGACCGTCTTGTTCCTGCGGAGCTCGGCCAGCCCGCGTCCGTACAATGACCAGGCGAAGTGAGGATGCATCTGCAGCGCCTCATCGTAGTCCGAGATGGCCTTGTCGAAGTCGCCAAGACGCAGCCGCACCAGACCGCGCGAGTCGAAGACGTACCCTTGGTTCTCGCTCTTCCTGTCCACGAGCCTCGCCGCCGTGTTGCAATCGGACAGTGCCTTGGCGAGATCCTGGCCGAGCCAGGCCCGCGCCCGGCAACGTCCGTCGAGCGCCTGCACATAGCGTGAGTCCGTGTCGTGGACCTGGATCCAGAGGTCGTACTGCCTGATCGCGGCGTCCATGAGATCCGCTTCGGCGTACCGGGCCGCGAGCGAGAAGCGAATGTCCGCCTCCTTCGTCGCCGCGCCGTCCGCCCGGTCGAGGTCGACGCGCGCCGCCGCGAGGTCACCGCCGCGAATCTCCAGTCGGGCCCGTGCGGCGCGCGCGGCGACATGGTCGGACTGCAGCTCGATCGCGCGGTCGAAGTCCGGCCTCGCGAGGTCATTCTTGCCGCTCGCCTCGTAGGCCACGCCGCGCTGAAAGAAGTACTCGGCATTCGTCGGATCGAGCTCGCAGGCGCGCGTCAGCTCGAGAATTGCGTCCGGGTAGTCGCGGCGCGCCGCGGAAGCCGTGCCGCGGCGGCTGTGATCCGCGGCGGCGGCGGGATCGGCGCCGGGCGCCCCGCCCGCCTCCGCCGGCTCGGGCGGCTCGGCCGCCGCCGGCGCCGAGGCTCTGGTCGTGAGATTGAACACCGGCCCGCCGTTGTAGGTGAAGAACACCTTATGGTCCCGGCTCGAGACGTAGATGTGGTGCGAAAGGAAGAAGTCCGCGCCGAGCAGCATGTCGACCTCGCCGGTGTCGCCGAATCTCAGGCGCGCGTTGCGGATCTCCTCGTCGCCTATCTTGAAGCTGTCGAACCGCCCGATATAGGTCTTGGCCGCGCCGCGGCCGATGCCGGTCGAGTACCCGGCGTACTCGACCCCCGGCGAGTCGGGCTTGAGGCCGGCCCGCTCGGCCACCTTGAACGACAGGAACGATGTTCCCGCGCCGGTATCGAATATGACCTCCAGCTTCTGGCCATTGAGATAGGCCGTGCCCTTGGTATGCGGGCGGGCGGCCGTCGCCCACTCGATGTTCATGACCGAGTAGGGTTGGTCGGGCTTGACCCAGTAGGCAAGCAGGCTGTGCCGACAATCCTCCGAGCGCCACAGGCGGATCATCCCGTTCGCAAGATCGTACTCGACATCGCCGATGCGAAATACGTTCTGGCCCAACAGGCCCACGCTCCCCGTGCCTCCGACGTCGCTGCCTCCCACCATGAACTCGACATCGTGCACGACGATGCCTGCGATCTTGAAATCCTTGACCGTGGTCAGCGTCGGCCTCACGTCGCCGCCGA
>DATAUO010000104.1:0-6199 GCA_036268215.1 Steroidobacteraceae bacterium
CAAGGATTACCGCCGCGACGTCCCCAAGGCGGCGGCACCCATCGCCGCGGTGCTCGGCTCGGAACCCAAGTAGCCTGCCGCGCCGCGGCGCCCGGCCCCGACGCCGAGTAGCCCGGCGCGCCGCGGTGCTCGGCCCCGACGCCGAGTAGCCCGCCGCGCCGCGGTGCCCGGCCCCGACGCCGAGTAGCCCGTCGCGCCGCGGTGCCCGGCCCCGACGCCAAGCCGCCCGCCGCGCCGCGGCTCGGGTGTCTTCGCCGTTTTTTTATATTATACTCATTACATTACAAAGAACGATGCGAGGATGCCGGTCATGCGCAAGGTGAAGACGCTGGGGCTGCTCGGGACGGGGGTCATCGGCGGCGGTTGGGCGGCGCGCGCCATGCACTACGGCATCGACGTGATCGCCGCGGACGTGAAGCCGGAGATGGAGGAGTGGATACGCGGGGCCGTCGCGAACGCGGAGCCCGCGCTGGCGCGCCTGACCTCGGCGCCGCTGCCGCCCAAGGGCAAGCTGTCGTTCACCACCGATCTTGCCGTGATGGCCCGCGCGGCGGACTTCGTGCAGGAGAACATCCCGGAGCAGCTGCCGCTCAAGCAGCGCATGCTCGCCGATGTCAGCCGCCACGTCGGCGCGGACGTGATCATCGCCTCCAGCACCTCGGGCCTCATGCCCACCGACCTGCAGCGCGACATGGTCGGGCCCGAGCGTTTCCTGGTCGGGCACCCCTTCAACCCCGTGTATCTCCTGCCGCTGGTGGAGCTCGTCGGCGGCGCGAAGACCTCTGCCGCGACCATCCAGGCTGCGGGCGCGTTCTACACCTACATCGGCATGCACGCCCTGCACGTGCGGCGCGAGGTGCCCGGACATCTGACCGATCGTCTGCAGGAGGCGCTGTGGCGCGAGATCCTGCACCTCGTGAACGACGGGGTGGCGACCACCGGCGAGCTGGATGAGTCGATCATCTACGGGCCCGGTCTGCGCTGGGCGGCGATGGGCACCAACATGATCTATCACCTGGCGGGCGGCGAGCCGGGCATGCGGCACATGCTGGCGCAGTTCGGTCCCTGCCTCAAATGGCCCTGGACCAAGCTGGAGGCGCCCGAGCTCACCGAGACGCTGATCGACCGGATGGTCGAGGGCACCCAGGAGCAGGCCGCGGGACGCTCGATCCGCCAGCTCGAGCGTCTGCGCGACGATTATCTCGTGGCCATCCAGCAGGTGCTGCGGCAGTTCGACATCGGGGCCGGCGCGACGCTGCGTGCCGTGGAGAAGCGGCTCTACGAGGATGCCGCGGCGGCCCGAGATTCGGCCCCGGACCAGGCGGGTGAGCCGATTCGCGCGCTCGACACGGTGGTGCGCGCGGAGTGGGTCGACTACAACCGTCACATGACCGATTTCCGCTACGGGCACGTCTTCAGCGACGCCATCGAGACTCTGTTTCGGCGTGCGGGCATCGACGAGGCGTACCGCGCGACGGGGCGCATGTACTACACGGTCGAGAGCTTCATCCGTCACCTGGGCGAGGCGAAGCAAGGCGAAGGCCTGTACGTGACCCTCCAGGTCCTCGGCGTCGACGACAAGCGCCTGCACGTGCTCCAGCGCATGTACCGAAGCCGCGACGGCCGCTTGATCGCCACTGCGGAGCAGATGTACCTGCACGTCGATTCGGCGGCGGCGAAGGCCTCGTCCGCCGACCCCGCGGTTCGCGCCAAGCTCCAGGCGATCCGCGACCAGCACGCGAACCTCGCGCCGGGCCCGGAGGCGGGACGGCCGGTATCGCAGGCCCGCGCTTGAGGCGGCCCGCGTCGCCGTGGACATGAGCGGAGGGACCGAGCCATGCCGAAGATCGTCGACCATGCCGAGCGCCGCGATCAAATCGCGCAGGTGGCGTGTCGCGTGGTCGCGAAACACGGCTTCGAGCAGGCCACGATGGCGCGGATCGCGCGCGCCGCGGGCTATACCACCGGCATGGTGGCGCACTACTTCGATTCCAAGCAGGAGATCATCCACGCGGCGCTGCGCCTCATGCTCGAGCGCATCGAGGAGCGGCTGACCCGGGAGCGCGAGTCGAGCGAGGCGAACCTCGTCGATGTGCTCTGCGAGGCGCTGCCGGTGGATGCCCAGCGCTTCACCGAGTGCGAGTTCTGGATGGCGTTCTGGGGCCAGGTTTCCGCCGACACCAAGCTCAAACGGCTCAACGTCTGGGTGCACCGCGAGTACATGCGCCTGTTCACGCGTTGTTTCTCGAACTACTGGCGCGAATGGTCGGACTGGCCGGTCGAGGTGCGCGATCTCGTGCTGCGCTCGGTGGTCACCTGCATGAACGGCTTGACCGCGAGCGCGGTCACGAGCCCGCGCGACTGGCCCGGGTTCAAGCAGGCGCGTCAATTGCAGCTGCAGCTCGATTTACTGCGCCGTTGGGGCAATTCCCGCGGCTCGATCAAGACGGCTTCAGGCGCGTGATCGACAGCGCGTCCGCCGCATACGGGTATCTCTAGGGGGAGTCATGGATTTTTCGCTCAGCGATGAACAACAGATGGTGCTCCAGACGACGCGCGAGTTCGTGATCAACGAGCTCTATCCTCACGAGAAGGAAGTCGAGGAGACGGGCAAGGTGCGCGACGAGCTGCACCGCGAGCTGGTCCGCAAGTCCGTCGAGGCGGGCCTGTACGCCGCCAACATGCCGGCGGAGGTCGGCGGCGCGGGGCTGGATACGGTGACCTGGGCGCTGTACGAGAAGGAGCTCGGTAAGGCGAACTACGGTCTGCACATGTGCGTGGGACGTCCCTCCAACATCCTGCTGGCGTGCGAAGGCGAGCAGCGCGAGAGGTATCTGCTGCCGGCGGTCCGCGCCGATCGGATCGAGTGCCTGGCGATGACGGAGCCCGGCGCCGGGTCCGATCTGCGCGGCATGAAGACGAGCGCAGCGGCCTCCGGCGGCGACTACGTCATCAACGGCACCAAGCACTTCATCAGCCACGCCGACCGCTCGGACTTCGTGATCCTGTTCGCGGCGACGGGCGAGGAAACCGCCAATCAGGGCGCCCGCAAGAAGAAGATCACGGCCTTCCTCATCGACATGGGGACGCCGGGCTTCGCGGTGCGCCCGGGCTACAAGAACGTATCGCACCGCGGATACAACAACAGCATCCTGGAGTTCAACGACTGCCGCGTGCCCAAGTCGGCCATTCTCGGCGAGGTCCATCGCGGCTTCGAGGTCGCGAATACCTGGCTCGGGGCCACCCGATTGCAGGTGGCCGCGACCTGCCTGGGGCGTGCGGAGAGGGCGCTCGATCTGGCCAAGCAGTGGGCGGTGGATCGCCGTCAATTCGGCCAGCAGATCGGCAAGTTCCAGGGCGTCAGCTTCAAGCTTGCCAACATGGCGGTGGAATTGCGGGCGGCCGAGCTCCTGGTGCTCGAGGCCGCGTGGAAGCGCGATCAGAAGATCGACACCGACATGGACATGGCCATCGCCAAGGTGAAATCCACCGAGATGCTGGCCATGGTGGCGGACGAGGCGCTGCAGATTCACGGCGGGATGGGCTTGATGAGCGACATGCCGCTCGAGCGCATCTGGCGGGATGCCCGCATCGAGCGCATCTGGGACGGCACCAGCGAGGTGCAGCGGCACATCATCTCGCGCAGCCTGCTGCGGCCGCTGGGCGGCTGATCCGCGGGGACGACTGGGCGCGCAGTCCGGGCGCGCGGCGCGGCCATGCGACGCGCGATCTTTTTTCACGCTGCGTGAAATTTATTTGCGTGCCGCTCGCGAGCCGGCCGCGCGCGCTCGCGGCGAGCGCCTGCACGGGCCGTCGATCGGGCGCGTTTACCTTTGCGCGGCGTGATTTGACATCTCCTGTGTCGCGAAAGCGTCGGACGGCACGGGATTAGGATTCCGTCCTACAGCCGCCGCCGGCGGCACGCTTGAGAATGCGCGCCATAAGCCCGATGTACACCCGCTCGAGGGATGAACGTTGATTGGGTGGGGCAAGAGGCAGGTGAATCCATGATCGACGCAGAGGTGATGAGGCTTCGCAACCTGCGCAGCGCGGCGCTCGACGCCCGGGCGCTGGCGGCCATGCTCGACACCCAGAAGGGGCTGCGACAGACGGTCTTCACCCGCGCCGCGGGCTGCTGCTGGCAGATCGCGCGGATCGCGACCGGAACGCTGCGCGCGCATCCCTATCCTCCTTATCAGCGCGATGCCGGCGGCACGCAGGCCGCGATGACCGCACTCAGCGCTGAATTGAGCGGTCGCATCGCACGGCAGCGCGGGATCGGACTGCAAGAGCTCGCTCGAGCGCTCGACTTGGTGACGCGCCGGCTCGCGGACGCGCGCTCACTGACGTGGCAGCAGGAGCTCAGCGGCACCCTCGGACGCCTGCAATCGCGGCTCGCGATGATCGTCGCCGAGGTCGCCTCGGGTGCGCGCGGCGCCGCCGAGACACAGGGGCGTGCGATTCCGCAATTCCTGCGCGCCCGCGAAAGCGCCGGCGGGGCGAATCGCGAGCGCAGCATCGAGGCGAACTGGCCATACCTCGCTTTCTGACGCCCGCTTGTCGGGGTTCCCCTGTAGGCGTCTGAAATTTCCTACATGCATCGGCGGTGATCGCCCGATCCTACCGGCCGTGCCGCAACGCGATACTGCGCGCGCCCAGTGAAGATCACTACCTTATGAGGAAGGAGTCATCGATGCACACCGAGAATCAGCCGATCCCGCCCAATCCCGAGCGTCCGCCGATGGCGCCCCACGATCCGCCGGATCCGGCTCCGCAGGCGGAAGCCTGGCGCCGGGCGCTGCGAGTCGTCGGGTGCACGCCTCCCGGGCGCGGGGTCCGCATCATCCGCCACAGCTTGCGCAGCTATCCGCGGGGTTGAGCCATGGGAAAGAAACAAGAGATCGCCATCGGCATCGCCTTGCAGACCCAGGTGCTGCAGACCTGCCCCATCCACAATCAACTCTATTGCGACGACGAGAAATTCGCCGACGAAGAGAATATGGCGCGTGCGTTCGCGTTGGCGTTCGAGCTGGTACGTCAGCACGAGCCCTATGCGGAGGAGTTCCACCATGATCCGCACGAGCTCACGGACCTCTTGAGCTTCACGATAGGGTCGGCGCCGGCGTGCTGTCCCGACTGCGCCGCGCAGCGCTATGCCATCGCGGGCCTGCGCCCGGCGCGCAGGTCGCTCGCGCTCGCCTGAAGCGGCGCGCCGGCCCGGGGCTCGCTAACGCCCGGTCCAGTGCGGCTTGCGCTTCTCGCTGAAGGCGCGCGCGCCCTCCAGCAGATCGTCGGAGCGGATCACCCGCTGAACCGCATCGAGCGAATCGTGCAGCTCGAAGGCCTCATGCTCCGGGACCATCTCGGTGTGCCGGAGGAGCTGCTTGATGGCGGGAAACAGCAGCGGCGGGCCGGCCATGAGCTGCTGCGCGATCTCGCGAGCCTTGGACAGCGCCTGACCCTTCGGTACCACGTGGTTGGCGAGGCCCCAATGTTTCGCCTCCTGTGCGTCCATCCACCGCCCGGTGAGCAGGAATTCCACGGCAACATGATAGGGAATCCGCCGGCGCAGCTTGACCGTGCCGGCATCCGCGAGCACTCCGACGTTGATCTCCGGCAGCGCGAACTTCGCGTGCTCCTCCATCACGATGATGTCGGTGCCGAGCACCAGCTCGAACCCGCCGCCGCAAGCGATGCCGTTGACCGCGGCGATGATGGGCTTGTTGAGGTTGCGGGGGTAGTTGAGTCCCCCAAAGCCGCCGATGCCCCAGTCCGAGTCCGAAACCTCGCCGGCCGCCGCGGCCTTCAAGTCCCATCCGGGCGAGAAGAACCGATCGCCCGCGCCGGTGATGATGGCCATGCGCACCTCGGGGTCGTCCCGAAAGGAGGTGACCACCTGGTTGAGGCGGCGGCTCGCCTTGAGATCGATCGCATTGGCTTTCGGCCGATCGAGGGTGATCTCGAGCACGCCGTCTTTCTTTACCGTCAAGACTCCGTCAGACATGGTCACTCCTTCGCAACACGCTTCAATCGAATCAGGGTATCGACCGCGACCGCGCCCTTGCCTCTGGGACGCACGATCACGGGGTTCACGTCGATCTCGCAAACCCGGGCGGCATTGCGGCTCGCATAGTCCGCGACGCCGAGAATCGTCTCGACCAGCGCGGGTACGTCGGCCGCCGGCTTGCCGCGGAATCCG
>DATAUO010000105.1:0-2235 GCA_036268215.1 Steroidobacteraceae bacterium
TCATGTACGCGAGCAGATACGGATAGAAATGCGCGAAATCATGCGCCCGCGCGAGCATCACCATCAGCACGCCGCAGATGAGATGGATGATGCCGAGCAGCCGCTCCGCGTGGAAGTACCGATCGGCGATCAGGCCGACGATGAACGGCGCGATGATCGCGCCCCACGCCTGCGTCGAATAGGCCACCCCGCTTTGCTCACCGGTGGCGTGCAGGTTGATGGCGAGAAAGCTGCCCATGGTGACGAACCACCCGCCCCAGGTGAAGAACTCCAGGAACATCATCACGTTCAGCCGCAGCTTCAAGGAGTTCGTCAGCACGAGAGGTCGCCTCGATCGAAAAGTGCCCGCCGGCTTCGCGGTAGCGGGCGCCAGGGCGTCGCTCGCGGTCGCATGGCGCGCAGGTTATTGCAATATAATTTCGCTGTCAAAAACATTGGAATATTTGTTCCGCCGCGCGCCGAGGCTCATGCGGGCGGCGGCACCTTTTGCCACACACCGCCGGCGGTGTGACTCGCGAGCATGGCTTCGACGAGCAAGTCGCTGCGATAGCCATCGGCGAAAGTGGCGAGAGCGGCAGGCCGCGCCTGAGATTTCGCTCCTGCTCTGATCCATTGGTAGGCATCAGCAATCACGTTGCGGAAGGCGTCTGCCCAGGCTTCTTGGTGCCCGGCGGGCAGATGCGCGTACGGTGCGGCGTCTGCGGAGAGCAGGGAAGGGTCCTTGCCGATCACAATGCTCGGTTGGCCGAATCGGCCGACCCAGAGCTCGTTCTGCCGCTCCTGCAGCCAGCGCAGCGAGGCCTTGCGTCCACAGACCTCGAGCTGCAGATCGTTCTTGTGACCGGGAAGCACCTGGCCGACCGCGACGCAGCCCTTGGCTCCGCCGCGGAAGCGCAGCAACACGGTCGCGAGATCCTCACTTTTGATGCGGACCCGGCGCGGTTGGACCCGCGCCGTGCGCCGCCCACGAGTGCTCGTGCGTGAGAACGTGCCGCCCGCGGCGCGTGCAACCTCTCTCTGCGCCACCACCGTGCCGAGATCGGCCAGCACCGCTTCGATGCGCAGCCCGGTCACGTGCTCCGCGAGATCGCACCAGTGCGAGCCGATGTCGCGCAGCGCGGAGCTCGCGCCGCCGCGCGCCGGATCGAGCCGCCAGGAATACACGTGGCTCTCGACCAGCCAGTCCTGAAGGTACTGCCCGTGTATGTAGCAGAGCGGGCCGAGGTCACCGCGGCTCACCATGGACCGCGCCTCCTGCACGAGCGGATTGCCGCGATAGTTGAATGTCACCACGTGTGCCACGCCGGCGCGCCGGGCCGCTTCCCACAGCACGCGGCTGTGCTGCGCGCTGTCCGACAGAGGCTTGTCCGAGATGACGTGTTTGCGCGCCGCGAGCGCGGCGAGTGAGACCTCGAGGTGCAGGTGGTTCGGCGTTGTGTTGTGAACGACGTCCACGTCCGGGTCTGCGATGAGCTCGTGGTAATCGCCGTATGATCGCTCGACACACCACTCGGCGGCGCGCTGGCGCGCCGAGTCGCTGCTCGAGCCTGCGATGGCCACCACTTCAACGTTTCCCAGACGGCGCACCGCCTCGATGTGCTGGGCGGCGATGAAGCCCGGACCGATGAGACCCATCTTCAGCCGTTTCAATGCAACCCCTCCGCTGCGCGTCATCGGATTGTAGTCGATCGGAAATAATCGCGGGCCAGAATGCCGCCGGGCGCTGTGCCCGCCACCCCCGGTGCGTCCGGAGTACAAAATGCCTATTCCAATCATCTTGACAGCGAAATTTTCATTACAGTATGCTGCCCGGACGTCAATTGGGGGAAGACCATGCCGATGAACACCAACAGAATGTCCGGCAAGCGCGCGCGTTCCGCCCGGCCGGCGACCATTCCCACTGAGAGGCTGATTGCCACCTCCCGCTCCAGGGGCGTGCGGGCGGGCAATGTCGCGGCAGTCGTCGCAGGCATCCTTGGGACGGCTGCGTTTGCGGTTCCGGCACACGCCCAGACGGCGGCGCCCACCGCCTCAGCCGGCGGTCAGAACAGCGGGGCGGCACAGACTTCGCAGAACCTGCAGGAAGTCGTCGTCACGGCCACGGCCACCCAGGTGAGGAAGCTCGACGCCAGCTACAACGTCGTTGCAGCCGATAGCGAGCTGATCAAGGAATCGAACCCGCTCAGCGCGGCGGACGTCCTCAAGATCGCGCCGGGCATCTGGCCCGAGGCCTCG
>DATAUO010000106.1:0-2998 GCA_036268215.1 Steroidobacteraceae bacterium
AGGCTCGGGTCATGGCTCACACTCAGATGCGTCTTGGCCATGCAGATCGGCAGGTTGCCGAATCCCAACCGGCTGTAGAGCTCGATCTTCTTCTCCGCTTCCGGCAGGTATTCGACGCCGCTGCCACCATAGATTTCGCGGACGATCGTCTCGATCTTCGGCTTGATGCCGATCTCCAGCGGGTAAAGGAACCGGAAGTTCGCCGGCAGCTCGCACGCAGCGATCACGGCCCTGCCGAGATCTGCCGCACCCGCGCCGCCTTCCGCCCAGTGGTTCGAAGCGACGGCATCGTACGCTCCGGCCTCGACCGCGATCCTGCGCACGAGCTCGATTTCCGCCGCCGTGTCGTGCGCGAAGCGGTTCACCGCGACGACCACGGGAATGCCGAACAGGCGCGCGCTGCGGATCATCCTGATGAGATTCGAACAGCCCTTCTCGACGAGCCCGAGGTGCTCCATGGTGTAATCCGCGTGAAGCGGCTGCCCGGCGGCGACCTTCGGGCCGCCGCCGTGCATCTTCAAGGCGCGAATCGTGGCGACCAGCACCACGCAGTTCGGTATCAGGCCGCTGTAGCGACACTTGATGTCGAAGAATTTCTCCATCCCCATGTCCGCGCCGAATCCCGACTCCGTCAGCACGTAGCCCTGCGGCCCGACGAGCTTGAGCGCGAGTTGATCCGCGATGATCGAGGAATTGCCATGCGCAATGTTGCCGAACGGCCCGGCGTGCACGAACGCCGGCGTTCCCTCGAGCGTTTGCAGCAGATTCGGCATGACGGTGTCCTTCATGAGCACCGTCAGCGCGCCGCCCACGCCCAGATCGTCGGCGCTGATCGCATCACCCGCGAGATTCGTGCCGATCACCACGCGGCCCAGACGCTCGCGCATGTCGGCAAGGCCGGTCGTCAGAGCGAGGATCGCCATGATCTCGCTTGCGGCCGTGATGTCGAATCCAGTGACACGCGTGCGTCCCTTCTCTTCCGGCCCCTGCCCCACCGTTATCTGACGCAGCACGCGGTCGCTCACGTCGATCACCCGCCGCCACGTGATGGTGCCCGGATCGATTCCCAAGCGCGCAAAGCGGCCACGCTCCTCGGGAGTCAGGTCGTTGGGGTTCGTCTGCGGGATGCCGAGTTTCCGCAGCCGCCGCAACATCACGGGCGAAAACCGCCGGCTTCCATCCTTCCCGGCCGGGCAGAGGCGGTCGAAGAGAGACTCGTCCCCCTGCGTCGACTCGTGCAACAGCCGCGCATCGATCGCGGCCGCCAGCAGATTGTTGGCCGCCGTGATCGCATGGATGTCGCCGGTGAGATGCAGATTGAGATCCTCCATCGGAATGATCTGGCTGTAGCCGCCCCCCGCCGCGCCGCCTTTGATGCCGAATGTCGGCCCCTGGCTCGGCTGGCGGATACAGGTGAAGACGTTCTTTCCGAGATGCGCGCCAATAGCCTGGCTCAGGCCCACCGTCGTCGTCGTTTTTCCTTCGCCGAGCGGAGTTGGAGTGATCGCCGTGACGACGATGTATTTTCCGTTCGGGGCGTCCGCGAGCCGGTCACGCACCGCGAGGCTCACCTTCGCCTTGTAGCGCCCGTAACACTCGAGCTCCTGCGGAAGGATGCCGGCCTTCGCCGCCAGCTCCCCGATGGGCAACGGTGTCGCGCGCTGCGCGATCTCAATGTCGCGCGGCACTCGTGCAAAAGTTCCCCCGGACCCAACGTCGGACTTAGCCATCGCGGAGCTCCAGCAGCGGGAGGCGAGAGCCTTAGTTTACGGCCTCCGGGGCTGGGGCGCCCGTCTCCGGGCGGCCGGTGGCGCGGGCACGGACGGTCGCCTCCGCAAGATAGGTGTCGCCGGAACCGGAACTCGACACAGCGCGCCTCTCGCTGACGATCGTCTCTACATGGGGATCGGTGGCCCCGGCGCGGCGCGCCCCCGCGAGCGCCAGCTCACGCGCAACGGCCTTCGCCGCTGCGATCGCCTCTTCCGCCTCGGCGAAATCCCGGAAGCCCGCCGGGTCGTGCACCCGAAACACCTTCCACTGTGCCTGATTGACCAGGATATCGACCGTTTCCGACACTACGCCGACGACCGCGCCCACCGCATTGCACACGGCGGCATGTTGGGGAACGACCAGCTGAGCGCCGAGGCGGCGTGCGACGTCGGGATAAAACGCCGTGGCGGGAGCGCCGATAGCCACCAGAGGGTTCGCCAGGCGTGGCTGCGCATCGAGGAGCCTCGAGACCGGGCGGCCTTCCACCACGCGATCGATCAGGATGCCGAGCGGCCCCCAACGCCCGTTGTGCGGCTCGACTCCCGGATCCTGCGCCAGTGCGCTCTCCAGCACCACGCGCGCCGCCTGGCGTATCACGAGCTCGTAGACACGCTCGGCCAGCGCCTCCGGGCTGTCCTTGCCCTTGCGGGCGGTCACGTTGCGCTCTTCGGCGGCGAGGATGGCGGCGCCGAGCCGGGCCGCCTCCCGGCTCCAACCGCTCTGGCGGCCGAGCACGTGCAGCGCATCGCTCGGAGTGAACCCCGCAAGAGTTGCAAGCCCGCGGTCCACCAGCCGACGCAGCGCCTCGACGCCCTGCGCGGTGTGGGCCACCTGGTCGAGCCGCCGCGGGCTGGCGCCCAGCGCCTCCCAGACCCGCAGTTCCAGCCGATCGAGATCCCGCCCCGCCTCGCGCCCGGGGTTGCGATGCCCGAACTGGCCCGCGAACAGCGGCAGGCGCTCGCCCGTGGCGAGCCGGGTGAGCTCCGCCAGGACCTCGGGAAATTGTTCGGCGAGCAGACTGAGCGGCATTACTCGGCGCGGCCCGACTTTGAGCCGTGCTTCCCGATCGAGATGCACCTCGCTGTCCCCGCCGAGCCCGCTGGTGTGCACGTCGATGGCTTGGACCATCGTCCGCCAACCGCCGATCACGGCGCCATCGGCACGCACCACCGGCCGCCCGTCGATGATGATGGCCACGTCGGTGGTCGTGCCTCCCATATCAGCGACG
>DATAUO010000107.1:0-6904 GCA_036268215.1 Steroidobacteraceae bacterium
GTCATCTACCAACCCGGGCGCTAGCGTCGCTCCCGCGGTCCGTCAGGGCGAGGCCGAACCCAGGTCGCGGATCTCGACGCGCCGATTCGAGCCGTCCGCGGGCTTGTCCGGCACGAGCAGGCGGTCGGAGCCGTAGCCGACCGTTTCCAAGCGCTTCGGATCCAAGCCGCTCGAGACCAGAAAGTGCTTCACGGCCTCCGCGCGCTTCAGCGACAGCTGCTTGTTGTAGGCCGCGCTCCCCTTGGCGTCGGTGTGTCCGGCCACCATGAACCGATCCTTGCCGAGGGTCGCAGACGTGAGCGCCATCTCCAGCTGCTTCAACTGAGCGGCCGCTTGCGGGCGCAGGGTGCTGGAGTTGATCTCGAACGGAATGTTGAGATTCACCGCGGGCTGCGCCTCGGCCGTACCCGTCCGCGTCAGCCCCCGCGGCGCAAAGCTGCGGGTCATGGCGGGCGGCTGCAGGGCCTGCTGGATCTGCTCGGTCGAGAGCACCTTTGCACCGTCGGGCGGCGGGTCGGCCGCGCCCGCGAGCAGCGGCAGGCTCATCGCGGCCACCAAGACGGGGAGATCGCGTGTCATTCTCATTTGATCGGCTCCAGGCCCTGCGAACGCCGGGCTTCGTTGTACTTTTCCTTGGCCGCCGCGAGGTCGCGCTCCGCGTCAGCACGCGGCTTGCCGCTCGCGCTCGACTGGGCGGCAACCTTGGCGTCGAAATAGCGCGCCTGGGCCGCCTCGAGATCATGTGAGCCCTCCGTGGCATCGGGCTCGGTGATCACGTCGGAGGCAGACACGGATTTGGACAGGAGTCCGGTGGCTGCGGTCCCGAGCGTCGAGCCGACGAAGTCGCCGTTCTTGCCGATGATGTCGGCGAGCGCGAGCTGCGCCTTCTTTTCCGACTCGGTCTCGGTGACCGCGACCTCGATGGTCACCGGCATGAATTCGAGCGGCGTGCGCGGCAGGTCCTGATACTCGGCGTTGCGCGCGTCGAGCTCCGCCCCTTGCGTCTGATCTTGCACGGCGACGCGGGTGCGCTCCTGTTTCAACCCGTCGAGCGTGTCCGCGCTCGCCGCGGCAATGCGCTGGTCCAGCCCCGCCAGGATGCGCTCGTTGCGCACCATCGAGCGTTTCAGCGCCTCGATCTCGCCCATGACTTCCTGATGAACGTGGGTCTTGTCGTCGTAGATGCGCCGCGCGTCGACCGAGAGCGGCGGGACCTTGAGCCACGGCGCATTGCCCTTGCCGCCGTCCCCCCTGGCCCCGGCGCTCACCGTGCCGATGTTGACCCACGCGCTCGACAGCACCTCCTGCTGGTCCGTCGCCCCGGGATTGGAGATCTTGAGCGTGTAGATGGTCGTGCGCGTCGCCTTTTTGTCCTCGGTGGTCAACAGCGACTCGATGCGGTAGCCCGCGTCCTTGAGACGGTACGCCGTGCCGTCGCTGGAGAACTCGAAGCGCGCCTCGTACACCGCCTTGGCGGTGCCGACGACGCACACGTTGCCGCGGCGCAGCTGATTCTCGATCGAATTGTCGGTACGAGTCGTCTGCCACTCGCCGCGCGGGCGGCTGCGCATCTCGGGCGCGATCTCCTTGGGGAGGTACTGCGCGGCGCAATCGGCGGGCTCGGGCTTGAATGCCGCTGCGACGACGGTCATGCACCCGAGGTGGGCGTTGATCCCGAGCGTTGGCGCGGGCTGGAAATCGACACGGTAGAGATTCATCTGCCGCGTCAGGCCGTAGCGGGTGTCCTTGCGCACCGCGCGCGCCTTGATCTTGTCGGCCGAGGACTGGATTTCGTGATTGACCAAGAGCTCGGCCACCTTGCCGATGAGGAGGCCGAGGATGGGGAGGAACCGCGCGGGGCTGTCGGCGCCCGACGCATCCTTCGGCGCGGGCTGGAAGAAGGGCTCGTCTGCGACCAGGCAGGCGTCGTTGACGTAGGCGCGCAGCTCGGTGTCGTCGTGCGCGGCACGCGCCGGCGACGGCGTGAGCAGGACGGCACAGAGCGCCGCCGGGCCGAGCAGCGCGAGGGCGGCGCGGATGATCCGCGGCAATGCGGGCGCGTACCGGCTCATTTCGCCCCCGTGCCGGCGGCGGCCGGCGCGATCAGTCCGTTGAGCCGATCCAGGATGAGGTTCCATTCGTGCTTCTGCGAGGGGTCGGTCAGCGCGGCGATGTTGGCGACCACCTGGTCGTGCGCGAGGTCGCCGAAGCGCTTGAGCATCACGCCGGCTTCCAGCAGGTCGCCGCCCTTGCACGGGTCTGCGTTGAACCACCACACCGTCGGGCCGGCATTGGCCTTGCGATCGCTCATGCCGCACCGCTTCGGCGGCGGATCGCCGAGCCACAGCAGGCGGAAGATGTCGTAGATGGCCCCCGAGTTCGCCGCATAGTAGGAATGTCCCAGAATGTCCGCAGGAACCGAGGACATGTCGATGGTATCGAGACCGGCCAGCCGCACGATGACATCGCCGGCGGTGCCCGCGCGGGGCGCGCCGTGCAGTATCTGTGAGGTGCGCAGGGCATAGTCGTTGCTCGAGGCATAGAGCGTAACGCGCTCGGCGCTGCCCTTGAGCGAGTCCATGGCATCCACGAAGTAATCGCGATCGACATCCGGCGCGGTGAACACGATCTGCCCGAACAGGTGCTGGCGCCGATCGGGGGCCCGCTTGGCGAGGAAGGTCTGCAGCGCCTCCATGAGGGCCCGGTTGCCCATGCTGTGTGCGAGCAAGTGAATGCGGCGGGCGCCGGACGAGGTGACGACGGTCTCGAGGAAGTCGGACATCTTGCGGCCGCTGACCATGACGGCCGCCTCGTCGACCGTATAGGCGGTCGCGCTCCCTTGCGACGGCCAGCTGTAGAGCAACGGCGTGCCGTCGAAATCCAGATCGTAGGCCATCTGCGCCACGCGCCGCGCCGCATCCTCGAAGGTGACGTTGAAGCCGTGCACGAAGACGAACAGGTCGCGCGAGGGGGATGTCGAGACGTGCTGCTTGAGGGCGGCCACGAAGGCGTCCTTCGACAGCGGCACCACCTGATCGAGCAGCACGTAGCGGCGGCGCAGCGCCGATGCGTCGATGCCGATGGTGAACTCCACCCACGCGGGCTCGGTCTCGAGCTCGGCTTCCTGGTGGACCTCCGGAATGGTGACGTTGACATAACCATACTGGAGGTCGCCGCGCGCCCGGCCGAAATAAAGCGCGGGCTTCACCTCGCCGGTGGGGGCGCGATTGGTGCCGTAGAACACCTTCACGGTCGCGAAGCCGTTGTGCTGCTTGTAGCGCTGTCGGGTGTCGCGCGGCATCGGCGGCAGCGCGCGCTCGGCGCTCTGGAGCGAGACGAGCTCCGCATCCACCCGCGCCGCATCGGCGGCGGCGTTGGAGGCGAGGTAAATCTCCTTCAGCTTGCGCAAGGTTGCCGCCACGTTCTCGTGGCGAGGCCCGTATACCGCCTTCTCGATGGACAAGATGCGCTCTTCGTAGGCCGCGGCATCCGCGTACTTCGCGGCCTTCAGCTCCAGGTCGGCGAGGGCGGCGAGTATCGGCACGAGGTCGGGGTGATCCGAGCCGAGCTCCGCCGAGCGCAAGGCCAGGGCGCGCTCGTAATAGGGGATCGCGGCCTGTGTCCGGCCGGCCTGACCGGCGAATTCACCCACGTTGCACAAGAGCTCGGCCAGGGTCCGGCGGTCGCCGCTCTCCTCGGTCAGCTTGAGCGCCTGATTGCCGAATTTGAGGGCGTCATCGACCTTGTTCGCCGCCTTGGCGCTCTCGTAGCTCTGGTACGAGCGCACCAGGTCGGGCGTTTGACCGAATCCGGTCGCGGGAACGAGGGTGAGCGAGCCGAGCGCCGCCAGGAGCGCCGCCGCGATTCGGCGCCGGGTCGGGTAGGGCAGCATGATCCCGGTCTCGGTCATTTTATGCGTCTGGACGCGTGCGCAGCGAGGGGCGCGCGTTGCGATTACTTTAACCCAAGTCCGAGGCCGAGGCGCTACAATGTGGACAAAACACCAATCGGGGATGTCGTGCGTCATCGCAGAGCTCTGACGGCGGCCGCGCTGCTGTCCTCCATCGCATTCATGAACGCCGCGGCGGCGCGCAACGTCGCGCTGCTCGTCGCCGTCGGCCAATTCAGCGATCCCGCGATGAAGACCCACCAGCTCCTGGGACCGCCGCTCGACCTCGATTCCATGCAGCATGCATTGACCGAGCACTGGGCGTTCAAGGCCGCCGACGTGGTGACGCTCAAGGACGAGTCGGCGACTCACGCGAGGATCCTGAGCGAGATCGCCGGGCTCGAGCAGCGCAGCTCGCCGGGCGACACCTTGCTGATTTACTTCAGCGGCCACGGTACGAGCGCCAACGACAACGGCAACAATTTCGCCCTGCCGTACGACACCGGCGCGTGGGTTCCCTACGACCTCGACTACAGCTCCACGGAGGGCGCGCAGCGGACCCTGATCGTCGGGCATCGCGACCTGCTGCCTCGGTTGCAACGCCTGGATCAGAGCGGTCGATGGGTCGTCGTGATCTCCGACAGCTGCTACTCGGGTCAGGTGGTCCGGTCCTTCGGCGAGACCCACAGCCGCTCACGATTCCTACCCTTGAACATGCGCGACCTCGGGGTGGCGAAGGTCGACGCTCCGCCGCCGCCCATCGGAGTGCGGCCCCCGCCGACACCTTATCCTTACCAGCACGTGATCCTGCTTTCGGGCGCGAGCGACAGCGAGACCGGCGCCGACATCTCCACTCCGCAGGCGCTGCTGCAGGCGCCTACGCTGGACGGCCAGTTTCACGGCGCGTTCACGGACGCGTTCCTGCGCCTGCTCGACGGTCAGCTGCTGCCCGGCACCTTCAACTATTCGCAAGGCCGCGACGCGCTGACGGCCTTCCTCGAGCATCACAAGTTCGCGCAGCATCCCCAGCTGCTGCCGGCCATCGCCGAGGATCCGCAGGACGTGGGCTCGCGTCCTTTCCTCGGCATGAGCGCCGCCTCGGCCGCGGCGCCCGCTGCTCCGCCGCAGCGCGACACCACGCTGCACGTGCACATCGAGGGGGTGCCGCCCGGGTTGAGGGCGCAGGTCGCGGCGCTCAAGGGCGTCACGCTGGTCGAGCGCGAGGCCGACCTCACCCTGAAAGCCCAGGGTGCGCAGGTCCAGATCACCGGACCCGCGGGAGACCCGATCGTGACCGCGCCGGCGACCGATGCGACCCTGATCAAGCGAGTGGCCGCGCAGGCGTGGCTCAACCGCGCGCTGCCGGCGGCAAGCGAAGCGCTGGGACTGCGCGCGGAGACGGACCCGGGCAGCCGCGGAAACACCTACGTGCAATGCGAGTCGTTCGCCGTCGAGGTGCGGCTGGAGAAGCCCGCTTACGTCATGGTGCTGGACCTCGACAGCCAGGGGAATCTGTCCGTGCTGTATCCGACATCGGCGGCGGAGCGCAAGCTGGTCGCGAGCGGTGTGCCGACGGCCATTCCGGGAACGAATCCCAAGGATCGGATTCTCGTGGTCCCGCCGTTCGGGATCGACCAGATGGCGGTGATTGCGTTCGAGCGGGAACCTGCGTTCTTCGCCGGCCTGACGGGCGCCGAGCGCTTCGATTCCGACGGCACGCGCGCCGATGCGCTCGCGCGAGGATTCGCCGCTGCCGCCGGCACCGTCGGCGTGCAGCAGATCCCGGTGCGAACCTATCCGGGGGCCGGCAAGGTGTTCTGCGGCACATGAGCGGGCACCCGCGGCACCGTCAGGCGCCGCTGCCGCTCTCGCGAGCGGATCGACGGACGGCGCGCCCGCGGCGCGCGTGGGCCCGCGTCATCGCGCTGACAGCTGCCGCATGCATTCATGCACGGCAGCTGCCCGCCGCCGCGCCGCCGGCCACCTCGCCGTCCAATCATGCGCTGATCATCACCGTATCGGAGTACAGGCGCAGCCCGCTGCCGGGCGTGCTCACGGACCGCAAGCTCGCCATCGATCTGGCCGGCCGCTTCGGCGTGCCGCCGGAGAACATCGTCGAGCTTTCGGAGGCGCAGGTCACGCGTGAGGGCCTGAAGCAGGCGCTCGCTTCCATGAGCCAGGCCATCATGCCGGGCGACAAGCTGTACATCTATTTTTCCGGGCACGGGGCGCGTTTCTACAGCAAGGCGACCGGGCAGTGCACCGAAAGCATCGTCATGCAGGACATGCGCGTCGTGACCAACGGCGAATTCGCCGCCATGCTCAAGCCGTTGAGCGCCAAGACGGACAAGACCGTGGTGATGCTCGACTCCTGCCATTCGGGCGGGGTGGCCCATGCGGCCAGCTCGCGGGAGCTGGGATCCGGGCTAGCGATGCGGCCGAAATTCAGCCCCGAAGCATCGAGTCCGCAATGCGGGCTCGCGGTCAACGATCGCTCCTTCACGCAGACGCGCGGAGCCGACCTCGACACCACCGACAACAATCTGGTGATCCTGGCGGCGGCGAAGCAGAACGAGGTCGCCTGGGACACCTCGAAGGGCGGCGCCCTGACCTACAACTTCCAGCAATGCCTCGAGGGCGGGGCGGCGGACAGCGACCACAGCGGATTTCTGTCCATGAAGGAGCTGACCGACTGCGTTCAGGCGCGCCTCGACAAGACCCAGGAGGAAGCTGCGCGGCAGCATCCGAACCTTGCCGGCAACGCCGCCTTGGTGCCGTCGCTCTCCGCGACGGGCTCGTCGGGCGCGGGTCATGCCGCCGCGGCGGGCGGTGCCGCGGCGGGCGGTGGTGCCGCGGCGGGCGGTGGTGCCGCGACGGGGGGTGCCGCGGCGGACGGAGCGGCGAGTCCCGGCCCGACCGGCGGAGCGAGCATGCCGCCGGATCCGACGCCCGGCACGCCGGTGAGCGCGCGGCCGGGCTACGCCGATCCGACCGCGACGCTGAACGACTTGTTCG
>DATAUO010000108.1:0-34008 GCA_036268215.1 Steroidobacteraceae bacterium
TGAAGAATCCCGGCGAGCCCAGCATCTTGTCGATTGCGGTTCTGCGCCGCGCGGCGTCCAACGCGAGCAGCCGCTGCCGCAGCGTGAAATCGGGCGGAAAATCGACGGAATCCGCCTCCTCCTTGATGCGGGCCACGCTGATGACGTGCAGCGCCGAGACCGAGAAGGGCGCCCTGTGAAAATCCTGCACGAAGTCGTTGCCCTGATGAAGCGTGAATCCGGTATTGCCAACCTCGGGCGCGTAGATGCCGGTCAGGCGCCCGTTGCGGATCGTCCAGGGCGCAACGACCAGAGCGCCGGCGACGAGTACCGCCGCAACGAGCGCCGGCTTGAGGCGCGCGCCGAAGGGCAGCGCCAGCAACGCGGGCGTCAGCACGAGAAACGGGGCGTACACCGACTTCGTCATGATGCTGAGGCCGACGATCACTCCGACCAGCAGCGCCGTCCAGACGCTTGGACGGCGTTTCACCAACACGACGGCGGCGATGAGCGCGGTGAACAGGAATATCATCAGCGGCTCGACCCATATCCGGCTCGAATACCAGATGAGATAGGGATCGAGCGCGCACAGCCCGGCGGCGAGCACGGCGAGCTGCCGATTCCACAGCGTATTCGCGACCCAGAAAGCGAGCACGCATCCGAGGCCGAAGAGCGCACACTGCGCGGCCTGGACCGAATACGGCCACCAGCCGTCGGTCGCGGCAAGCATGGCGGCGATGAACGCCGGATAGAGCGGTCCGCGCGCCGTGGTGGGGATCGAGTCGGGATAGTACGAGAACGTGTGGAGCTTCCAGAGGCCGAAGCCGAGCGGACCGTGGAAATCGGGGTCGAGCACCGCATGATCGGGACCGGCGATCGCGGGATAGATCAGAAACGTGAACGCCGCCGAGAGACCCAGCCCGAGCATCCCGATGTGCCACTGGATCCCTCTCACTTCGCTCAGTCTCAGCAGGAATCTCATGATGCGGATGTCTCCGGCGCCATTTCAACGCCCGCGCGGGGCATTCGAAGCCGCCGTGATGGAAATCACGGTCGCCGTACCGGACCGGGCCGTCCAGACGCGCTCGACCGACCAACCGGCCGCCGCCGCGCGAGCCTCGAGGCTCCGCTCCGCATCCGTATACAGGCTTGCGTAGATGCGGTGCCCGGACGCCACGATGGGAGTCAGGGCGGCGGCCGTGTAGGCGAGCGGACGATTGGTCCAGCGCTCGGTCCGCTCGTCCCTGCACACGTAGGTCTCGTAGCGCGGGTCTGCCTCGTCCAGGAAGAAGTAGTCGATTTGGCGATAGTACTGATCCAGGCTCGGGATCCCCGCGATCACGACGTCGCCCGGCTGCCGGTGCGCCGAGAGCCACTCGGCGGCCGCGCGAATGTCATTTCGCGGGTAGTAGTGCTCGGCCCAATGCCGCGGCATGCCGACGCGGAAATTGACCCGCTCGGAATCCACCTCCAGCACGTGACGGGGTTGAAAATCCTCGGTGAGCGCGAAGCACAGGAGAACGGCGCAGGCCGCGAGTGCGAGCGGCACGGGGCGAGGCCATCTCAGCCGCCCGGCAATGGACAGCACCGAGGACACGCCGAGCAGCAGCAGCACGGGGTAGAGGAAGAAGGTATAACGCGTCTCGATTCGGCCCGTGGGGATCAATCCGACCACGAGCACCAGTACGATCACCAGGCTGAGCAGAACCGCGGCCGGCGACAGCTCCTCGCGGTCCGCCAGAATCTCGCGCACGCACGAGTGGACGAACGCCGCTGCCAGCATCAGCGAAAGGATCGGGACGGTGCGGATCCACGGCCGCAACATCTGGTTGTAGACGTCCGGAAAGTCGAAAAGACGCTGCAAGACTGCGGCGATGCTCGACCCGAGCGGCGCGGCCGCCGATCCGGCAGGCGAGAATTCGCCGGTGAATGCGCCGGCCGCCGCCCAGAACAGCAGAAGGCCCGCGATCGCCAGCCAGAAATATCTCGCCTGCCTCCCGCCCAGCACCCGGCGGTCGACCAGCCGGCCGAGCAACAAGAGCAGGATGACGGCGGCCGTGACCAGGAAGGCATGAAGCGCCGCCGCGGCCAGCGCAAGGCACAGCCCGCCGAACAGCAGCCGGCGATCGCGGAAGCCTGCCGCCCAGCGCAGCGCCGGGATCATGAGGCCCACGGGCACCGGCAACAGGCACAGCCACAGCGGATGGCGCCACACCGGAGCGAGCCACGCGGCGGCGAGGTATAGAGGGCCGGAGGGCGGTTCGGGTACGTCCGCAGCCGTCGGCGGAGGATAGGTGAAGCCTCGCAAGTCGCGGGTGGCGAGAAACAAGACCGCCAGAAACAGGCCGAGCCATGCGATGCGGCGCCAATCGCGCGCCTCCAGCCGTCCGCCGCGCCGGGAAAGCAGCACCGCATAGATGTTGGCGAAGCCGACCAGCACGCCGCCCTCCCACGTCAGGATCCCGAGCAACGACAGGACGACCATCCATCGCAGCGCCGACGCGCGCTTGTCGAGCGTGAAGCCGAGATAGGCCAGCAGATACCATGCGAAGACCGCCTGGAACGGCGCGTACATGCGGGCGAACCGGGCCATCTCGATCTCCCAGACCGAGACGCCCAAGATGATCACCGTCAAACATCCGGCCAGCGATCCCTGCACCCGCCTCGCCAGGAGGTATACCGCCGGAAGCACCGACAGGCTGGAGACGGCGGCGACGAATCGGCCGGCGAGCTCGGGCGACCATCCCGTCAAGCGAAATGCCGCCACCACGTACTGATAGAGCAAGCCGCGCGTGTAGTATCCGCCGCAAGGAAACCCCGGCAGGCCCGTCCGCAGCACATTGTCGATCGAGCGCGAGAGGTAAAACTCATCGACGCCCAGGGGCCAGGTTCCAATTCCCTTGAAGCGGCCGTACAACCCGCCTGCCAGCGCCGCGGCACCGGCCAGGAGCAGGACGATTCGCAACGCGGCCGGATGGCGATCGGCGCCCGCGCTCATGCAGCCCCCGCCGGGTCGACGCCGCCGCGCGATGGATGCCATACAATGTCTCGCATGGGCAGATTACTCGAAGACCTGAGAGCGCAGCGCGAAGGCCTGCTCGGCCTTGGATTCTGGGCAATCCTGGTGTACCGCTTCGGCCACGCCCGCTTCGTCATCAAGAACAAGATCATTCGCGCACCTTGGACCATCGTCTACATCATTCTGAACAAGGCAATCGAGATTTTCTGCGGCATCGCCATCGGGTCGACCGCGAAGATCGGCCGGCGCCTCTCCATCGAGCACCACGGCTGCATCGTCATTCACGGCGCCAGCATCATCGGCGATGATTGCCTGATCCGTCACGGCGTCACGCTGGGGAATACCGGCGCCGACGATCCGTTCGGCGCGCCGAGCGTCGGCGATCGGGTGCAGATCGGCGCCGGCGCCAAGCTCATCGGGCGCATCCGCGTCGGCAACGACGTGATCATAGGCGCCAATGCGGTGGTGATCCACGATGTTCCGGACGCCGCCGTCGTCGGCGGGGTGCCGGCGCGCCGCCTGTCAGCCGCCGCCACTGTACCCTCCGAGCAGCCCCACTAGCCTCTCCACGTTGCGCAGGGAATGATTTGCGGCCGCATGCTCCCGGCCGCGCTTCACGAAGCCGGCTCGAGCCTCGGGGTCCTCGATCAGCCGGCGCACCGCCGCGGTCAATCCGGGCTCCGAACGAGCCGCGATCCCAACGCCCTTTCGCTCGAGGACCCCGTCGGGATCCACGTCCAGGCTGACGACCGCGGCATCCCGCAACCACGCTTGAATGAAGGTATTGGGGAATCCCTCGTGCGTGCTGGTGTTGACGAGCACGTGCGCCCGCGCGAGCAGCTCGTTGACCTCGTTCTGGGTCTTCCCGCCCAGGTACGCGAGGTTCGGCGTTGCCTCGATGACCCGCATCAGCGATTCCTGCCAACCGTGCCGGCCGGACCCGGCTGACGGCGCGCCGACCATCACGAATCGAACCTCGGGACTCTCCTCGAAGCTGCGTGCCAGGCGCACGAATGCGTCCGGACGCTTCCAGAGCTTGAGGTTCGCGATCCACAGCACCGTCATCGGACCGGACTTGTCGATGATCTCGGCGGCGGGGGGATGAAAGTTCGGGACGACCGCGTCGGCGGTGCGTGCAAAATTCCTCTGCAGCAACTGCGCCTGCCGCTCGGTCTGCACGATGATGCGCGTCGCATGGCGCGCTCCGAAGTTGACCGCCCACTTCTCGAGGCGCACGCGCGCGAGGTTTCGTCCCGGATCGAGCACCTCGGGCGAAACGTCCGTGTCGTGGGCGACGTGCCACACCAGCGGTATGGAGCGGCGCCGCGCGTATGCCGCGCAAATCCCGGTATACGCGCACGCGACCCTTTGATAGATCAAGCAGGGATCGACCCGGCGCAGCTCGCGGTAGAGCGCCGGCGCATCCATGAGATACCCGAGGCGCGGCACGCCCCCTCCGGACCCGATCCGGACCGACCGGTATTTGCGGGCGCGGTCGGGCCGATCCACGAAATGCGCGAGATGGCTGATGTCGTACCGCCCCGAGGCCGCAAGCCGGTCGATGATCAGGTCGATCTGGTACTCGGCGCCTCCGCCGTGCTCGTATGGATTCACGATGCAGACGCGGGCATTCATGCGGCGCGCGCTCCGCTTGCGACGACGGCGAGCAGGCGCCGCTCCACCAGGTCCGCGATCACCCCGTAGTCGCGGCGCTCGATGGCATAGCGGCGGCCCCGTTGCCCCATGACCCGCGCGGTCTCGGGATTCTCGAGCAGGCTCACGATCGCGGCGGCCATCGCGCCTTCCTCGTAGGCGACGCAATATCCCGCGCCGCTGTCCTCGAGGACGCGCCTCTGCTCCGGGTGATCGTTCGCCACGACCGCCTTGGCCATGGCCATGTACTCGATCAGCTTGGTCGGCGAGGTGCTGCGCAGCACGGGCGTCGGATAATACGGCGACACGCACACGTCGGCTTCCTGGACATACCGCAACGCCTCCGGTTGAGGCAATTGGCCCACGAGCTCCACCGAGGACTGCAACCCGAGACGGGCGACTTCGTCGCGCAGCAGCGCCTCGTCCCCGGCATCCTCGCCTCGCCCCACGATGTACAGCCGGGCCTCGGGAACCTTGGCGCGCACCATCGAGAAGGCGCGAATCACGAAATCCAGGCGCCGCACCTTGTCCAGCGTCCCGAGGTACAGCACCGCGGGAATCCCCGGCGGCAGCACGCGCCGCGCCTCCTGCGGGTCGGCCGGCGCGAACATCTCGACCCGGATTCCCATCGGCACGGCGGTCATCTTTTCCGGCGCGATGCCCGCCGCCGCGATATCCGTGCGCATCTGCTCGCTCTGCACGAAGACGTGGTCGGCAGCGGGCAGGAGGCACCGGTAGAGCAGCCATTTGAACGCCAGGCCGCGCATCAGGTACAGGAACGGATATCGGGCCGTGCCGTCCTTGGCGCGCAACAGGTAATACTCCGGAAACGGAAACGACAACCAGTAGATGAACCGCACTCCGAAGAGCCGCCGGGCAAGGATGGCGAGCAGTCCTGCCAGGAACTTGTCCTTCACCTCGACCGCGTCGTAATTGCCCCGTCTCAGCCGGGAAAACAGCCGCAGATCGTTGGCGATGCCGAGCGCGTGCTTGCGCAGGCGCCGGAACAGCGAGTGGCCCAGGTCGGTCGCACCCACCCAGGCCGTGCCGCCGCCCCACTGAGTGGCGTAGGAGCGTGCGCATTCGGCTTCGCTCTGCAGGATCCAGTCGATGTGATGACCGCGTCCCGCGAGCTCGGCGCCGAACAGGATCGACACGTCGACCCGCGTCGGCGGATACGTATCCGAGGAAATGACCAACAATCGCACGGTCATGCGGTCAGCCTCCTGCGATCAGCGGGCGCCGGTCGCACCGAGCGCCGGACTCAATAGACCGAGCAATCTCAGCAGGCGCATCTCCCGACCCGGGAACAGACGCACCAGGATCTCCCGGTCCGATGCGCACAGGAGGGGTCCGCGCACGTGCAGCAAGGCGAATCCGCCGATCACCACGAACCCGAGAGCCAGGTGCACGATCGCCGGCGCGTGCAAAACCGCCTTGATTCCGAGGCACAGGAGCACGGCGGTCCCCCACAGGGCGACGCTGGTGAGGACGGCAATGCCCGCGTTGAGCCACACGGCGCGCCGCCGCATGTGCCACCAGACGAAGGTATTCTTGAACAGTTGCGAGGAGCCGATCGCGAGCGCCGCGCCAAATACGCCGAATCGCGGCACGAGCACGAACAGGGCGAGGATGTTGTAGCCGGCAAACAGCTTGCTCAACATTTGAATGTGCGGTTTTTCCTCGTACTGCGCCGTCAACGCCACGGGCGTCGCAAAGCAGTTGAGCGTCGCGAAACCGAGGAACACGCATAGCAGCCAGGAATGCTCGATGAACTTTCCGCCGAACACCACACGCACGATCTCCGCGTGGTAGGGCACCGAGAACGCCAGCACCGGCAGCAGCACCAGGAGGTTCATGTTCAGCAGGAAGGTGAAGTATTGCGGCACCCGGCGATCGGCCTCCGCCGGCTTGATGGCGAAGAACATCGGCTGGATCACGTTGTCGAACAGGCGGCCGGGCAGCATGTTCATCGCCATTTCAGTCAACCGCTGGTAGAAGGCATAGACGCCGACCGCCACCGCATTCATGAATCCCGCGATGAAAAAGCTGTCGATCCGGGATTCCAGCAGAAAGGTGCCGGCATCGTTGAAATTGTTGTACAGGGCATATCGGAACAGCCGCCGGCGCTCCTCGAGCGTCGGCTTGTAAGGCTCCGGCGGCACGTGAACGGCGCACCGTCTGCGATACATCACCCGCAGGAACATGAAGACGATCAGATAGCCGATGGTATCGGCATAAATGGCATTGCGCAGGTTCAGGATGCCGCCGAGGGCCAGCGCTGAGTACAGGATCAACTTGCTGTACGAGAGCATGGCGATCGAGCCGACGCTGAAGCGGTGCAGCATGTGCGCGGCCATCGTCAGCTGCAGGATCTGCGTTTGAAAGTAGACCAGGATCAGCACGCAAAACATCATGAACTGGCTGCGGTACGGCCCCAGACCGAAGAAGCCCGCGATGTGATTCCACGCCACGAGCACCGTGGTGAGCACCGCGCAGACCGACACGAGGCGCAATACCGAGATCCGCTTCACCAGCCACGCGGCGGCCGCGGGATTCCCGCTGCGCAGATACTCCGGTTGGTAGCGCCGCAGTGTCTGCTCGAGCCCGAGTGAGAACGCCGTCCCGGCGAGCCCGATGAACGAGTAGAGCAGATTGAGGACGCCGAAGTCCTCCTTGCGCATGGTGCGCACCAGCACCACGTAGCCGAGCAGCGTCGCGACCTGCGACGCGATTCGATAGGTGATGGTATCGAAGAGCGAGCGGCGCGCCCTGCTCCGATCGTATTCCGGCTTGCTCATCTCGAGCTAACCTCGAGAAGGATCCTTGTCGCCGCCGTGCTTTGCGCCGTACTCGTAGGAATAGTCGTAGCCCATCGCGGATTCGACCGCGCGGTTCAGCACCACGCCCGCAATGCGAAATTCCGACAGCAGGCCAAGCGCCTTGGTCAAATCGGCGCGGGCGGTGAATCCTTGCGAAGCGACCAGGAGAAACGCGTCGATCTTGGGCGCGACCACCAGGGCGTCGTCGGTGACCAGCACGGGTGGCAGATCGATCAATACGATGGGATCGACGGTTCCGCGCTTCAGATCCTTGATCAGATCGTCGAAGCGCGGGCTCGACAGCAGCTCCGATGCATCATCGGTCGGAACGGTGCTGCCGGAGATCAAGAGATTCTCGTTGCCTACGGAAAAGAACATTCCGCGCATGTCGCCGCCGGACTCGAGATGGTCGCGCAATTGGCGGGCGGGTTGGACTCCGAGGGTGCGGCAGACGCTCGGGTTGCGCATGTCCAGGTCGAGAAGCACGATCTCCCGGCTCTTCTCGCGCGCCATGCTGAAAGCAAGATTCAGCGCGGTCAACGTCTTGCCGTCATTCGGCCCGGCGCTGGTGATCGCAATCGTCGTCCACTGATTGGTGCGGGCCCGGTGCAGCAGACGGGTCCGCAGCATGCGGTACGCCGCGATCGTGCCGCGATCGTGCTCCTCGTCGCCGACCAGCAACCGGCGCTGCCGGCAGGACTCCATGTCGAGGGCGATCGGCAGGGGCCGTATGCGCAGCTCGGGCGCGATGGCCGATGCCTGGCGCGCTCTGCCCAGCGCGCGATCCGGACCGGTGCTGCGCTCCCGAGTGGCGCCGGCGGACTTCTCCGCGCGGTTTTTCTGGATGGCACGCTCAACGATCGACATGGTTACCTACATTCGCCGGGGGGGCGCTGGTCGCGAAATACACGCAGTGCAGGCCTCTATCGATTCGCAGCCGATATTATCACAGCGGCCGCGAGGCATACCGCGATGGAGTACGCGGCGGCGAGCGATCCGAGCTTGAAGAATCGGATGCGCCGATCGCGCGAGTTCCTGATGAACGGGATGCTGGCGAGCAGCGGCACTTCCGCCGGCAGCTGCACGTCACGCACGGTGCGAATGCTCTTGTCCGTGCTCTCGGATACGGCGACGGCAATGCCTGCCACCGCGCCGCCGAACAGCAGGCCGAGCAGGATCATTCCCACGCGATTGGGATAGACCGGCGATTTGGGCACCGCCGGGGCGCGCAGCAGCGTGAATCGCTCGCCGCCCTGCTGGGTCTCGAAGGTCTGGGCCAGCGAAGCGCTCTGCAGCTTGTCCTGGGTCCGCTGATATTCGGTTTGCAGCGCCTGCTTGCGGCGCAGTACCTCCGAGAACTCGTGCTCCGCCACCGGCGTCTGCAGCACCAGCATGCGGCTCTGGGAAAGCTTCGATTGCAATGCGCCCGCCTGCCCGCGCAGGCTTGCCAGCTCGTTGCGCGCCGCCTGCAGCTGGGTCGCGACCAGGTTGTACTGAGGGTTGTTGCTCGAGGCCACGATCCCGTCCGCCGGCACCGCCGGCGCCTGCTTCTGCTGCGCCATGAGCACCTCGAGAGCGTGCTTCAGACGCTTCACCTCGGGGTGATCGGGCGTGTACCGCTCCTCGGCCTCGGTCAACTTGGCCCGCACGGTGGCGAGATCGGTCAAGTCTCCGGACTGCGTGATCAGGTTGGGGCTCGTCTGGCTGAGCTGCACGCTCAGCACCGACTCCTTCTCCTGGGCGGAGAGTATCTGCGGTTGCAGGGCATTCAGCTCGCGCTGGGTGTCCTCGACCATCGCCTGATTGCGCGTGAGCAGCTCGGGCAGCGCATCGCCGTATTTCTTGCGCAGCTCGGCCAGCTTGGCGTCGACCTCGCGCATCTGCCCCTCGATGTTCTCCGCCTGTTTCTTGACGAAACCGGTGGCCTCGCCGGCGGCCTCCGTGCGCAGCACCTGGTTGTACCTCAGGAACAGGGCGGCCAGGCGATCGTCGATCTCCTTGGCCAGAACAGGATTGCGATTATTGTAATGCAGCGAAAACGCGTTCGACTCGGCCTGCGGCTTGAAGGTCACCGGGTCCACGCGCTCGACGGTGGTGTCGTCGAGCAGGCGCTCGGCCTTCTCCGTCGGGCTCAGGTAGCTGCGCTCGGGATACGGATCGATGTCATGCACGATCGCCAGAAGGATGGGGATCGTCATCACCCGACCCTGCACGATCTCGATCTGCTGATCGGAATAGCTGATCACGGTGGTTTCGATGATGTCCTTCGGAACCGAGGACGGCTCCAGCAGGATCGTCGCGGTCGCCTGATAGCGCGGGTGGATCGCGAATGCCGCGAGCACGCACAGGAGCACCACGCCCGGCAGGATCGTCGCGATGTAGATGTAACGCCGGCGCAATATCCCGAAATAATCCCCGACCGGCGCTTCGATGGCTGTTGCGTTCAACGGGCTACCTTTCTCTCGCGAGGCCCTGATACCCGAATTGGACGTAGACGCGATTGTTGGCCGCCGAGTTCGTGTCCAGCTGATACTTCTGCCAGGCGTACTGATAACCGCCCTGGACGAACCAGTAGCGGGTCATCATCCATCTCATCTCGACGATGGTCTGAGCGTACTTGCGATCGACGCCGGCGATGTTCTCCGTGAGCGCATGGGTCTTGAGAGCCACCAGCGCGCCGGTCAGCGTCAGGCGGGTGCTCAGCGCGTGATCGTCCTGGAACTGGATCTTGTCGACGTTGTAGAGACCGCCGCCGCCGGAGGGCGAAATGGTGCGGCCGGCATCGAGCCTGAATTGATCGACCTGGGTGGTGTAAAGCGCTCCCGCGGTCGCGCCCCAGCTGTTCACCGAGGTGTTGAGCGCCGTGGGCTGGGTGTCGTCGATGGTCGTGTGCTCGTAGAGCAAGGCCGCCTTGGTCGAGAAGACCGGGCTCCACGACGTGTTGAAATCCACCGTCACTCCGCCCGAGGTGGCGGTGTCGCCGAGATGCGTGGAGTCGAATTTCGAGCCAAAGGCGCCGAACTGCGCATCGGACCTCTGGCTGAACGCCCAGCGCAGATATCCGCGTCCCTGGTAGTAGTCGTAGTCGTTGTGGTCCTGGTCGGTACGGGAGTAGTTGACGACCTGCACCTGGGCGGTGGCGCCGACGCCGATGATCGGGGTGATGTTGTACAGGTACTTGGGCGCGATGAACGCGCTGTCGCGCGTCGCGCCCGAGGTGACCTTGCCGGTGTCCGCGCCGTTCGGCAACCCCGGATTCACGTCGTTGTAGTCGGCGGACGTCTGCTCGGCGTTGAATTCGTCGATGTGCTGGATGCTGCCGGAGATGTTCGCGCTGCTGCGCTGCGTTTTATAGTCGGAGTTGAAGTCCAGATGTGCCTCGAGCCGATCGTCCGCGGAATCCTTCGGATAGTAGCGGTACATGAGCCGGGGCTTGATGATGGTGTCCGAATTGGGCGTTGCGATGCCGATGAGCGTGGCGGCATCCGCGAGGTAGCCTTCGACCCATTGCTTGACGCCCGGGTCGAGATCCAGATTGGAGTCGGCCTCGGCCTGCACGCTGACGATGGGTTGATAGAAAACCTCCGCGGCCGCGAGCGGAGCGGCCGGCAGCGCCGCGAGCGCGCACCCCATCAGGTTCCGAACGGGCCAGGACGATGCGCCGCGCACGATCGGGCGCCTAAGGTACGACCACGACATCGCCGCTTTCCAGGTCGACATTTTGCTGCAGCTCCTTGCCGGAGCTCACCTGCCCGTATTTGAACTGCAGAACGCGCTGGCCGGCGGGCGTGGTTCGGATGACGATGATGCTGTCGAGCTTCGCGTAAGGATTGGCGCCGCCGGCCATGCTCAGGGCCTGGAGCACGTTGATGGTCGGATTCATGATGATCTGACCCGGCTTCAGCACCTGGCCGATGACGTAGATCGCGTTGCCCTGGGTGGCGGTGACGATCACGGTTGCGATGGGGTCGGAGATGTACTTCTTCAGCCGCGCCTCCATCTCGGTGCGGATCTGCTCGACGCTCTTGCCGGCAACCGTGATGACCCCGACCAGCGGGTAGGAGATCTTGCCGTCAGGCGAGACGGTGATCTCCTGCGGCAGGAGCTTGGGGTCGTCGTACACGCCGACGACCACCTTGTCGCCCGGATGCAACTTGTAGTCGGGGAGCGTCTGCGCCCGTGCCGCGGCACACGCCAGGACGAGACCGAGGGCGCCGATGCATGCCGTCCGTCCGCCCAGCCGGCGCGCGGCGGCCGCCACGCGGAATTGCCTCTCGAACATCGTGGCGTCCCCTTCGACCGGGCACCTCGCCCGGCCACGTGATTGAACATTCAAGTCCATGATCGTGCAGTCAAAATATCGTGCCGATGCCGCTCGGGACCGGCTCTGCAGCGAAGTATACAGGCCCCTTTCGGCGACGGTTCAAGCTATTTCGGCGCCCCTGCGACCCAGTTGCGGGATCGGTGAAGCACGCCTCAGAGGCACGCCCGATATGTCAACGTCAGCCCGATGCGCGCGATGTCCGGGGCAGTTCGATCCGTGGGACAGTGCCCAGATTTCGCGTCGGGCGCGCGGCTATACTGTGCTTTTGGCGCATCGGACACGATCGGTGACCCCCATCAATTCGCCGCTTAACGAGGCGCGGCCTCTGGCGACATCGGATCCTGCCGCCCGGTGCCGTACAGCCGCTCCTGATTTTCGAATGGCCGTGCTGATACCTTGCTACAACGAGGCAGTCGCCATCCAGCACGTGGTACGCGATTTCCGCGCCGCACTGCCGGGCGCGAGCATCTACGTATACGACAACAATTCCACGGATCAGACCGTTGCGCTCGCCAAGGCGGCCGGCGCAATCGTGCGCACCGAGACCCGTCAAGGCAAAGGCAACGTCATCCAGCGCATGTTCAGCGACGTGGAGGCCGACGTGTACGTGCTGGTCGACGGCGACAACACCTACGATGCCTCGATCGCGCCGCGGATGATCGACACGCTGGTCGAGCGCGCGCTCGACATGGTGGTCGGGCGCAGGATCGCATCGACGCAGGCCGCGTACCGCCCCGGCCATCGATTCGGCAACAACCTCCTGACGGGCGTCGTCGCCATGATCTTCGGCAATCGCACCAGCGACATGCTGTCGGGGTATCGCATTTTCTCGCGTCGATTCGTCAAGAGCTTTCCGGCGCTCTCGCGCGGTTTCGAGATCGAGACCGAGCTCACGGTGCACGCCCTCGAGCTGCGCATGCCCATCGCCGACGTCGACACCCACTACGCCGACCGGCTGCCGGGATCGAGCAGCAAGCTCAGCACGATCAAGGACGGATTCCGTATCCTGGGAATGATCGGCGTGCTCGTGAAGGAAGAGCGGCCCATGCAATTCTTCGGGCTCCTCTCGGCGCTGCTGGCGCTCGTGGCGGTGGCATTGAGCTACCCGATATTCCTCGAGTACATGCGCACCGGCCTGGTGCCGCGCTTCCCGACGGCCATATTGTCCTCGGCCACGATGATCGCCGCCATCCTGTCGTTCTTCGCAGGGCTCATTCTGGACTCGGTAACCCACGGCCGCCGCGAGATGAAGCGCCTTGCCTATCTCGGCCTCGACAGCATTTCGCTCGCGCTCGAGCGGGCGCAGCGATTCGACCCGGCAGCGCGCTCGCGGTCGACGCCGTGAGCCGCGGCCTGCTGCGCCAGATCGCCCGATTCATCGTGGTCGGAGGACTGGGCTTCGCCATCGACGGCGGGCTCCTGTATACGCTGGTGAGCCGCGGGGCGGATCCTTATCTCGCGCGCGCGATCTCCTTTCCTCCGGCGGTGACCGCAACCTGGTACCTGAACCGGGTGTGGACCTTCGCGGCGCGCAGCCAGGCGCCGCGCTCGCAGTACTTGCGCTACCTCGCGGTCCAGGGCGCGGGAGCTCTCGGCAACTACGCCGTCTACGCGCTGATCCTGGCCTTCGTGCGGCACACCGCTGAACGGGCCTTCGCCGCGTTCGCCGCCGGCTCGGCCGCCGGCTTGTTGATCAATTTCGTGGGCTCGCGGACGCTGGTCTTCCACGCCGCGCATTCCGCAACACGGGTCGAGTGAGGCGAGGCCCTTTCGGGACGCCCGGCGCCGGCCTTCAGGTCAGCTCGAGCGCCCGCCGATGCGGCGGTCCGCCGAGTCGCGCGGCGGGACCGAGCAGACTCTCCGACGGCTCGAATAGCGTCGGGGCCGCCGGGTTCACCCTCTTGAACGCGTGATACAGCCGTGCGCGCCAGTGCCGCCGCGGCTGCGGCACGCGCAGGAGCTCGCGCACCAGCTCGGGCTCTCCCACCGGCACGTCGTGGTAACTCGCCTCGATGAGCGGGCGGCATGACGGTCCCGCTGCCTGTGCCTGGGGAAACAGCGCGATCAAGTCTCTTTGAATGGGATTGCCCGGCGGGACGCAAGCGACGCCGCGCAGCGCCGCGGCGAACACGCCGGCCACGCTGCCGATGCCCGGCAGCTCGAGATGTCCGAGCTGCGTGCAGCGGGGATTCATCTCGATCAGGTACGCCGCCCCGGAGCCGTCGATGATGAAATCCAGGCCGTAGAAGCCGGTGAGGCCGAGGTTGCCGGCAATGGTCTGCGCCGCGGCGCGCATCGCTTCATCGCGAACGATCCGCACCACGGTGGCTGCGCCGGTGGGTCCCTCGGAGGCCACGACGATGACCGACACGACGCCCAGCAGCGTTCCGCCCCGGCAGGCGAACATGCAGTTCGCGGGGCGCCCCTCGATGAATCTCTGCACGGTCACGCCCGCCTCGAAGGGGCTGCTGCGCCGCCAGAGCCCCAGCGCGTCGAGATCGATTGCCAGGCGCTTGTAGGCCGTGAGGGCACTCGGCCGCGAGCGGAATTCGCGGTAGGCCGCGATCGATTCCTCCAGCGAGCGTGAGATCACCACGCCGTTGCCGCCGTTCTCGCCGTCGCGCTTCACGACCGCGGGCACCCCGCCATCCCCGTGCCAGGCGGCCAGGTCCGCCTCGCCGAGCACCTCCCGGGTCTCCGGCACGCGCACCCCGAGATCGGCGGCAAGCCGCAGCAAGCGATATCGGCTGCGCACGATCGGATAGCTCGGCGCCGGCCCGAGCGAGCGCTCGATCAGCGCCGCGAGGTCGGGATCGCGGGCGTGCAGGACATGGAGCTGGGCGACCACCCCGTCGTCGCAAGGCACGACGAAGTCCGCACGGCTTTCGCGCATCGCGTGCCGCAGGCTCTCGAGCGAGGCGCGGCCTCGGTACGGATATACCGCACGGATGCCGGAGACGTAGCACAGGGAGTGATGCGCGGGACAGACGGCCACGATGTCGCAGCCATGGTCGCGCAGCGCGACGGCCAGCCGCGCGGCCAGCGGCCACCACTTCGCGGCGGCCAACAGCAACGTCGGGCGCATCTCACCCAACGATCCGCCCTCGGAGCGGCGCTCCCGCGACTCGACCGAATTCATGCTTCACAAAGGGTATCCAGAACAAAGCGTTGCACTATATTATTGCCACAATCTTCCCCCAACGCGCGGGATGGATGATGGGACGACCTAACCCGTCGGTTATGTGATGGCCTCCGCAACTCCTTACTTAATGACCATCGCAAAACAAAGGGAACAGACGCATTTCACGAGATTTTGCGCGTCGATCTGATCGAATTGTCCCCGCCCCGGCGGCCGGACATTCCGCGCGAGTGCGCGCCCTCAACCAGCAGGACAGTTGACTCAGTGAGCACCGTAGACGTTTGCATCATAGGTGCCGGACCTTACGGCCTGGCATTGGCGGCCTCCCTCGGCAAGTCCGGCCGTAGTGTACGAGTTTTCGGCACTCCCATGAACTCATGGGCCCGTCACATGCCGCAGGGGATGCATCTAAAATCGGAAGGGTTCGCCTCGAATCTGTACGACCCCGACGGCGAGTTCCCCCTGCAGACCTACTGCGCCGAGCACGGCATCCCCTATGGCGACATCGGCGTGCCGGTGGCGATCGAGACCTTCATCGGCTACGGCCTCGAGTTCCAGCGCCGCTACGTTCCGCACCTCGAGACCGTGCAGATCACCTCGGTGAAGCAGTCGGGCGACGGGTTCGATCTGACCACGTCCGCGGGCGAGACGTTCAAGGCGCGCGCGGTGGCCGTCGCCGCGGGCATCGTGAGCTTCGCTTACTTGCCGCCAAAGCTCGCGGCCGCGAACGGCTCCGTGTCCCACAGCTCGCAGCACTACGACATGAGCAAGCTCAAGGGCCGCCGCGTCGCGGTGGTGGGCGCCGGCGCGTCCGCGATCGATGTCGCAATGCTCGCGAGCCAGGCCGGGGCGGACGTGGACATCATCGCGCGTCCCGACAAGCTCGCATTCCACGATCCCCCGAACGAGCCGCGTCCGCTGATCGAGCGCATCAAGGCGCCGCGTTCGGGGCTCGGCACGGGCTGGCGCTCGCGCATGTGCACCGACATTCCGCTGGTGTTCCATGCGCTGCCTGAATCGCTGCGGGTCAAGATCGTCAAGCGGCATCTCGGGCCGGCCCCCTGCTGGTTCACGCGCGAGGCGGTCGACGGCCAGATTCGCACTCATCTCGGCGTGACGGTCGAGTGCGTCGGTCTTCGCGACGGCGGCGTCGAGCTCGCGCTTCGGCGTAACGACGGCAGCGAGAGCCGCGTGAGCACCGACCAGGTGATCGCGGCAACCGGCTACAAGGCATCCGTTGCGAGACTCCCATTCATCGACGCGTCGCTCCGGGAGCGGATCGATCGCGTGGACGAAGCCCCGCAGCTGGACACGAGCTTTCAGTCGTCCGTGCCGGGCCTGTATTTCGTGGGTGCGGCCGCCGCGAACAGCTTCGGCCCTCTGCTGCGCTTCGCCTTCGGCGCGAAGTACGCGGCGACGCGGGTGGCGCGGAAGCTCGCGGCCTGAGCCGCGGGCGCTCGAAGCGGGGCCGCCGCTCGACGGCCCGCGCTCCGCTCGAGCCAGGCTAGGCTCGGCTCACGAGCTCTGGAACATCGCCGGCACGCCGCTCTCGTCGCCGCGCTTGCGAAGCACCAGCGACTTGAAGTAGCGCATGCCCCGCTTGGCCATCACGAGCGGGCGCGGCAGTGGCGATCTGCAGAAGGCGATCTTGCGGATGTAGTTCTCGACGTGCCACTCGGCGCGGGCACCCGCGGGAAAGAATATCGTGTCCCCCGCGCTCAACCGGCGGGCCTTGCCGCCCCAGTCGCGCACCACGACGCCGCCTTCGATCACGTAGATCGTCTCGTCGACGTCATAGAACCAGTTGAATCGGCCGGCAGTGCAGTCCCAGATGAAGGTGGTGGCCGTGCCGTCGGCGCTCGTGCTCAGCACCCTGTTGCGGGTGACGGGGTTGCCGTCGATCACCCAGCTGGAACGGATGGGCGAGTTGTTGAGCGGAATCTGATCCACGCCCAATTTGACAATACTTGCGATGCTCTCAGTCGTCATTGCTACTCCGAGTGTCCGACCATCTGCCGCCGATACGCCCTGCTCGATGCCGAGTCACCCTGGCCGAGGAATCTGTATCCCTTCGATGCGTACGAGGTTACGGGTCACTCACATCGCAGTCTGTGAAATGGCGCACAGCGATGCGACAATGCGCGAGAACTGTGCACATCGACGCATATACGTGGAATATCACGGACTTAAGTCGGCGCCAGGTTTTACATAACAGCATGCTCGAAATTCGCCGTCGGTATTTCGGCTACCCGGACATGCGCATCGCTCGATGACCTCGGCGTGGTCGACTTTGGATTTTCGTCGACTCCTGCGAACCCGCACGATCCCGAACACCGGTCGGCGCGGCGACGCGCCGTCACCAAATTGCAGCAATCGCCGACACGTTTGCAAATTGCGACAGGTTGGCTAATGCGCGAAACGCGTGGATTATCACCACGCGAGTTCGGGCATCGCTCGCTGAATGATCCGCAAGCGGCTACTAACAAGACTTGCACCGGAGTGGGTGATGATTCTGAATTCTGGTCGATGTGACTCAGGGAAGATTCTCACGCCCGTGAGTCGCCGCATCGTCGCCGGTCTCCTGGTGTGCGCCGGACTGTCGGGCCTCGCGGCATGCGGTGAGTCCGCGACGAGCCAGACGCTGATGACGGCCAGAACCCCCGTCGGTGAGCTGCCGCAGCCCACCGTCACTCTCAAAGCCGCTCACACCAGCATTCCCGCGGGCGCCGCAGCAGAGCTCCAGTGGAGCAGCGTCAACGCCAGCTCGTGCACGGCGAGCGGCGGCTGGAGCGGCTCGCGTCCGACGAGCGGAAGCACGGCCACCGCGCCGCTCACGGCGAACACGCTGCTCACGCTGACTTGCACCGGCGGCGGCGGTACCGCCTCGGAATCCGTCGAGATCGTGGTTACCGCGCTGGCGCCGACGTTGACGCTCACCGCGACGCCGTCGACGATCACCGCGGGCTCGGCGGCATCGCTCGTCTGGAGGTCGACCAATGCCACGCAGTGCACGGCGGGCGGCGGCTGGAGCGGCAGCGTCTCGACCGGCGGAACGTGGTCGACGGGACCGCTCGGCAACTCCACCGAATACGACCTGACTTGCCGCGGGCCGGGCGGCTTCGTCACGCAGTCCACGACGGTGAGCGTCTCTGCATTGCCGCCGGTGGTCGTCTTGAGCGTCAGCCCGAGCACCGTGGCAAGCGGGAGCAGCTCGACCCTGACCTGGTCCGCGAGCAACGCGAGCTCCTGCTCCGCTTCCGGAGCCTGGAGCGGGTCCAAGCCGGTGAGCGGCTCGGCCTCGACGGGCCCTCTCGCGGCCAGCTCCACGTTCGTACTGACCTGCACGGGCGCGGGCGGCTCGGCCTCGCAGTCGGCGACGGCCAGCATCGGCCAGCCGGCCCCGGTCGTGTCCTTGACGGCCAACCCGAGCACCGTCGCGCGCGGTGCCGCCGCGACGCTTACCTGGACCGCTCAGAACGCCGCGTCTTGCTCCGCTTCGGGCGGCTGGAGCGGCTCGAAGTCGGCGCAGGGCGGCACGGCATCCACCCCGGCCCTGACACAGACCACCATGTATGCGCTGACTTGCACCGGCCCGGGCGGCACGGCGAGGCAGTCGGTCACGGTCACCGTCAAGACCGCATCGCCGACGCTGGCATTGAGCGTCGGCCCGACGTCGGTGACGAGCGGCGGCAGCGCCACGTTGAACTGGACCGCCGCCAATGCGAATCAGTGCACGGCTTCGGGCGGATGGTCGGGGACCAAGGCCGTCAGCGGCACGCAATCGACCGGCGCGCTGACCCAGACGGAGACCTTCACGCTGACCTGCACCGGCAACGGCGGCAGCGCGACACAGTCCGCGACCGTGTCGGTGAAGTCGGCGCCGCCCACGGTCACCATCAAAGCCAGCCCGACCGCGATCGCCGCGGGCGCGACCACGAATCTCACCTGGAGCTCGACGAATGCGGCGTCATGCTCCGCGACGGGCGCGTGGAGCGGATCCAAGCCGGTGAGCGGCTCGGCGGCGTCCCGGTCCCTCTCGTCCACCGCCACGTTCGGGCTGACCTGCACGGGTACGGGCGGCACCGCATCCCAGTCCGTCACGGTCACGGTCAATGCCGGCGCGCCCATGGTGACCTTGAGCGCGAATCCGTCCACGGTCGCGAGCGGCGCCGGCTCGACCCTCACGTGGTCCGCGAGCAACGCCGCCTCCTGCTCCGCATCCGGCGGCTGGTCGGGAGCCAAAGCGGTTAGCGGGACCCAATCGACCGGCGCGTTGAGCGCCAGCAGGACGTATACCTTGACCTGCACGGGCGGCGGCGGGACGGCCGCGCAATCCGTGACGGTCTCCGTGCAGACGCCGGTACCGAGCGTCAGCCTCTCGGTGTCCCCGAGCACGATCGCCACGGGTGCATCCGCGACGCTCTCCTGGTCGTCGAAGAATGCCACCTCGTGCACGGCCTCCGGCGGATGGTCGGGATCGAAGGCGCTGGGCGGCACGCAATCGACCGGCGCTCTCACGTCCAACGCGACCTATACGTTGACCTGCACCGGAGCGGGCGGCACCGGAGCGCAAACCGCGAACGTCACCGTCACGCATCCCGCGCCGAGCGTCACGCTGAGCGCGAATCCCACCACCGTGGCGAGCGGGTCGGGCGCGACGCTCACCTGGAGCTCGGCCAATGCGACTTCCTGCAGCGCCTCGGGCCGCTGGTCGGGAGCCAAGGCGGTGTCCGGCTCCGCATCCACGCCGGCATTGACCGCCGCGGCGACCTACACGCTCACCTGCACCGGCGCCGGCGGCACGGCCGCACAATCGGTCACCGTCTCGGTGAAAGGACTTTCACCGACGGTCAGCTTGAGCGCGAGCCCCAGCACCGTTGCAAGCCGCGCGAGCGCGGCGCTTACCTGGACCTCGACCAATGCGACCTCTTGCAGCGCCTCGGGCGCCTGGTCGGGAACCAAGGCAACCTCGGGAACGCAAGCGACGGGCGCGCTGACCGCGAGCGCCACGTATACCTTGACCTGCACGGGCACCGGCGGCAGCGCCGCCCAGTCGACCGTGGTCACCGTGAATCCCCCTGCGCCCACCATCACTTTGAGCGCGAGCCCGATGTCCGTCACCGGCGGCGGCCGATCGACGCTCACCTGGTCGACGACCAACGCCGCCAGCTGCGCCGCATCGGGCGGTTGGTCCGGCACGCAGCCCACTCGCGGCTCGAGCAGCACGGCGGCGCTCACCGCCACGACCAAGTTCGTGCTGACCTGCACGGGCGCCGGCGGCAGCGCGTCGCAATCGGTGACCGTGACCGTGAGCGCGCCGGCGCCGACGGTGACGTTGAGCGCGGCTCCCGCGAGCGTCGCGAGCGGCGGCAGCGCGACGCTGACCTGGAGCACGACCAACGCATCGGCCTGCACGGCATCGGGCGGCTGGAGCGGCAGCGAGGCGACGAGCGGCTCGCGGACGACCGGCGCGCTGACCTCCAGCCAGACTTACACCTTGACCTGCTCGGGCCCCGGCGGCAGCGCCAGCAACACCGCCACGGTGCAGGTCACCTCGGGCGTGGGCACCCAGGCGGCGTCGTGCACCGGCTCGAGCGGCGCGATCGGTCTGCAGGCCAAGGTGAGCCGCTCGAGCGGCACCTCGCCCTTGCTGGTGTTCTTCGACGCCACGGGAACCACCGACTCCTCACTCACCGGCAACACCACGGCGTTCCAGGATGTCACCTACACCTGGAGCTTCGGCGATACCGGGGTCTCCGGGACCCAGACCTGGACGAACGGGGCGAGCCCTGGCCACAACAGCCGCAACGCGGCCACCGGCGCGGTCGCGGCGCACCTGTACGTGGCCGGTGCCGATACGCCCTATGTGGTCACCGTGACGGCCCACAACGGGGCCAACAGCGCCTCCTGCCAGCTCGGCGTCACCGCCTACAATCCGGCCGGGGCCAACGGCTTTGCCGGCACCAAGACCACCTGCGTGTCCGCCTCCGGCACTCCTGCTCAAGGCTCGGGCGGCTGCCCGGCGGGCGCCGCCGTCCTCAACACCTCGAGCTTCAACACCGCGCTCGGCGCGAGCTACTTCGGCGCGGGCAAGCGCGTGCTGTTCAAGTGCGGGGACACCTTCTCCGGCGACGGCGCTTACCTGAACTCCGTCGGCTGGAGCGTCGGAGCCTACGGCGGCTGCGAGAACACCAAGAGCACCCGGCCGATCTTCCACGATCCCGGCAGCAACGGCGCCATCATCGTCGGCTACCAGGCAGGCGATGGCCGTATCGCCGACATCGACTTCGAGGGGGCCGGCAGCGGCAGCGCCGCCGTCACGACTTATGGGTATGTCGGCGGGGTGCAGGTCAACTATCAGATCACCCTCTACAACCTGAACTCCAGCGGCAACAGCTCGAGCTACTCCTGGGCCCAAGGCGCCCAGTGGGGCCTGATCGACAGCGTCATGGTCAACATGCGCAACAACATCGGCACCTTCGTCAATTACAACGAGAACAACCCGAGCACTTGGAACGGGAGCAAGTTCAACAACGTCGACTATCAGGCGGTCCTCGGCAACCTGCTCAATGGGCAGGGAAACCAGTCGACTTCTTCCGGACAGGAAGTGCTGCGCGTATCGGCTTGCCGCCTGTGCTCGATCTCGAACAACACCATCGAGAATGCCAACTATCTCGGCGGCGTGATCAAGCTGCACAACGGCAACACTTACGACAGCTCGCCAACCTGGACCGGCGTCTACACCGAGCTCATCGAGGTCTCCGACAACTGGTTCGGGGGCACCTCGGGCGGCGTGCTCGTGGACATCGAGCCGCAGAACGGTCAACGCGATGAGCGCCTGCGCAACGTCGTGTTCGAGCGCAACCTGATCACCGGCTCGACCAATGCCTGGGGCGGCCTGCAAATGCGCACCGCCGTGGTCAACGAGACCATCCGCGACAACGTGTTCGTGATGAACTCGGGCGGTGCCGAGATCTATCCGGAGTATGCGGTCGGCGTCGGTCAGCTCGGCATCGAGCCCGTCCCCACGGGGGTCGAGGTCTACAACAACACCATTTACATGCCCACGCCCCGTGACAACCTGCAGGGCGGCATCGCGTTCAACGGCCTATCGATGGCCGGGCCGCCCAAGAACAGCTACGTGAGGAACAACCTCATGTACGCCCCGAGCGGCACGCACACCGCGGTCAACAACACCGGCTCGGGCAACGTCGTCAGCAACAATAGCGCCTCGTTCGCACCCAATCCCGGCTTCCTCAACGCCTCGGGGGCTTTCAGCCAGCTGCCCGACTTCAAGCCGTCGGCCAACTATTCGGGTGCCGTCACCGTCCCGGTATGGTTCGACGCCTTGGGAGATGCCTGGACCATCTGGGATCTCGGCGCCATCGATCCTTGAGGCGATGAAGTCGCGGCACGAGGCAGCCAAGCTCGGACACTGAGGCCCGCGTCACGGGTCGCCGTGCAAGCCGTCGAGGTTCCGCGATACGCTCGGCTATAATCCTCCGCCCGTGGGGGCATCCCCGAACGAGCGATGCGGAGGCGAACGATTTGCGACTGAAGCAAGACCTGCTCACCAGCCCGTTTGGGCGGGCCGCCCTCCAGATTCGCGACAAGCTCGAGCTGCTCAAGACCGCGCATGCCACGCCGGAAGCGGTCGGCACGGTCGCCAACGATCTGATGGCGACGATGCTGATCACGCGGCTGTGCGCCTCGAACCGGACCTTCGTGGACGTGGGGGCCCATATCGGCTCGATCATCGCCCAGGTAAGGCGCGGCGATCCGTCCATCAAGATCGCGGCGATCGAGGCGATCCCCGGCAAGGCGGCCGATCTGCGCCGTAGATTTCCCTATGCCGAGGTGCATGAGCGGGCGGTCGGCGATCATACGGGCACGGTCTCCTTCTACATAGACACCGAGCAGTCGGGGTACAGCTCTCTCGGCAAACCCACGGATACCCAGCGGAAATCGAGAATCGAGATCACGGTTCCGATCGACAGGCTGGACAATCTGGTCACGGCCGGCGACGTGGACGCCATCAAGATCGACGTCGAGGGGGCCGAGCTCGGCGTGCTGCGCGGCGCCGTCCGGATCTTGAAGTCCTGCCGCCCGATCGTCATGTTCGAGAGCGGCCCGGCCCAGGACGATGGGCTCGGATACACCAAGGACGGCCTGTTTCAACACCTGAGCTCCCTGGAGTTCTCCCTGGTCGTGCCGAATCGGGTCGCGCACCTGGACGACGGACTGACGCTCGCGGGATTCATCGAGAGCCACCTCTACCCGCGGCGCACGACCAATTATTTTGCGATCCCGCGCGAGCGCCGCGCGGAGTTCAGAGACCGTGCCCGCCGCACTCTCGGACTTTGAGCGCAGCCGGCGCCAGACCATGCTGATCGTGAACTGCGTGCCGGATGAGATGGGCTGGAACCCCATACAGCATCTGGTGGTTCTTGCGTCGCGGCTGCTCGAAGCAGAGACCATCACGGTCGACGAGTATCCGCGCTCGTTCCTGCGCCAGCTGTCCCTGGCTCTCAGGTGCCGGCGCGGCACCGCAGCGACCGAGACGTGCCTGCTCATCTGCGCGGGACCCGGCGACATTGCGCGCGTGGTGAGCGTGGAGGGATGGCGCGGACGGTTCCGGCACCTGGCCGCCTGGGTCATCGATTCGTTCTGGCTCGAATTCATCCCGAAAGCCGTGCGTCTCCGAAATCCTTTCGACCACTACTTCGTCACCCGCCAGGAGGACGCAGCCGACTGGAAGCGAATCACCGGCGTGCCCACCACGTGGCTGCCCTGGGGCGCGGATGCGCTCGACCTCGGCTCGGATGGCGCCGACCGGCCCTGGGACCTCGCGCGCCTCGGCCGCCAGCCTCCGGAATGGGATGACGATGCATCCAATGGCGACGCGGCCCGTGCGCTGGGCCTTGGCTATCACGGACGTCTCCCCTCCGACGGCCTGACCGCGTTGGAGGTCCAGCGTCAGGTCATGGGGCTCTATGCAGCCTCGAAATACCTGCTCGCGTTCTCCAATGCGGCCAATCCCACGCGCTGGACCCATCCGACCCGGCAGTATCTGACCGGACGCTGGGTGGATGCGCTCGCCGGGGGATCGACGGTCGCGGGGGTTGCACCGCGCGGCGAGGACGCGGAGCGGCTATTATGGCCCGGCGCCACCCTCGAGCTCGGCAGCGTGCGCCGCCAGGAAGGGCTTCAGGTGTTGTCGGACGCGCTACGTTCCTGGACCCCGGCAAAGGCCGCACACAACAACCTCATGGCACTCGAGAGATTGGACTGGCGCTGGCGCCTCAAGGTGATTGCCGACACGCTCGGTGTCGGCGGTGCAGCATTGGGCGTGGAGATCGATCGCCTGACGCGGACCATCGAGCGCCGGCGCGCCGGCGATTAGGATGCCGTCGAAGCCTCATCCAGTCATGAAGCGGTACGGTGCCGGGCCCCGACGAAGATCGATCGCAAGCCTCGCAGGCATCAGCGGATTCGCGCTGGTTCTCGGCGGCTGCGCGCCCGAGGTGAGCACCACCACGGCGTCGCCGCCATCCGGCACCGCATCGGGCGGCTCGCAAGGCGTACCGACCGTCAGGATCTCGACGGACGCCAAAACCCTCGCGCCAGGCCAGTCCGCGACGCTCACTTGGAGCGCGGCCAATGCATCGATCTGCACGGCTTCGGGTGGCTGGAGCGGCACCAAGGCGACCAGCGGCTCGCAGAGCACCGGCGCGCTGACGACGAGTCAGAGCTACACCCTCACCTGCTCGGGCGCCGGCGGCAGCGCAAGCGGCACGGCCTCGATTCAGCTCGCCTCGAGCGTGGTCAGCCCAGCGGCCTCGTGCTCCGGGTCGAGCGGCTCGATCACCCTGCAGGCCAAGGTGACGCGCTCGAGCGGTATCTCGCCCTTGCTCGTGTTCGTCGACGCCACCGCGACCAGCGACTCCTCGCTGACCGGCAACACCACCGCCTTTCAGGATGTGGCCTACGCCTGGAGCTTCGGCGATACCGGTGTCTCGGGCACCCAGACCTGGGCGAACGGTTCGAGCCCCGGTCACAACAGCCGCAACGCGGCCACCGGCGCGGTCGCCGCGCACCTGTACGTCGCCAACACCGATACGACCTACGCGATCACCGTGACGGCCCGCGACGGCGCCAACAGCGCCACCTGCCAGCTCGGCGTGAGTGTCTTCGACCCGGCGGGGGCGAGCGGCTTCAACGGCGCCAAGACCACCTGCGTGTCCGCCACCGGCACCCCGGCACCGGGCTCGGACGGCTGCCCGGCGGGCGCCGCCGTGCTCAACACCTCGAGCTTCAACACCGCGCTCGGATCGCGCTACTTCGCAAATGGAAAGCGCGTGCTGTTCAAGTGCGGAGATGTGTTCTCCGGCGATGGGGCGCAGCTCAACGCCACGGCATGGAGCATCGGGGCCTATGGGGGATGCGAAGGCAGCAAGAGCAACCGGCCCACCTTCCGCGACCCCGGCACCAACGGCGCTCTGATCGTCGGCTACCAGGCGGGCGACGGCCGCATCGCCGACATCGACTTCGAGGGCTCCGGCACGGGTAAGGCCGCCGTCACCACCTATGGTTACGTCGGGGGTGCCCAGGTCAACTACCAGATCACCCTCGACAACCTGAACTCCGGCGGCAACAGCTCGAGCTACGCGTGGGCCCAAGGCGCCCAGTGGGGGTTGATCGACAGCGTCATGGCCGACATGCGCACGGACATCGGCACTTTCGTCAACTACAACGAGAACAATCCCGTCACTTGGACCGGCAACAAGTTCAACAACGTCGACTACCAGGCGATCATCGGTAATCTGCTGAACGGCCAGGGAAACCAGTCCACCGGGTCCGGACAAGAGGTGCTGCGGGTGTCGGCCTGCCGCCTGTGCTCGATCTCGAACAACACCATCGAGAATGCCAACAATATCGGCGGGGTCATCAAGGTGCACGACGGCAATACCTACGCCAGCGTGCCGATCTGGACGGGCGTCTACACCGAGCTCATCGAGATCTCCGACAACTGGTTCGGCGGCACCTCCGGCGGCGTGCTCGTCGACATCGAGCCGCAGAACGGCCTCGACGATGAGCGGCTGCGCAACATCGTGTTCGAGCGCAACATGATCGCGGGCTCGACGTCCGCCTGGGGCGGCCTGCAAATGCGCACCGCCGTGGTCAATGAGACCATCCGCGACAACGTGTTCGTGATGAACTCGGGCGGCGCCAGGATCTATCCCGAGTACGCGCTCGGGGTCGGCCAGCTCGGCATCGAGCCCGTTCCGACGGGGGTTGAGGTTTACAACAACACCATTTACATGCCGACCCCGCAGGACAATCAACAAGGCGGCATCGCTTTCAATGGATTGTCGATGAATGCCCCGCCGCGAAACAGCTACGTGAGGAACAACCTCATGTACGCTCCGAGCGGCAGCCACATCCCGGTCAACAACACGGGCTCCGGCAACGTCGTCGGCAACAACAGCGCCTCGTTCGCGGCCAATCCGGCCTTTCTCAACGCCTCGGGCTCATTCAATCTGCTCTCGGACTTCAAGCCCTCGGCCAACTATTCCGGCGCCGCCAGCGTGCCCGTGTGGTTCGACGCCTTGGGCGATGCGTGGACCACCTGGGATCTCGGCGCCGTACGCCACGACCCCTAGGGTCGCCGCATCGCGGGCACGAAGACGCGCCGGATGCGCCGCGATGTCTCGTTGGTGAGATGATTGTTGTCGAAGTATGCCGGCGCTGAATCGCCCCATGCGCTGCAGGAGCGGGCGTCGCAGAACAGGTCATGCGTCGGCAGGACATGGGCATCGCCGCCCGCGACGAGCTCGCGCACGGCTTTCTCGGGTATCTCCTGGCGCGAATCCACGGCGGCGCGCGGAACGGTGCCGAAGCGGGCGATCGCTTGCTCCACGCTTTCATGGCCGCCGCGCACCGTTTGAAACAATCTGCGGCTGGTGAAATCGGGAATCTCGGGCACCTGCTCCAGGACATACACCTCGTATCCGTGCTCACGAAGCCGGCGGGCCGTGTCGCGCAAGGCCGCCGTCCAGACTTCCGCCTGGGACCGCCCGCCGCTCGCGCCGGAGGCGGGCTCGAGACGGATCAGATTGCCGCGGTCCTCGCCGATTCCCTGCCCTTGCGTGTAGTACGCCCAGCGGCCGATCAACAGGATATTGCGAATCGCCGAGGGCCTGTCCAGCAGGGATTGCACGGCACGGGTTTGCGACACGCAGGCATCGTCGTCTCCGGGGGTGGATGCGCTCTCGACCTTGCGTATGTCGAAGACCGGCGGACAGCCGGCCGCCCACATCATCAGGCCCGCGACACCCTGCTCCGTAGCGGCGAGATTCAGGCCGTCGAAGTTGGCGCGGGCGTGAGAGTCTCCCCACACGAGAAACTGCGGTGGGCCCTGCTCGGGACCCAGGCGGCAGGAGCCGATGGCGTGCTGGTCGTTGCACTGGCCGCGGTCTCTCCTGAAATCGCCCGCGGCGCGCGCGATGGCCTGCAATTCGGGGGATAGGCGTCCAGGCGCGCCATCGCTGCGCCAGATCATGAATCCGAGTCCTGCAAGTATCGCCGAGCCGGCGATGAAGCCGCAGATCACCGTTTGCGGGCGCCGCTTCGAGTTGCGCACGGGCTGCTCGACGTACCGCCAGCTCGCGATGCTCAGAATGAAGGTCATCGTCAGCGCGACGATGCGGGCGGGCCAGGAGAACGCGCCGGCCAGATAGTAGACCATCAAAACGTAGATCGGCCAGTGCCACAAATATACCGAATATGAGACGCGGCCGATCATGACGGGCAAGCGTGAGCTCAGCCCGCGCTGCGCATGTTCTTGCTGCCGGCCGGCGCCGTACCAGAGGAGCCACGCGGTGGCCAGACAGCACGGCAACACCGACAAGCCGGGAAACGGCGTGCGGTCGTCGAACAGCACGATGGTCGCCGCCATCGCGGCCAACGCGATCCACGTGACCGTCTTGCCCATGACGGGCGGGACGCGCTCGCCGTCGAAGCGGATCTGGGAGGCGACGGCGCCCGCCATCATCTCCCACGCGCGCGCGGGCAACAGATAGAACGAGGCGGCCGGATCTCGCGAGAGCAGATACTGGGCCAGCGCCAGGGATGCGACCGCGACCGCGGCCAGCGTGAGCATCGCTGCCCTCCTGCCGAAGCGGAGCGCGGCGCGGATGAGCAATGGGAAAACCAGGTAGAACTGCTCCTCGACGGCGAGGGACCAGGTGTGCAGCAGCGGCTTCGATATCGAGCTTGCGTCGAAATAGCCGGCGTCCCGGTAGAACACCACGTTCGACAGGAATACCGTGGATGCGATCAGGCTCTTCGCATGGGCTCGATAGTCCGCGGGCATGAGCAGCCACCACGCCGCGGCGAGCGCCGCGAGGGCGACGACGAAATAGGCGGAAAACAGCCTCTTTATGCGGCGAGTGTAGAATCGGGTGTACGAGAACTCGCGGCGCGACGATTCGCCGATGATGATTCCGCCGATCAGGTAGCCGGAGATGACGAAGAAAATATCGACGCCGACATACCCTCCCGATATGCCGATGCGGAAGTGATAAAGAATGACGGAGAGCACCGCGATGGCGCGCAGTCCGTCGATGTCGGGTCGATAGGTCGAATGATGGTCGGGCGGAGGAGCGGACTTCAAACGGGCGCCTCTGCGGCTGCAAATCCTTCGTAGTGTATAGTCGTGAGCGAATTTCCGGTCGAAAATTAGGCGAAATTGGGAACCAGTACGAATATGCCAGACCCCAGGAATTCCACGGTGATCATCACGGGCGCGGGCGCCGGCATCGGACGGGCGCTCGCCGTCGGGTTCGTGAGAGCCGGCGCACGCGTCGCTGCCATCTCGCGCAGCGCGCCGGGACTCGAAGAGACGCGCGCGCTGTGCAGCGGCCCCGGCACGCTCGATGCCCGTGTCGCGGACGTGACCGACGCAACCGCGCTGGAAGACGCGTTCAGGACGGTGGTTGCGGCGCGCGGCGGAGTGGATCTCCTGATCAACAACGCCGCCGTGTATCCTCGCGCCGATCTGGCGGCCATGACGCCCGAGACTTGGTCGGCCGGCGTCGCCACGAATCTCAACGGAGTCGCGTTCGGTTGTCGAGCCGCGATCCGCTCGTTCCCGGAGCGACGCGCCGCGGTGATATTGAACGTCGGGAGCTTTGCCTGGCGCGGCCCCGAGCCGGCCAGCACGCTCTACTGCGCCACGAAAGCGGCCGTGGAGGCATTCACCCGGGCATTGGCGGTCGAGCTTGCCGCGAGGGGCTCGCCCCTGATCGTCAACCACTGGGTCCCGGGGATATTTCGCACGCAGATGAGCGGCAATAAGGGCGAGGATCCGTCCCTCGCGTTCGAGCGCCTGCTGGCGGCCTGGGAGCAATCGCGCGGCGCGGCCGGCGGAAGGACATTCGAAGGCGGCACCGAAGTCGTGATGACGCCGGCACCCTCGTTGCGATCGCGCGTGAAGGCTTTGCTCCTGGGCCGGCGCGCGTGAGCGATGCGGAGCTCGAGCTAACCGACCCGCAGGAAATTCAACGCACGCTCTGGGACGTCATCGTCATAGGGAGCGGCATCGGGGGCGGCACGCTGGCCTTGGCACTGGCATCGGGCGGCGCGAGGGTATTGGTCATCGAGAGGGGCGGATACGTCGCTGCCGCGGCGGGTTCCGCTGAGGGTGTCTCGCCCGACGAGCGCATGCGCAACGGCTGGTGGCCCCAACCCATCTCCCGTCACGGCGGGCGCGACGGCTCCGTCGAGCGCATCTTCGCTCCCGTCGGTTGCGCCGTCGGGGGATCATCGGTCCACTACGCAGCGGCGCTCGAGCGCATGGAGCCCTCCGACTTCGAGCCCCTGACGGAGTCCCCTCACCCGGTCGAGCGCTGGCCCATCGGATTCCAGGAGTTCTCCCGCTGCTACGAAGCCGCCGAGTCGGTGTATGGCCTCGCTCGCGCCGGTCAGGCCGACGCCGAAGCGAGGTTGAGCCCATGGGATTTGCGGCTCATGGAGGCGATGCGCCGCAACGGCCTGCGGCCCGACATCCTCCATGTCGCCATGAGCTATGACGCCGAGTGCCGGGAGTGCGTCGGCAGGATCTGTCCGCGCGGCTGCAAGATGGATGCGCGCACGGCCTGTGTCGACAAGGCGGCTCGCGATCATGGCTGCCGCGTCCTGTCCGGTTGCGAGGTCCTGTCGCTCGAGGCCGATGCGAAGCGCGTGCGCACCGTCCGCTGCTCCCGGGAGGGCCGTCAACTCGAGCTGCAGGCGCGCGTGGTCGCGCTCTGCGCCGGCGCGTTCCACTCGCCGCAGATCTTGCTGCGGTCATGGAACGCGCTCTGGCCGTCCGGGCTGGCGAATCGCTCGGATCAGGTGGGGCGGAACCTCATGTTCCACACCGCCGACATCTATGCGCTCTGGGCCCCGCGCCGGATCGATCGCCATGGGCGCCAGAAAAAGGCGCTGTCCATCCGCGACTTTTACGTTCATGAGGGTCGGCGTCTCGGTTACGTCCAGAGCATGGGCCTCGAGGCCGGACGAGGAGACATCGCCGCGTACTTGAAGAACGCGCTGCGGCAACGAGGATTGAGCAACGAGCTCGTCCTCAAGCTCGTGGTAAAGCTGCCTTCGATGGCCGCGGCCGCGCTGCTCGGAAGCGCCGGCATATTCGCCGCGATGACCGAGGACGATCCGGACCCGGGCAACCGGGTGGTGCTCGATCCCGCCGAGCCGGATGGAATCAGCTTTGCCTACGCCATCACGGACGATCTGCGCAGGCGCGCTGCCGAGCTGCGCCGGCAATTCGCGCGCCACATCCGGCCCTGGCGGCTGGTCGCTCTCTCGACGCAGCTCGGCATGAACTATGGCCACCCGACCGGCACCTGCCGCTTTGGCGATGACGCGGCGACGAGCGTTCTCGATCGCTTCTGCCGCGCGCACGAGGTGGAGAATCTCTACGTCGTGGATTCCTCCTTCATGCCCCGCAGCGGCGCCGTGAATCCCAGCCTGACGATCGCCGCCAACGCGCTGCGGGTGGCGCCAAAGATCCTCGAGCAACTCCGGGCGACCGGCCGGGCGTGAGCAGGCTACGGCAGGATCCGCAGCAATCCCCAGCCGATGAGCACGCCGAGCGCCACGAACGCGAATGAGCGGGCCTCGGCGGCCGGCGAGAACGCGCGGTGCTTGATGAGCCCGGCCCACATTACGAACAAAGGCGGCAGCTCGGAGAGGGCCACGGCCCATACGATCCCTTTCAGCCCGAGAAACATCCATCCGAGCGGTACGGCGACGAACATCGCAATCGCGCGGCACAGATTCTGGATGAACGAATATTTCGGGTAGCCGAGGGCGATGAGGCACGACTCGCTGTTCGAGAGCGTCGCCACCAGCAGCAATCGGACGCAGAGCACTTGCAACATCCATCCCGCGGCGTGATAGCGCGGATCGTAGAGCAGCGCGACGATGCGCTCGCTCAGCATCATCACCACTGCGATCGGCACGATCATGATCGCGTCGATCACCAGGCGCGTCCGCGAGATCGCACTCCGCAGCCTGTCGTGACCGCTCTCGATCACCCTGGTGTAGGCAGGATACAGCACGTCCGAATTGATCTTGTAGATCACGGCAAGCATCGCGCCGCTCAATACGGTCGCGGTGCCGTAGACGCCCAGCTGGGCCATATCGAGGAATTTGGCCAGCAGGAATCGATCGCTTTGGGTGGAAAGGAAATAGATCGCGCTGCTGAAATAGATCCACTTACCGAATCTCATGAAGGTCGACAGAGCCGCGCGGTCCCAGCGGAACCAGTTGCGGGCGCCGGGGAGGTACCAGTGACTCGTCAGGACCATGAACAGCTGACCCACCACCGCTCCCACGACCAGCGACCAGACGTTGGGCCAGAAGTGCGCCCATCCCAGCAGCACCACGAAGATCACCGACTCCGTCCACAGATCGAGGATCGCGAGGCGCTTGAAATCCATGTGCCGGCGGCGCGTATACAAGGCCGTCGACACGAAGCCGTGAATGAGCGAGCTGAGGCCGGTGACGGGGATGATCCAGACGAGGGCGGGTTGGTTGTAGAACTTCGCCACGGGCACCGCGACGAGGCAAGCGAGGACCCAGAGGCCGACGCCGCGAATGACGTTGGTCGTCCACGCGGTATTGAGAAAGTCCGGGTCGTCGCCGCGTTGGTCTCGAATGATGGTGGGTCCGATGCCCGTATCCGCGAACATCTGCAGCCCGGTCAGTACCGCCCAGACCAGGGTCATCAGGCCGTATACCTCGGGGAACAACAGGCGCGTCATGATCAGGCTGCGGACCATCCTGATCAGCGTCACGCCGCCGTGGCCGGCCAGAGTCCAGATCGAACCCCTGATCGCAAGAGCCTTGAGCGAAGGCGCAGCCGTGCTCGCCGGCTCAGCGGCCACGCACGATCTCCGCGGACCGCCGGTGCCGCGCCGGAGGCTCGATCACAGGGAGACTCGATGCCGCTGACACCAGCGAACGTACGCGTAGATGGCCCAGACGCGGGACCAGTACAAACCCGGAGCGCCTTTCCGATAGGCGTCCCAGAGGTCCACGATCGCGGCCGGATCGAGGCCCGTTGCCTCGATCGCCCGGCTGTCGCGCATGGTCCCGTCGATGGCCTGGCCGAGACCGCTGCGTAACCAGCGATCGTATGGCAGCACGAACCCCGATTTCGGACGCTCGAACAATCTTGCATCGAGGCCGCGCAGCCCCGCGCGGCGCAGCGCGGCCTTCTTGCCGACGGGGTCGAAGCGCGTGGCCGTCGGCATGCGGCCCACCCGCTCGACGAGGACCTGGTCCACCAGGGGCAGGCGAATCTCGATGGAGGCGGACATGCTCGCGGCGTCCGTATCCCGCAGCAGCCGCTCGCCGAGAAAAAGCGTCTGCTCGAGGCGCGCGATCCGCGCGAGGGTGCCGTCATCCTGAGCCGCCGTATCCAGCTCCTCGAGCCGTTGCCGCATTTGCGCCGGCAGTCCGTCCGCGAGGACGTCCTGGTGGCCGCGCAGCAGTCTTCGCTGCGTCTCCGGCACGAACAGCGCATAGGCGAGCTGGTACAGCGCCATGGGATCTTCCCCGTGCTCGATCATGTCGGGCAGCTTCGCCCAGCGGGTCTGGGGCGGAAACCGCCCCCTGGCGGGCTGCAGGGCCGAGGCGACCGCCCGCCCCAGCGCCGCGCGGACGCGCTTGGGGAGCCAGCTCGACAAGCGGCACCACCTCATCAGCTTCGGCAGATCCCGGAAGGAGGTGTATCCGCCGAACAGCTCGTCGCCGCCGCTTCCGACCAGCGCCACCTTGAAGCCGGCTTCGCGCACGGCATGAGACATGAAATAGGAGTTCAATCCGTCGAAGCTCGGCTGGTCCAGGCTGTCCAGCGCGGACTCCAGGCGGCCGACGAAGTTGGCTTCGGTCAGCACCATCTCGTGGTGCCGGGTACCGATTGCCTCGGCGACTCGCCGCGCGACCCCGCCCTCGCTGTACTCGGCCTCGTCGAAATTCAGGGTGAACGTGTTGACGCGCGATCCGGCCGCCTTCTGAGCGAGATTGGCCACCGCGGACGAGTCGACGCCGCCTGACAGGAAGACGCCCAGGGGGACGTCGCTCGCCAGATGGAGGCGCACGGATTCCTCCAGCTCGCGCGCGAGCTCGTCCTCGGCCATGGCGGCGGCGCCGGGGTCGGAGCGTCCCGTCCAGTAGCTGCGTCGGCGCGATTCCATCCCGCGCCGATCATAGATGCGCAGCTCTCCCGGCATGATCGACTCGATCTGCTCGACCGCAGTCGACGGCGCCACCATGAAGCCGTTCCAGATCACCGACGCGGGAGCCGACGGGCTCAACCGGGGGTGGGCGATGAGGCCGCTCGCGAGGATGGCCCTCACCTCGGATGCAAAAACCATCGACCAGACGCCCTTCGGGTCGGTGTTCCTCGCGACGTACAGGGGCTTGATGCCGAGGGGGTCGCGCGCGATCGTGAGCTCGCCCGTGCGCGCGCTCCAGAAGCCGAAAGCGAACATCCCGCGCAGCG
>DATAUO010000109.1:0-2156 GCA_036268215.1 Steroidobacteraceae bacterium
TTTTCTTCGGCTCGTTGCTGCTGCCGGGCACGGATGAGCCGCCGCAGGATTTCCTGGCCCGCGCCGCCGCGGCGGGCGTGACCCATATTTCCGGGACCCCCTCTCACTGGCGCAAGGCGCTGATGAGCGGGGCGGCCGAGCAGCTCCGGCCGGTCTATGTCCGCCTGTCCGGCGAGATCGCCGATCAGCCCATCCTCGATGCGCTGCGCGCCGCATTTCCCCATGCCGTGGTGGCCCATGCCTTCGCCTCCACGGAGGCGGGGGTGGCTTTCGAAGTGCAGGACGGCCTGGCAGGCTTTCCCGCATCGCTGGCGGCGACCTCGGCCGAGGGAGTCCGGATCGATGTCAGCCGCGGGACGCTGCGGATCAAGTCCCCCGGCAATGCCTCACGATATCTCGGTGAGGGCGCACCGCCGATCAAGGACGCCGAGGGCTTCGTCGATCTGGGTGACAAGCTCGAGCTGCGGGGCGATCGCTGGTATTTCATCGGGCGCAGCGGCGGCATCATCAATGTGGGAGGTCTCAAGGTGCATCCGGAGGAGGTCGAAGCCGTGATCAACTCGCATCCCAAGGTGCGCATGTCGCTCGTCAAGCCGCGCCGCAACCCGATCACCGGCACGGTGGTGACCGCTGAGGTGGTGCTGGTCGCGGGCGACGACGGCGAGAGCGGCGAGAGCGGCGAGGGCGCCGGGGCGCCCGCGAAGCGGATCTGCGGCGAAATCCTCGCGACCTGCCGCGAGCGGCTCGCCGCCCACAAGGTGCCCGCGCTCATCCGCGTTGTCCCTGCCCTCGAGGTATCCGCCTCCGGCAAGCTGGTACGCCGCGATGCATAACGTCCTGGTCAGCGGCGGGAGCAGGGGGCTCGGGCTCGCGATCGCCGCGACGCTGGCTTCCCGCGGCTATAAGGTGATCGCGCTGGCGCGTTCCAACACGACAGAGCTGCGCGCGGCCATGGACGCGTATCCGGAAAGGCTGCTCTTCCGCGCCTGCGATCTGGCCGATGTCGCCGGAATCGGCGCGATGGTCGCGCAGCTGCGGCGCGAAACGGGACCGGTATACGGGCTCGTCAACAACGCGGGTCTCGGGACCGGCGGGCTGCTTTCCATGATGCGCGATGCGGATATCGAGTCTCTCGTGCGGCTGAACACGCTGTCGCCCCTCATACTCACCAAGTACGTGCTGCGCTCCATGATGGCCGCGCGTGCCGGCCGCATCGTCAGCGTCTCGAGCATCGTGGCCACGACCGGCTTCAAGGCGCTTTCGGCCTACTCCGCGACCAAGGCCTCACTCGAGGGATTCACGCGCTCGCTGGCGCGTGAGGTGGGCCCGCTCGGCATCACCGTGAATGCCGTCGCGCCGGGCTTCGTGGACACCGCGATGACCCAAGAGCTCGACGAGGATGACCGCCAGCGGATCATGGGCCGCAGTGCGCTGCGTCGCATGATAGGGCCCGATGATGTGGCTGCCGCCGTCGCGTACCTGATGAGCGACGAGGCGCGCAACATCACCGGCATCACGCTCACCGTGGATGCCGGCAACACGACCTGAAGGCTACAGATGCGACCCGAGACCATAGCCCTGCACGGCGGCTTCGACTGCGACCCGACGACCAAGTCCGTGGCGGTGCCGATCTATCAGACCGTGGCGTACTCGTTCGACAGCGCCGAGCACGGCGCGGCGCTCTTCAATCTCGAAGCCGACGGCTTCCGCTATACGCGCATCGGCAACCCGACCACCCAGGTGCTGGAGCAGCGCATGGCGCAGCTCGAGGGCGGCATGGATGCGCTCTGCGTCAGCTCCGGGCAGGCGGCGCTGCATTACTCGGTGCTCGCCGTCACCGAAGTGGGGCGCAACATCGTTTCCGTGCCGCAGCTCTACGGCACGACCCACACGCTTCTCGGTTACATCCTGCCGAAGCTCGGCGTGCGCACCAGGTTCGCCGACTCCGACCGGCCCGAGGCCCTGGCCGCGCTCATCGACGAGGATACCCGGGCCGTGTTTTGCGAGACGGTTGGCAACCCCGCGGGGAACGTTTGCGACATCGAGGCGCTGGCCGAAGTGGCGCATCGCGCCGGGGTCCCTCTGATCGTCGACAACACGGTGCCGACGCCGATTCTCATCCGGCCGATCGACTACGGCGCGGACGTCGTGGTGCA
>DATAUO010000110.1:0-6014 GCA_036268215.1 Steroidobacteraceae bacterium
CACTGGGAGATCTCGCCAACGGAGATCCCCGTGGTGGGAATCTCCATTTTCACCTGAGCGGCCCAAGCCGTGGACAGGTCCAGTTTGCGAATGTCGGTCCGGGTCGCTTCCTGCAGGCGATTCAGCTCATCGAGCAATCCGCTGGCCAAGGCCACGCCATCGATGCCGCGCGTCTGCGCGGAGGGCACCGTGTGGAATGCGTCGACGACCACGCGCCGCGACGTCGTCGCGTCCCAAATCAGGACGGCGAGACCGATGCCGAAGGCCGTCGCGACCAGCGCCACGAAGAGCTGAAAGCCGACCCGCAGCCGAAGGCCGAAGCGGCGAATATCGACCTCGCGCGCCTGGCCTTGCAGAAAGTGCAGACGGGCGGAGTGCTCCTCGTTGAGATGCTCCGCCTGAATCTCCAGCAGGCGTGCCTGCCTCTTCAGAAAGGTCGATGTGTCGCGCGCGACCTCGGGATCGCTCGCGGACAACCTGGCGGCAACGGCGGCGGCGAATGCCTCGGTGCCGGCCAACGTCGCCGATGCCTCGACATCGGGCTTCTCGTCCTCTTCTCCCAAGATCCCGCCGAGCAAGCCCGCGCCTCACCTTGGCAACGTGGTCGCCGGCCGGTAATCAAGCTCGGCCGAGCGCATGCATTTGGGCTAAGCTGCCGTCCACGGAGGCATTGAGAAGACCTCCGCAAGGGTGATACCTCCCGTGACCGAGCCCCCGAACGCGGTGTTCTTGAGCTACGCCTCGCAGGATGCCGAGGCTGCCCGGAGGATTTGCGAGGCATTGCGAGCGGCCGGAATCGAGGTGTGGTTCGACCAGAGCGAGCTGCGGGGCGGCGACGCATGGGACACCTCGATCCGCAGGCAGATCAAGAGCTGCGCGCTGTTCGTCCCGGTGATCTCGCACAACACGCACGATCGCGACGAGGGGTACTTCCGCCTCGAGTGGAAGCTCGCGGTCGATCGGTCGCACCCCATGACCGGGAACCGAGCCTTTCTCCTGCCGGTGGTCATCGACGACACGCGCGACGATGACGAGCAGGTTCCCGACAGGTTCCGGGAGGTGCAATGGACGCGCCTGCCGGAGGGCGAGACGCCGCCGGCCTTCGTGGAGCGCGTACGGCGCCTGCTGTCGGGGGAGCCGGCCCAAAAGCCGACGCCGAGCGCCGCGGCGGGCGTTCGGTCACCGGCCGCGCCGACGATGCGGAGGCCCGCCTCGACGTCCTGGCGCTCGAAGACGGCACTCCTCGCGGCGGTCGCCGTGACCCTCGCCGTACTCGGCTACGTCGCGGCAACCCGGCTCGCGCCGCCGAAACGCGGCGCGGAGGCGGGGGCGGCATCGGCGCCTGCGGCGCAGAGCCCTCCCACAAGCGGGGCCGCCTCCGCCACCGGGTTCAACCCGCCGCCGCACTCGATCGCCGTGCTGCCGTTCGTGAATCTGAGCGGCGACAAGGAGCAGGAATACTTCTCCGATGGGCTCACCGAGGAGCTGCTCAACTCGCTCGCCGAGATCAACGAGCTGCAGGTGGCCGCGCGCACCTCGGCGTTCTCATTCAAGGGACAGGACACCGACATCGGCACCATCGCACGCAAACTGAACGTCGGCGCAGTCCTCGAAGGGAGCGTGCGGCGCTCATCGCACACCATCCGGATCACCGCGCAGTTGATCAATGCGGTCACGGGCTTTCACCTGTGGTCCAAGACCTATGATCGGGACTTGGGCGATGTGCTGAAACTTCAGACCGAGATTGCGACCTCCGTGGCGAGCGCTCTGAAAGTCACGCTGCTCGCGGATGTCGCGGCCAAGGTCGAGCTCGGGGGAACCGTCAATCCGGCCGCCTTCGATGCGTATCTGCGCGCGGCCAAGGCGCAAAGCTCGAGTCGCGACTCCAAGGATCTCCCCGCCGCGATTGCCGCGTACACGGAAGCGATCCGCCTCGATCCGCACTATGCGCTCGCCTTCGCCGGCCGATCGAGCGCCTTTTCCGGTATCGCATCGGACGCAGGGGCCGTAGCGTCGATCCGTGAAGGCTATGACAAGGCGCAGGCGGATGCGCAAGAGGCGCTTAGGATAGTGCCGGACCTGGCCCAGGGCCACGTCGCACTGGCGAACGTCGCGGAAAATGGCACGCTCGACTTCACAAAGGCGAGTGAGGAATATGAGCGGGCGCTTGCGCTGGCGCCGGGTAACGCCATGGTATTGCGCAACAGCGGCGCATTCGCAGCTTTCATGGGGCACTTCGATGCGGGCATTGCGGCCGCGCGGCGCGCTGTCGTGCTCGACCCCCTCGCTCGCCAAAGCCATGGCGCGCTCGGCCAGGCGCTGTATGCGGCACGCCGCTATGAGGAGGCGGCGGGGGCTTTCACGGAAGGGATCAGCGTTGCCCCCGACTTCAAGGAGAGCTACGGGGATCGCGGGTTCGCCTATTACGGGCTCGGGGATCTCGAGCGCGCGCGCGCTGCCTGCGAGGTGAAGCCGGACTACTGGGCGAGCCAACAGTGCCTCGCGGTGATCTATGACAAGCTTGGCAAGCACGCAGAGGCGCAAGCCGAGCTCGAGAAACTGAAGGCGTCTCAGGGCGATGGCGCGGCGTACCAGTACGCCACGATCCAAGCGCAGTGGGGCAATCGGGCGAAGGCGCTCGAATGGCTCGAGACGGCGTGGCGGCTGCGGGACCCGGGACTGGAGATCCTCAAGACCGACCCGCTGATGGACCCGTTGCGCAAGGAACCGCGCTTTCAGGCGATCGAGCGGGCCTTGAGGTTTCCCGACTGAGCGACTCGTCCCGGCGCGCCATGCAGATCGTGCCGGTCAGGTACGAGCCGGACCCGCCTAACCGGCCTTCGACAGCTCTGCGTTCACCGCCTTGAGCTTCTGGGTGAGATCCTCGACCAGGCCGTCGAGCTTGGCCGCGTCCTTGGCGCGCGCCGCGCTCTCGAGGCTGGACGCGGCGGCGGCGAGGCCGGGCGCGTGGATGTTGGCGCTCGCGCCTTTCAGGGCGTGGGCGCGCTTGCCGACGGTCTCGAGGTCGGCGTCGCGCAGCGCCGCGACGATGTCCGCGAGGCACTGATCGCCGCTCGAGATGAACGTCTCGACCAGCTCGCGCTCGAAGTCCGCGTCGCCGCCGGTCATCTCGCGAAGCGCGGACAGATCCACCGCGGGGCCCGCGATGCCGGCGCCGGCGCGCGGCTTCAAGTAGCGCGCCAGGCAGTCGATGAGCTGGGCGGGCTCGATGGGCTTGCCGAGGTGCGCATCCATGCCGACGGCGATGCAGCTCTCGCGATCCTCGCTCATGACGTTGGCGGTGAGCGCGATGATGGGCAGGCGGCGCTCGCGGCCGCTCTGGCGCTCGTGCTCGCGGATGCGGCGGGTGGCGTTGAAGCCGTCCATGACGGGCATCTGGCAGTCCATGAGCACGGCGTCGAAGTCCGTCTCGGCGATGCGCTCGAGCGCTTCGGCGCCGTTGTTGGCGATGGTGACGTCGGCGGCGAGCTTCTGCAGCACGCGCTGCGCGACCCGCTGGTTCACGGGGTTGTCCTCGACCAGCAAGATGCGGTTGCCGCGGAAGGTGAGACTGGCCTTGCGCTCGGGCACGAGCGAGGTGCGGGGGGTGGTCTTGCCGGTGAGCACCTGGCTGACCAGGGTGGCGAGCGCGAAGGCGCGGATGGGCTTCATGAGCACGGCGTCAGGCCGCTGGATCCAGCGGCTGGAGTCCTGCTCGGCACCGAAGAGCGACATGAGCACGAAGGGAATGCCCGCGAAACGGGGGTCGGCGCGCATGGCGTTCAAGAGCTCGAGACCGCTGCGGACGGGCATGAGCTCGTCGGCGAGCACGATGTCGAAGCGCCCGGCGCCGAGCGCGGCCCAGGCATCGTCCACCCCCGGCACCGAGACGGTCTCGAAGTGGGAGAGCTCGAGCTTGGTCTTCATGCTCTGGAGGCTGGCGGGCACGTCATCGACCAGGAGGGCGCGGCGGCCTTTGCCGATCTGCTCGCGCTGCGGCTGCTCCTCGAGCGCGCCGATGTCGAGCGTGACCCAGAAGGTGGAGCCCTGGCCGGACTCGCTGCGTACGCCGACCTCGCCGCTCATGAGCTCGGCGAGGCGCTTGACGATGGAGAGCCCGAGACCGGTGCCGCCGTAGTGGCGCGTGGTCGAGCTGTCGATCTGGGAGAAGCTCTTGAACAGGCGGTCGATGCGGTCGGAGGGAATGCCGATGCCGGTGTCGGTGACCTCGATGCGCAGGATGAAGCGCCCGCCGGCGGGCGGCTTGCCGCTCACATCCAGCACGACGTAGCCCTCGTGCGTGAACTTGATGGCGTTGCCGATCAGGTTGGTGACGATCTGGCGCAGCCGTCCGGGGTCGCCGCGCGCGAGCACGGGGAGCCCGGGATCGATGTTGACGATGAGCTCGATGCCCTTGGCGGCGGACTGCAGGCCGGTGGCGGCGATGGTCTCGTAGACCACGTCGCGCAGGTCGAACTCGACCTGCTCGAGCTCGAGGCGGTCGGCCTCGATCTTGGAGAGATCCAGCACGTCGTTGATGAGCGAGAGCAGCGCGTTCGCGCTCGACTGGATGATGTCGACGCACTCGCGCTGGGTGGAGTCGAGCGGGGTCTCGGAGAGGATCTGCGCCATGCCGATCACGCCGTTCATGGGGGTGCGGATCTCGTGGCTGACGTTGGCGAGGAAATTGCTCTTCGCGCGGTTTGCCGCTTCGGCCGCGAGCTTCGCGTGCAGCGTGGCCTGCTCCGCTTGCTTGCGATCGGTGATGAGCTGGGTGGAGCCCGCCAGACGCAGCGGCGTGCCGTCGGCGGCACGCTCGGCCTGGGCGCGGGAGCGCACCCACTCGTAGTGGCCGGCCTTGTGCATGACGCGGAACTCGATGTCGTAGGAGGCGCCCTCGCTCAGATGCCGCTCGAGCATGCGCGCGATGCGCGGGCGGTCCTCGGGGTGCATGAGCTCTTGCAGCCGGTCGCGGGAGCTCGAGAGATCGCCGACGCTGTAGCCGAGCATCTCCTCGAAGCGCAGGCCGAACCACGGCTGATTGGTGCCGAGGTCGATCTCCCAGAGGCCGTCCTGGGTGCCGCGCACCGCGCGCTCGAAGCGGCTGGCGACGGTGTCGAGCGCGGCCTCGGTGCGCTTCAGGTCGCTGATGTCGATGAGGGCGCCCGCGATGCGCGCGATCTCGCCCTGGTTGTTGCGGGTGACGGTGGCCTTCTCGGCGAGCCAGCGCTCGCTGCCGCCCTCGAGCATGACGCGGTACTCGCAGCGATACGACGGATCGGCGGGGGTGGTGGAGAGCGGCGCGCTGCGGCAGCGTACGACGTCGTCCGGGTGCACCTGCGACAGCAGCAGGTTGAGGTCGTCGAGCGGCATGCTGGCGGGGATGCCGAGGAGCGCGTGGAAGTTCTCCGAGCAGATGCGCTGGTGCGTGCCGAAATTGAAGTCGAAGGTGGCGAGGCCGGCGGCGGCCTGGGCGATGTTGAGCGATTCGGTGGCGTGCTTGAGCTGCTCCTCGAGGCGCTTGCGCTCGGTGACGTTGGTGATGGTGCCGATGGCGCGCGAGGGATAGCCCTCGGAGTCCATGAGCACCTGACCGCTCGAGGCGAGCCAGCACAGCGAGCGCGAGAGCAGCAGGTTCCGGTACTCGAAGTGGTACTTCGCGCCGGTCTCGATCGCGGCCCCGAGGGCATTGACCACGGCCTCGAGATCCTCGGGATGGATGGAGGCCATCCACTCCTCGCGGCGCAGCGCGAGGTCGTGGGTGGTCTGACCGGTGAGCTCGAAATAGAGCTTGGTGCCGTGAATCTCGCCGGACACCAGGTTGAGATCGTACACGCCGAAGCCGCCGGCGCTTTGCGCGAATTCCAGGAAGTCGCCGGAGCGGCGCAGCTGCGCGTCGCGGGTGCGGGCGTGGCTCAAGGGCGCGCGCTCGTTGCCGTTGACCGGATGAGCCGGCGCGGCGGGCGTGGCGTGGCGCGAGAGGTCGGCGGGGGCGGCATCGGACGATGCGGCCG
>DATAUO010000111.1:0-1702 GCA_036268215.1 Steroidobacteraceae bacterium
CGCCGCACGGCCTCCCGCTCGTCGCGCCGACCGCCGGCATCCCATTGCGCCCGCGGCGCGGCACTCGCGGCCGCCGCCTCTTCGGGCGTCTTGCTCTGGTAGTAGAACGTGCCGTGGGTGTGACAGAGATGATAGGCACCCGACAAACCGCGCAAGGTTTCGGCGTGCCCGAGAAAGAGATGGCCGCCCGGCACCAACGCCCGCGTGAATCGCGACACCAGCGCCTGCGCCGCATCCGGCGTGAAGTACATGAGCACGTTGCGGCAGAAAATCACGTCGTAGCTGCCGGCGCCCCAGAGATCCGAGTGCTCGTCCGTCAGGTTCGCTTCGCGGAACGAGACTGCCGCGCGAATCTCGGGATCGATCTCGAAATCGCGCCCGACCGCATGGAACCAGCGCCGCTGCATCTCAGGCGGCGTCTCGCGCAGCGACCAGGGCGAGTACACGCCGCGCCGCGCCTTGCCGAGCACCTCCGGGTTGATGTCCGCCGCGGCGATCGAGACCCCGCGAGCGGGATCGAGGCCCTGCTCGCGCACGCACATGGCGAGCGTGTAAGGCTCCTCGCCCGAGGCACAGCCGGCCGACAAGATCCGAATCGGCCCCACGCCGACACTCCGCACACGGGCGACCGCCGCCGCGAGCGCGACTTCGGAGAACGCGCGGAACTGCTCCACGTGGCGAAAGAAATAGGTCTCCGGCACCGTGAGCTCGGTGACGAGGCCGCGCAGCTCCGTGTCCGCGCTCACCCCCTCGAGCCGGTCGAGATAGCCCTCCGCGTCGCGGCCGGCATCCTGCGCGCGCCTCACCAGGACGTCGGCGAGGAACCCGAGCTTGCCATCGTCGAAGTTGAGCCCGAGGCGCCGCGCGATCCAGCTGCGGAAGCGCAACGGATCCGCAATCGTGGGCGCGCTCATGCCGTGGCCTTTGGCGCCACGCTCACGCCCGGCCCTCGCGCGGCAGGGTCATCCCGAGCCTCCGCGTCCGGCACTGCGCTTGCGCTCGATCGACGCGAACACCTCTTCCGGCACCAGCCGCGCGGACTCGAGCATCACCAGGAGCGAGGAGTCGACGGCTCCGATCGAGCGCACCAGGTCGGCATCGGAGCCGCGGAGCAGGGCCGGAACCTGCGCGAGCGCCTCGCGCGGCAGAGGGCGGACGTCGAGCACGGCATCGACCGCGAGAACAGCAGCTCGCCCCCCGAGATTCAGCGAGACGAATCGTGCCGGCGCGCTCGATCCCTCCTGGCCCAGCAGGCGGCACGCATCGATCACGGGCACGGGATCGCCGCGGAGGATCGAGCATCCGAGGACGAAGGGAGGAACTCCCGCGAGCGGCGCGATCGGCAACGGGCGCAGGGTCTCACGGACGTGCTCGAGAGCGAGCGCCCCGATCACCGAGCCCATGCGGCAGAGGAGGAAGCTCCGCTCCCCGCCCGTTTCGATCACCGCGCCTCCGGGGGTAAAAATTCGCCTGCGCGGAATTTAATCCAACGCGCATCAAATATCACGGAATTGCGGCTCGGTTTGAGCTCGCGATTAGGGGCTTTGCCTCAACGTCGCGGCAACGTTGAGCCGGTGCCTGACAAGCGGCGCGGCCGCTCGCGCCGCACGCTCAGGAGGGCTGCGGCACCGCTCGCACGGGGCGCTCCCAGTGGAGCTCCTTGAGCGTCGGGATCATCCCCAACCAGCCGATCAGCCCGAGC
>DATAUO010000112.1:0-1696 GCA_036268215.1 Steroidobacteraceae bacterium
TCGGTGCGCAGCGCCGGGAATTTCTTGTCCAGCCCGAAGCGCTCCTTGGCCTTGGCCATGCGCTGCTGCATCAGCGTCGCGTACGCGCCTTCGCCCACCATCCGCTCGCCCCAGGCCGAATTGTAGTCCTTGCCGCCGCGCGTATCGCGCACCAGCGCCATCACGTGCCGAACCCGGTCCGGATAATACCGCAGCAGCCATTCGCGGAAGATTTCGCGCACTTCGCCCGGCAGCCGCAGCAGCACCAGCCCGGCGCTCTGCGCGCCCTGCGCCGCGCCGGCATCGAGGATGCGCTCGAGCTCCATGTCGTTGACCGCCGGGATCATCGGCGCCGCCATGATCGCCGTCGGCACGCCCGCCGCCGCCAGCAGCCGGATCGCCTCGAGCCGCTTCGCCGGAGTCGAGGCCCGCGGCTCCATCTTGCGCGACAGGATGTGGTCCATGCTGGTCACCGACAGCGCCACATGCGTCAGCCCCAGCTTCGCCAGTTCGCTCAGGATGTCGAGGTCGCGCACCACCAGCGCCGACTTCGTGGTGATCGTCACCGGGTGCCGCGTCTCCAGCATCACCTCGAGGATGCCGCGCGTCAGCTTGTGGGTGCGCTCCGCCGGCTGGTACGGGTCGGTGTTGGTGCCCATGGCGATCGGCTTCGGGCGATATTTCCTGTCGGCCAGCTCCTGCCGCAGCAGCTCCACCGCGTTGACCTTGACGTAGATCTGCCGCTCGAAATCGAGCCCCGCCGAGTGCCCGAGATAGGTATGCGTCGGACGCGCGAAGCAGTACGAACAGCCGTGCTCGCAGCCGCGATAGGCGTTGATCGATCGATCGAAGCCGATGTCCGGACTCTCGTTGCGGGTAATGATCGAGCGCGCCCGCTCGATGTGCTCGATCGTCTCGAACGGCTTCAGTTCCTCGACCTGGCCCCAGCCATCGTCGACCGCCTCGCGGCTCTGCGTGTCGAACCGGCTCTCCTTGTTGGTCTGCGCTCCGCGCCCGCGGTTGCGCGCCGGATCGAGCATCGGCCGCGCGATCAGGTCGGCGTCGCGGGTGTCCTTGAGCTTTTCGAGCGCCTCGAACGAGGGCGCAGTGTGGATCGGCATATTGGCCTCGCCTGGGCGAATCGCCCGCAGCTTTGATGGGCCCGAAGACCTAGCATCGTGACGAGAACAGAACAAGAACAAACTGACGGGGATAAGTTTTCGATCCCCCCTCAGTGCCGCTTGAAATACTGCACCTCGCGCTCGTGCTTCTCAGCCTTTTCGCGGCTCTCGAAGGTGCCCAGATTCTTACGCTTCCCGGTCTTGGGATCGGTCTTGCTGGAATAAAGCCTGTACTCGCCGGACTTGAGCTTGCGGATCATCTCGGTCTCCCATCCCGGAGCAACGGGGAAACAGCGGTCCTGTTCCAGCCCTTGCAACACGCAGGGCGATGCAATACTGAACCATATGGTTCAGTTTCATCAGCCCCCTCGGTTCGACACCTCGTTCGCCGCCATCTCCGACGCCACGCGTCGCGGCGTGCTTGAGCAGCTCGGCCGTGCCGACGCCTCGATCACCGAACTCGCCGAGCAGTTCGAAATGACTCTCACCGGAATGAAGAAGCACGTCAGCGTGCTCGAGCACGCCGGCCTGGTGGCCACCGTGAAGGTCGGTCGCGTGCGCACCTGCAAGCTTGGCCGCGGGCTCGAGGCGGAGGC
>DATAUO010000113.1:0-3323 GCA_036268215.1 Steroidobacteraceae bacterium
CGACGCGCTTCTGGGGGTTGGCGTTGCGCACCCAGTCGGCGTGGGGGCTGTCGGCGGGATTCATATCGGTCTGCGTCGGGCCCGGCGCGACGTCGATGACCGCGATGCCTCGCGCGGCGAAGTCCCACGCCAGCCCGCGTACGAGCCGAGCGACCGCAGCCTTCGTCATCCCGTAGATGCTCGAGCCGGGGGCCATGGCGCGCTCCGCGGTGTTGCTGCCGACGACGAGGATCTTGCCGCCGTGCGGGAGGTGCCGCGCTGCCGCTTTGGCGGCGACGAACACGCCGCGCACGTTGATGGCGAGCATCTTGTCGAAATCTTCGAGGCTGAACGTATCGACCGGGCCGAAGATGAGGATGCCCGCGTTGTTCACCAGCACGTCGAGCCCGCCGAGGGTCTGTGCGCCTTCGTCGATCGCCCTCTCCAGCGCGGCAGCGTCAGCGCTATCCGCGTGCAGGGCGACGGCGCGGCCGCCCGCGGCCTCGATGGTGAGCACCAGCTCGCGCGCGCGCTCCGGCTGGCTCACGTAGGTGAATGCGACCGCGGCGCCCTCGCGCGCGAGACGCTTCACCACAGCGGCGCCGATGCCGCGTGAGCCGCCGATGACCATCGTCTTCTTGCCCTGGAGGGAACCCAATTCTTGTTGCATGTCTCGATCCTTGGTTCAGATTTTTTTTGGAATTATCAGTCCAGAATTAAGCGTGCTTCGAAATGTCGGCCGTTACCGGGGCACGACTAACGAGGGCGGAGGCTGTCTACTGCGAAGGCCGCGATGTCGCGCAGCACCTTGCTCGAGGCGCCGCCCTTGGCTTGCACCTTCATGCCGCTCAATGTGGCGGCGATGAAACGCGCGGCGGCGCGGCTGTCCACGCGGGCAGAGATGTCGCCCTCGGCCTTGCCGTCTTCGATCGCGTCGGTGAGGCTGGCCTCCAGCAGGGCCGCGCTGGTTTCGGTGAGGGCGCGCACGTCGGCATCTTCGCCGGCCAGCTCGCAGATGGCGTTCACGCCTAAACAGCCGAGGCAGCGCGCTTTTTCGCGCAGCTCGGCGAGCTCGACCAGGATGCGCTCGATGGCCGCGAGCGCCGTGGGGCCGGCCCGCAGCTTCCGCGATAGCGCGGTGATGCCATCGGTGTTGTAGGTGCGCAGCGCGGCCAGGAAAAGGCCTCGCTTGTCGCCGAAGGTGTCGTAGAGGCTTTGCCGGCCGATGCCCATGGCGTCGACGAGATCGTCCGTGGAAGTACCGGCGAAGCCTTTCTCCCAGAAGACGGGGATGGCGCGACGGAGGACCTCCTCGCGATCGAACTCTTTGGGGCGGGCCACATCGGGAGTGTGACTGTTCTAGATTGGTTAGTCCAGAATAAAAGCGAGGCTACCCGCAATCAGGGCTCGTTGCACCCGCAGTGGCGCCGGCAGCGTTCTGCAGCGAGAGGTCGTTCAGGAAGCCGAGGAGGCCCGCCGCTGGCGCCTCACGTAGCTGTGGCGGACGACGGAGCAGCGGTCCGTCGCCGCGGCAGGGCGCGGCGCTCCGTCCCCGAGGGACCAGGACGGCCGTTCCGTCGCCATTTGCCGGGCGCGACGCCCTCGAAGCGGCGGAACGCCCGGCTCAGCGCCGCATCCGTTTCGTAGCCGACTCGCTCGGCGATCTCGATCAAGCTCAGCTCGCTACCACGGAGCAGGACCTTCGCGCGATACATGCGCCATCGGGTCAGGTAGTCGAGCGGAGTGTCGCCGGTGACGGCCTTGAACGTTGCTGCGAAGGTGGAGCGAGAGAGGCCGGCCTCGCGAGCGAGCGTCTCCACCGTCCAGCCACGCGCGAGATCGCCGTGCATGGCGCGGATGGAGACCGCAAGGCGGTCATCCTTCAGCCCAGCCAGCCACCCGCCCGCTTGTTGGTCGGTCGCACACCAAGCCCGCACCGCCTGCACGAAGAGGACGTCGTGGAGACGTCCAATCACGAGCCTCGCACCGAGGCCATCCTCGGCGGTCTCGAGCCCGATGAGCTGAAGAGTGGTCTGCAATAGATGAGCGCGCGCTTCGTCCAGGCGGACGTGGACCAGGCGCGGCATGACTGCCATCAGTGGCTCGGCCGCCGCAGCGTCGAAGCTCAGCGCGCCGGAGAGCATCTCGGTGAGCACGCCGTCGCCTCCGTGCTGGACGGTGAGGCCGGTGATCTTGGAGAGTACTTTGTCGCAGGAGACGAGGCGTCGTCCGAGCTCGTCCTGCAGCGCGAATTGCGTCTCCGCTTTCACGATCAGGCAGTCGCCCGCGGCCAAGGAAACGGGCTGCGGCAGATCGTCGGCGGTGAGCCAACAGGACCCGCGCGTGATGACGACGAGGCGCGCTTCAGCCCTCGTATCAAAGCGAACGCCGTACGGCGCGCGGAGCTGCATGCAAATGTAGAGCGAACTCGCTACGCGCATCGTCGTCATGACGTCTTCGAGCGGATCCATAACTCGATGGTACCGGACGATCGGGTAGGAATCCACGACGCAGGGACAGGTCATCCTGCGGCCAGGCTCTACGTTGGATCCGAACGAAGCAGGAGGATCCAATGCGCACATATCGAATGGACAGACTCGGCAGCCTCGACGGTCTTGTAGCTCACGAGGAGCCGACGCCCAGCCCTGGGCCCGGGGAAGTCCTTGTCCGAGTCAAGGCGACAGCCGTCAACTTCCGCGACATTTTCACGCTCAAAGGCCAGTCGCCCTTCCCGGTGAAGACCGGCGTGATTCCGATGTCCGATGCCGCCGGCGAAGTGGCCGCGGTCGGCGCCGGGGTGACGCGCTTCAAGGTCGGCGACCGCGTGATCAACACCTTCTTCCGCAACTGGTACGGCGGGCCTCGCACGCCAAATCTCGAGACGTACGGCTCAGATCACGATGGCTGGCTGGCAGAGTTCAAAGTCGCTTCCGCGGACGCGCTTTCGCTCGCACCCGGACACCTGACCTTCGAGGAGGCCGCGACGCTTCCTTGCGTCGCCGTGACGGCGTGGTCGGCACTCGCTCGGGTCCGTGCTGGCGACACCGTGCTCACGCAGGGCGCGGGCGGCGTCGCGGTGTTCGCGCTGCAGCTTGCCAAACTTCTCGGTGCTCGCGTGATCACGACTGCGCGGAGCGCAGCCGAGGGCGAGCGCTTGAAGAAGATTGGCGCTGACGGCGTCGTGGACTACGTCGCGAACCCCGAGTGGGCAGATGCCGTGCGCGGCCTGACGGGCGGGCGCGGCGTCGATCGCGTCGTCGAAGTCGGTGGACCTGGAACGCTTGCACAGTCGATCAAGTCGCTGGCATATGGCGGCGAAATCTCCCTCGTCGGCGCGCTTGCTG
>DATAUO010000114.1:0-11991 GCA_036268215.1 Steroidobacteraceae bacterium
CTGCTGCTCGCGGCGGTGCTCGCGGCGGCGCTCGGCGCGGTGTCCGCGACCAATCGCGGCAATGCCGGCCGCGAGGTCCAGCGCCAGCTCAACATCGGCGCCTCGGTGTTCCAGCGGCTGCTCGAGAGCAACCAGCGGCAGCTCACGCAGGCCGCCCAGGCGGTCTCGGCCGACTATGGATTCCGCGAAGCGGTGTCGATCCGCGATACGGACACGCTGGTGTCCGTGCTCGAGAATGCCGGACAGCGGATCGGCGCCGCGATGGTGGTGCTCACGTCGCTCGACGGCGAGGTGATCGCCGCCTCCGGATCCAACGTCAAGACGGGGACGCAGTTCCTGCTCTCCCCCGAGCAGCGCAGCGGCGCCCTCAGCGACAGCGCCACCAGCGTGCGGGTCGACGGCGGGCGCATCTACCAGCTGGTCACGGTGCCGGTCCGAAGTCCCTTGCCCGTCGCGTTCATCGCCATGGGGTTCGAGCTCGACGCCAGGCAGGCGCGCGAGCTCGCGGACCTCACCGGTCTCGCGGTCACGCTCTCTGTCGACTCGGGCGGCCGCAGGACCGATCTCGTCAGCACGGTACCCGGCGCCGAGGTTCGCGGTCCCGACGTGGTGACGCGGCGGATCGAGCTCTCGCATTGGGGCGATGCTTCGGTGGTCGCGACCCTATCCCGCTCGCTCGCGGAGGCGCGCGCACCGTTCGAGCGCCTCACCAAGGTGCTCTACCTGATTGCGGCTGTGAGCTTCGTCGCGTCGGCCCTCGCGGCGCTCTGGCTGGCGCGCAACATCACCCGGCCGTTGCAGGACCTGACCGAGGCCGTCGACCAGATGCGTGCCGGCACCTACGATGTGGCCCTGCGGGTCGCGCGCCGCGACGAGCTCGGCGTGCTGGCCGAAGGACTGCAGCTCATGCAATCCGCCGTGCAGTCGCGCGACCAGTCCATCCGCCGCCTGGCGTACGAGGACACGCTCACCGGACTCATGAATCGCACCGCGTTCGTCGGTGCGCTCACGCAGGCCCTTTCGGCGGGCGGCTCGCGCATCGCCGTCGCCACCCTGAACCTGAACCGCTTCCGCCGCATCAACGAGCATCTCGGTTACTCGGTGGGCGACGCGGTGCTGACCGAGATCGCCGTCCGCCTGGCCGGCGTGCCTTCGGTGCGCTCCGCCGTCGCGCGTCTCGCCGCGGATCAATTCGCGGCGTTCACGCGGCTCGAGGACGATGACAGCCTGCAGGGCTGGGGCACCTCGCTCATCATGGCGCTCGCCGACCCCGTGCTGGTCGCGAAACAACCGATCGACATCTCGGTGACCTTGGGGCTGGCGCTGGCGGGATCGGTCGCCACGTCGGCCGACGAGCTGATGCGTTGCGCGGACCTGGCGCTCGAGCGAGCCCGCGCCGAGAAGCGGGCGCTCGCGGTCTACGAGGAGACGCTGAAGCCGGCCGCCATCGACCAGCTCTCGCTGCTCGGCGAGCTGCGGCGTGCAGTCGAGCTGAGCGAGCTGCAGCTGTTCTTCCAGCCCAAGATCGAGCTCGGCAGCGGACGCGTGAGCGGCGCCGAGGTGCTGCTGCGCTGGCAGCATCCGACGCGCGGCCTGCTCTCGCCCGCGGATTTCATCCCGTTCGCCGAGCAGACCGGATTCATCCGCAAGCTGACCCGCTGGACGCTCGAGCGCGCGATCGCGCAGGCCGCGGCGTGGCAGCGCGCCGGCAAGCCGGTCGGCATCGCGGTGAACATCAGCGTCGATGACATTGGCGATGACCGCCTGGATTCCCGCGTGGCCGGGATGCTGAGCCGCCATCAACTCCCTCCCGTGCTGCTCACGCTCGAGATCACCGAGAGCGGCTTCTTCGAGAATCCGGCGCGTGCTTTGCGGGTGCTCGAGGCGATATCGGCGCTCGGCGTCAGCCTGTCGATCGATGACTTCGGAACAGGCTACTCGTCCTTGAGCCACCTGGCGCGCATGCCCGTCCAGGAGATGAAGATCGATCGGAGTTTCGTCAACGGCCTGGAGTCCGACGCTGAATTCGCGCCCGTGGTGCGCGCCGCGATCGACATGGGACACGGCCTCGGCCTCAAGGTGGTCGCCGAAGGCATCGAGACCGACGCCGCCGCGGCTCGACTCAAGGAGCTGGGTTGCGACATCGGCCAAGGATACTTGTACGCGCGGCCCATGCCGCTCGCCGCCTTCGAGACGTGGCTCGAGGGCCGCGAGCGCATACCGGTGGTCGCGGTGCCGGTCGACTTCCCGATCGAGGACGTGGCCGACACCGTCACGCTGGCGCTCTACTAGACTCCGTCTTGCCCGGCCCGGCTCGACACGCATGCGCGCGAGACCGATTACGCGTAAAGTGATTGCAATGAGTCGCGTGAACATCCTGGGCGAAGCGCTCGACGGCCTCGGTCGTTGGTACGTCGCCATTCCTCCTTTCCTGATCATCGGATTCCTGGCGGCGCTGTTCTTCCTGACCGGGGCTGGCCAGGAGCGGCTGCAGGAGGCCAGCGAGCGGCTGCAGCAATCCGCCGGCCGCGTCCATGCAATCGACGAATTGCAGACCGCGCTCGCCCGCTCGGTGGCCACCCAGCGCGCGTACCTCGTCACCGGCGATCCCAAGTTCCTGACCAGCTACGGCAGGATCGTCGCGAACGTCGAGCCGCGCCTCGATCGCTTGCAAAAGGAATACGACGGCGACGAGGCCCCCGATGCCGGCCTGCGCACTCTGCACGTCCTCATCGGCAAGCGGCTCGCCGATCTTGCCATGCTGATGGCCATCCAAAAGACTCAGGGCGCCGCGGCGGCCACCGCGCTGGTCAAGACCAACGTCGGCTCGGACACCGGAGAAGCCATCAACGACATCCTCGAGCAGCTGCGCGCGCGCGAGTCGCAGGAACGCGATTCCGCCGAGGCCAACTGGTCGAGGTCGTTGGTCTTGAGCCGCTGGATCACCATCGCGGGGACGGTGTTCAACATGCTGCTGGTGGGAGTCGCCGCGCGGCTGGTGTACGTCGACCTGCGCCGGCGCACCCTCAAGACCGCGGAGCTGCGCGACCAGAAGCTGCAGCTCGAGCGCGAGGCGGAAGAGCGCAACCACGAGCTGCTCGAGCTGTCGACCCACTTGCAGAGCGTCGCCGAGCGCGAGAAGGCGAGTCTCGCGCGCGAGCTGCACGATGAGCTCGGCGGCCTCCTCGTCGGGGCGCGCATGGACATCTCGTGGGCGGAGCAGCATCTCGCCAAGGACAACCCGGACATGAAGCAGCGGCTGCAGCGCGTGCAGCAGAACCTGTCCGCCGGCGTCGATCTCAAGCGGCGCATCATCGAGGAGCTGCGCCCCACCCTGCTCGACAACGTCGGATTGTTCGCCGCGCTGCGCTGGCAGCTCAAGGAGACCTGCGGCAGCGCCGGACTGAAGACCATCGAGTCCTATCCGGACGAGGAGCCGAAGTTCAATTCCGAAGCCGCCATCGCGCTGTTCAGGATTGCGCAGGAGGCGTTCACCAACATCATCAAGCATTCGAGCGCCAAGACCGTCGACATCACGGTCGATCTCGACGATGACGCGCTGATGATGCGGATCGCGGACGACGGCAAGGGCATTCCGCCGGGGCGGCTCACCGCCGTCGGGTCGCACGGCCTCGCGTCCATCCGCCACCGCGTGCGCGCGCTCGGGGGCAAGCTCGACGTGCGCAGCCCGCCTTCGGGCGGCACCGTGCTCCTGGTGCGGGTCCCGGCCGCGAATGCGCTGCGCAAGGTCGCGGATCCCGAGTCCATATAGACATGGCGAGGGATTGCGGCCCGGTCGGCGGCATCGCCGTCCTGCTCTTGTGCGCGGCGAGCGCCTGCGCGGGACCCGATCGCGACGCCTTGCGCCGGATCGTTCAAGACCAATGCCTGCCTCACTGGCGCTCGCAGCGTGCCGCCGCGCCTTGCTTGCGCGTGGTCGTGCCGGACCCGCCGCACCAGCGCGAGGGCTACGCCGTGCTCGCGGATCGCAAGGGAGGCGCGCACTTCCTGTTGATCCCGACCGCGACGATTGCCGGCGTGGAGAGTCCGGAGCTGCGCGACCCGGCCGCGCCCAATTTCTTCGAGGATGCGTGGCGCGCGCGCGCGCTGCTCGCGGTGCGCATCGGCCACGGTGTCGATCGCGCCGCGACCGGGCTCGCCCTCAATCCACGCCACGCCCGCTCGCAGGATCAGCTGCACATCCACATCGAGTGTCTGCGCCCGGACTTCGCGGCGTCGCTCGGAGCGGCGGCACGGGACATCGGGGGCACCTGGGCGCCCGTCGAGGTGGGCGGGTCGCGCTATCTCGCGATTCGCGCCGCCGGCGAGGAGCTGCGGGACAATCCGATCGCCTCGCTCGCCGCGCAGCGCCCGGAGACCGCCGCCGACATGGCCGACTACAGCTTCGTCGTCGCGGGAATGCGCTTCGCCGGCGCACCGGGATTCATCGTGCTGGCAGGAAACGGTCCCGCGGGAGAGTTATCGTTGGATCCGACTTGCGCGCTCGCGACGTTGAAATAAACTCTCGCACAAGGAGCAGGTCTTGAGCCGACTGTGGGATTTCATCGCGCCGCCCGGCACGCAGGGTATCGACGGCGTATTTCACGGCCGCGAGGCGACGGTGCATCTCGCGCAGCTCGAGCGCGCGTCGATCTTCGGCGGTGCGCCCGAGTCGCTGCGCGGACGCTCCGTGCTGCTGGCCGTCCGCGACCAGCTGGCCGCCGCCCTGGCCTTGGTCGAGCTCGACGGCGTCGCGCGCCGCATGGTCCTGTGCACACCCGACTTGACACACGAGCAGCTGGCCGGCGTGGCGGAGACCGCGGAAGCGGAGGCGATCGTGCTCGACCCGGCCTCGCATCCAGCCGCGGCCTTCGCCGCGTCCCGCGCCGGCTCCATTGCGTCCGTCGAGGTGTCGCCCCTTCCCGCTCCTGCCAACGTCGACCGCGCCCGCGATGGCCGGACCGAATGGGTGCTGCTGACCTCAGGCACGACCGGTACGCCGAAGCTGGTGCTGCATTCGCTCGACAGTCTCGGCGGCGCGCTGGCCACCCAGACGCAGGGCGGTGCTCGCATGGTATGGAGCACTTTCTACGACATCCGCCGCTACGGCGGCCTGCAGATCTTCCTGCGCGCCGTGCTCTCGCGCTCGCCGCTGGTGCTGTCGAGCGCAGGCGAAAGTCCGCGTGAGTTCTTCACGCGCGGCGCGGCGGCCCGCGTCACGCACATCTCGGGCACCCCGTCGCACTGGCGGCGCGTGCTCATGAGCGGCGACGCGTCCGTCATCGATCCGGACTACGTGCGCGCCTCCGGCGAAGTCGCCGACCAGGCGCTGCTCGACAGTCTTCACGCCGCCTACCCGCGCGCGCGCATCGCCCATGCGTTCGCATCCACCGAGGCGGGCGTGGCCTTCGACGTGAACGACGGGCGCGCGGGATTCCCGCAGGAGCTGTTGAGCCGCGGCGGCGACATCGAGCTCCGGGTGACGGATCAGACCCTGCGCATCCGCTCGCGGCGCAATGCCGTGCGGTACCTCGGCGCGGCCGCCGCGGTGCTGCGGAGCGAGGACGGCTTCGTCGACACCGGCGACATGGTCGAGCTGGTCGATGGGCGCTATTACTTCCGGGGCCGCCGCGGCGGCGTCATCAATGTCGGCGGCCTCAAGGTTTACCCCGAGGAGGTCGAGGCCGTGCTCAATGCGGACTCCCGCGTGCGCATGTCGCTGGTGCGCGCCAAGAAAAGCCCGATCACCGGCGCGCTGGTCATCGCCGACGTGGTGCTCTCAGACCCCGCGCCCGGCGCGCAAGCCGCCGACGCCGAGACCGTGAAGGCCGAGCTTCTCGCGGCATGCCGGCGGGCCCTCGCCGCGCACAAGGTTCCCGCCATGCTGCGCTTCGTGCCATCGCTCGAGGTCACGGCGGCCGGCAAGCTGATACGCCCCGCCGGATAGCCCGCGGGCGGCCGACCGGCACCCGCCCGGCGGGATTGTCGCCCCCGTCAGAGACGCATTGCTCCCGAAGACAATGACGCGTGCAGCGTCGGATCGAGAGGTACGTAGCGCTGCGCACGCGGATCGTCGAAATACAGAGGATCGCTCACCCGGGCCGGATCGAAGCCGCTCTCGACCAGATCCTGCTTGCGCGGCTTGAACGTGCCGGTCGCCTCGATGCGGGTGAGCAGCCGCAAGAACACCGGCCGGGCATAGGACGGCAACCGGCGCGCGGCCTCGGCGCGAAACTCATCGATGTCGAAATCGCCGTCCACGATCAGCGCCGCCATGCCGGCGCGTCCATCCGCACCCGGAACCGACACGCCATAAACCACGCCGTCGAGCACGCCGGGCACGGTCGTGAGCGCGGTGAGCACCTCGGCGGTCGAGACGTTCTCGCCTTTCCAGCGATAGGTCTCGCCGACCCGGTCGACGAAATAGTAAAAGCCGCGCTCGTCGCGGCGCATCAGGTCGCCGGTGCGATACCACGCATCGCCCGGCTTCAGCACGTTGCGCAGGATCTTGCGGGCCGAGGCCTCGGGATCGGCATACCCCTCGAATCGGCCGGCAAGCTCGCGGCCTTCGCCGGGGATCAAGCCCACGGCCTCGCCCGGCTCGTTGGGTCCGCAGCGCTCGCAGAGGCCCTCGGCGTTGCGCTTCGGCTCGCCGCGCTCGACGTCGAAACGCAGCAACGCCACCGGCAGCCGATGGGCCAGGAAGGATGGGATCCTGCCGATCGCCCCCGGCTGGCCCTCGCAGTTGTAGAGCGAGAAGTTGCCCTCCGTCGACGCGTAGTACTCGAGGATGCGCGGGACCTTGAAGCGGCTCTGAAAGGGCTCCCACACCTCGGGCCGCAGTCCGTTGCCGCAGGCGATGCGCAGGGAATGCTCGGTCTCGATGGCCTGAGGCGGCGCATTGTTGAGATAGCGGCACAACTCGCCGATATATTGAAACAAGGTGCAGCGCTCGTCGCGCACGTCGCGCCAGAAGTCGGAGACCGAGAAGCGCGCGCGGATCACCACCGCCCCGCCGCCGACCAGGGTCGCGCCGGTGGCCACGACGCCGCCCACGCTGTGATAGAGCGGCAGGCAGTTGAACATGCGGTCGCCCGGCGTCGTGTCGAGGAGCCCGGCAAACCAGTGGCTCCACTGCATGACGCGGTAGTGGCTCACCTTCGCCGCTTTGGGCAGCCCCGTCGTTCCGGAGGTGTAGATGTAGAGCGCGGTGGCATCCAGCGCCGCTTCGGGCCCTTCACGCCCGGCGAAGCGCTCGCCCGACAGCGCCTCGAGCTCCGGCTCGATGGGCGCGAACCGGTCCGCCGCGCCGGCGCCGTGCAGGCGCACGAACATGCCCGGCGTCAGCCGCGCATGCACTTCCGCGATCCGAGCGGCAAGATCGGCACCCGCGATCACTCCCCTGGGCGCCACGATGTTGATCGAATGCGCGAGCGCGTCGCCCGCGAGATGGTTGTTGATGAGCGCAACGGTCGCCCCGATGCGCGTCAGTCCGAGCCAGACGGCCATGTACTCGGCGCAGTTCGCCATCATCAGACAGACCGTGTCTCCGGGGCGCAGGTCCCGGCCCATCCCCCAGCGGGCGTAGCGATTGGCCCTCTCCGCCAAGGCGCGGTAGCTCAGCGCGGCCTCGCTCGAAACGAGCGCGGGGGCGTCGCCCCATTGGTCCGCGAGACGCTCGATCAATGCGGGCAGCGTGAGGCCCGCCTTCTCGAGGCCGGTGGTGCGCTCGAGCGCGCGAATCCATGCTTCGCGCGCCGCTTTGGAATTCGCTTCCGTGGGCTGTGTCACAGGTAGGCGCACCGTATCACGACTGTCCAGAGGCTTGGAGTTACACTGTCCGCAATTCTGGACGGGCGCTCACGGCGAATGAAGCGGGAAACCATCGCGATACACGGCGGCTTCGACTCGGACCCGGCGACGAAGTCGGTGGCCGTGCCCATCTATCAGACCGCGGCCTACTCCTTCGACAGCGCGGAGCACGGCGCGGCGCTGTTCAATCTCGAGGTGCCGGGCTACCGCTACTCCCGCATCAGCAACCCGACCACCGATGTGCTCGAGGACCGCGTCGCCCAGCTCGAGGGAGGGGTTGCCGCCCTCTCGGTCGCCTCCGGACAGACGGCGCTTTACTACGCCGCCGCCAATCTCACCGAGATGGGCCGCAACATCGTGTCGGTGCCGCAGCTCTACGGCACCACGTACACGCTTTTCGGCCACATCTTCCCTCGCATGGGCGTCGGCGTGAGGTTCGGCAAATCCGACCGGGCGGCCGATCTCGAGGCGATGATCGATGAGAACACGCGCGCGATCTTCTGCGAGACGGTCGGCAATCCCGCGGGCAATGTCTGCGACCTGGAAGCGCTCGCGAACCTCGCCCACCGGCATCGTATGCCGCTCATCGTCGACAATACGGTGGCCACTCCGATCCTGGTGCGGCCGGTCGAGTTCGGCGCCGACGTGGTGCTGCATTCGCTCACGAAGTTCATGGGAGGACACGGCACGACGCTCGGCGGCGTCATCGTCGACTGCGGCACGTTCTCCTGGAACGACAATGCCGCCCGCTACCCCATGTTCACCCAGCCGGACGAGTCCTACCACGGCCTCGTCTATACCGAGCACTACGGCAAGGCGGCGTTCGTCGGACGCTGCCGCAGCGTGTATCAGCGCACCATGGGGGCGGTGCTGTCGCCGATGAACGCATTCCTGCTGCTGCAGGGCATCGAGACGGTTGCGCTGCGCGTCGAGCGGCACGTGGAGAATGCACGCAAGGTGGCCGAGTTCCTGCGCGCGAGTCCGCGGGTCGAGTCGGTGAATTACGCGGGATTCCCGGATAATCCGTATCATCCGCTGGTGCAGAAGTACCTGGGCGGCAACGCGTGCTCGCTGATGACCTTCGAGATCCGCGGCGGCTTCGAGGCGGGCATGCGCTTCTACGACGCGCTCGGCCTGATCAAGCGCCTGGTCAATATCGGCGACGCCAAGTCGCTGGCCTGCCACCCCGCCTCGACCACGCACCGGCAGATGACCCCGGCGGAGCAAAAGGCCGCGGGTGTCGCACCGGGCGGCATTCGCTTGAGCATCGGCATCGAGCACATCGATGACATCATCGCCGACCTGGACCAGGCGCTGAAAGCGGCGGTGCCCTAGCGGTGCCCGCGAGCTCACCGATCTCCACGATCGTGCATCCATGAGCCGGAGCGGCATTCCTGACGCGGTCGCGGCGCTGTTTCCGGGCGCGGCGGAGCGCGAGCGCGTCGAGCGCTGGCTGACCGAGCATCTTGCCGCCTCCGCGGCGCGGGTTCAGCGCGGCCCGGTCACGCCCTCGATCGATCTTCCCGCATTCAGGACCGAGCTGGCCTCATTCGACTTCGAGGCGCCGCGTCAGCTCGAGGACCTGCTCGGCTGGACTCTCGCGCACCTGGAACGGGGCATCGTGCAGATGTCCAATCCGAGATACTTCGGTCTGTTCAATCCGGGCGCGAATTTTCCGGCCCAGTGCGCCGATCGCATATCGGGCCTGTTCAATCCGCAGCTCGCGAGCTCGGGCTCCTCGCCCGTTCCGGTGGAGATCGAGAAGCACGTGGTGCACGCGTTCACCCGGCGGGCCGGTCTTCCGGAGAGCGCCACCGGCCATTTCGCGACCGGCGGGTCCGAGGCGAATTACACCTCTTTGATCTGCGCGCTCACGGCGGCGCACCCGGACTTCGCGCGCAACGGCGTGCGCGCGTTCGGCGGCCCCGCCCGATTCTATACGTCGCGGGACTGCCACATCGCGTGGCTCAAGATCGCTCACCAGGCGGGTATCGGGCGCAACGGGCTGCGCCTCGTGGACACCGACGGGCGCGGACGCATGGACCCGGCGGCGCTGGAACGCGCCATTGCCGAGGACCGGGCGGGCGGCGCGGTGCCGGTCATGGTGGTCGCCACCGCGGGAACCACCGGCGGCGGCATGATCGATCCGCTGCAGGCATCGGCCGATATCGCCGCCCGCGAGAAGCTGTGGCTGCACGTCGACGCCGCCTGGGGCGGCGCGGCGCTTGCCTCGGAGCGCCTGCGGCCGCTGCTCGCCGGCATCGAGCGCGCCGACTCGATCACCATCGATGCACACAAATGGCCGGCCGCGACCATGGGATGCGCCCTGTTCCTGACCCGACATGGTCATCTGCTGTCGGAGGCGTTCCACGCCTCGACCAGCTTCATGCCGTCCAGCGTGTCGGGCCTCGACCCGTATCTGAACAGCGTGCAATGGTCGAGGCGATTCATCGGCCTGCGCCTGTTCCTCACCCTGGCATCGGCGGGCTGGCACGGGCTCGGCGCGCACGTGGAGCGGGGGGTCGCCGTGATCGAGGAGATCGAGCGGCGGCTGGTCGAGCGCGGGTGGACGGTCGCGAACGATTCGCAGCTCGCCGTGCTGGATGCGGTGCCGCCGCCCGAGCTCGGCGAGGTGCGCGCCCTGGTCGCGCGCGTGGTGGCGAGCGGCCGCGCGTGGGTCGCGCCCACGACCTTCGAGGGTCGCGACGTGGTGCGGATCTGCGCCACCAACGGCGAGACGCGCCTCGAGGACATCGAGACGCTGGTGGCCACGCTCAACGCCAAGCTTTAGCGTCAACCCGGCCCTGCGGGCCCCTTCACACCGGCATGACCGAAGCCGGCGGCTTTTTATCAAAATATTTATCTCCCCGTTCCTACGATGCCCATCGTCCAAGAACGATGTGCCCGGGCTTGGGTTTGCGCCCGACCGGGCGCTGCGCGCGCCGCCGGCGTGTCCGAGGAGATCACGTGAGCCCGAAGCGCGTCCTGCCCAAGACTCTGATCCTGCTCCTGGCGGCGTGCTCGATGCGCCCGGTGCTGAGCGCCGAGCCCCCTCTGACCGCGGTGGCGGCGGCCGACGGCGCAATCGTCGGCATCGTGAGGAATTCGGCCGACCTGGCGGTCGGGGGCGCAACCGTGACCGCCTCGAGACTCGGCGGCGGCGGCATCCGCGCCACCATATCCGGCAGCGACGGCATGTATTCCTTCGCCGACGTCCCTCAGGGGTCCTGGGTCATCACCTCGCACGTCGATGGGGCGCCCGACACCGTCACGCCCGTCGAGGTGAGCGCGGGCAAGGCCGCCCGGAAAGACCTGGTGATGGACGCGCCGGCGGCATCTTCCGCCCGCGTGGCCGCGGCCGCCGCCGCCCCGCAGAACGATGGCTACACGCCGCTGGCCAATGTCGGCTATATCGGCTGGATGAACGGCACGCCGCGGGAAAAAGACCCGGTCTTCGATACGAAATTCTTCACGCCCGAGGTGCGCCTCGACGTGAACTACCTGCAGAGCCTCAATCGTCCGATGGACCACACCATCGACGGCTCGACCGAGGAGTTCCGCTCCGGGGAATTCCAGCTCGAGCAGGTCAGCTTCGGCGGCGACTTTCACTGGAACAACGTGAGGGCGCGCTTCCTGTCGATGTTCGGCATGTTCTCGACCACCACGCCGCGCAATGACGCCAGCAACGCCGTCGGTCAGTGGCAGCTCTCGGATGCCTATCGATACTTCTCCGAGGCGAATGCCGGCTACCACTTCGACGTGAATCACGGCCTGAACGTGGATGCGGGCGTCTTCGTGTCTTACGTCGGCCTCTTCAGCTACTACAACTATGACAACTGGACCTACCAGCCCTCGTTCGTGTCGTCGAACACGCCGTGGTTCTTCAACGGGCTGCGCGTGCAGTGGTGGCCGACGCAGAATCTCAAGATCGAGCCATGGCTCATCAACGGCTGGCAGTCCTACGCGAAATTCAACCGCCATCCCGGCTTGGGCGGCCAGATACTTTGGATTCCGAACGACAGCCTCAAGCTTGTGTTCAACACCTACAGCGCCGGACAGGACAACTTGAACTGCCAGTCGAACGCGGCCGACGGTCGCGGAACCATGGACACGCTGTGCCAGCCCCAGAACGGCGGCAACCCGAACGCCGCGGCGGGCTCATATGTGGGTGCGGGCCCC
>DATAUO010000115.1:0-7304 GCA_036268215.1 Steroidobacteraceae bacterium
ACCATCATGACGAGGGCGAAGACGTGCGCAACCGGCAGCAGGATGTCTTTCACAAGAAGGAGGCGGAGCCTTGAAAGAGCTTCTCGACGGCCTCGATGTGCCGCCGGTCGGTGAGGAACAGGATGAGGTGGTCGTCGGGCTGCACGGTGGTGTCGTGATGCGCGATGATCACATCCTCGCCGCGCACGACCGCGCCGAGCGTGGTGCCTTCCGGCAGCGAGATGTCCTCGATGCGCCGGCCGATCACCTTGGAGCTGTCGGCATCGCCGTGCACCACGACCTCCAGCGCTTCGGCGGCGCCGCGCCGCAGCGAATGGACCCGCACCACGTCCCCGCGCCGCACGTGCGCCAGCAGCGAGCCGATGGTGACCGTCTGCGGCGAGATCGCGACGTCGATGGAGCCGCTCTCGATCAGCTCGGCGTACGAGGGCTTGTTGATCAGGGCCATCACCTTGTGGGCGCCCAGGCGCTTCGCCAGCATGGCCGAGAGAATGTTCGCCTCCTCGGAATTGGTCAGCGCCGCGAAAACATCCGCGCTGTCGATGTTCTCCTCCAACAACAGCTCCTCGTCCGCCGCATCCCCGTGGAGCACCGTCGTGCTCTTCAACTGCTCCGAGACCTTGCGCGCGCGTTTGACGTCGCGCTCGATCAACTTGACCTGATTGCGGTCCTCGAGCTCGCTGGCGAGGCGGATGCCGATGTTGCCGCCGCCGGCGATCACCACGCGGCGCGCCGGCGCCTCCTCGCGGCGCATCTCCTTCATCACCACGCGGATGTCGTTGCGGCCGGCGAGGAAAAACACCTCGTCGCCGTCCTCGATGACCGTATCGCCCTCGGGCTTGATGCTCTTTCCGGCACGATAGATCGCCGCGACGCGCGCGTCGGCGTTCGGAATGTGCTCGCGCAGGGTGCGCAACGCCTGCCCGACCAGGGGACCTCCCTGGAGCGCGCGGATGCCGACCAGGCGCACCCGGCCGTCGGCGAAGTCGAGCACCTGCAGCGCGCCCGGATAGCGGATCAGGCGCGCGACGTACTCCGTGACCAGCTGCTCGGGGCTGATCCACACGTCGACCGCCACGCCGTTCTCGCCGAAGAGGCGTTCGCGCTCGGCGAAATCGGCGGACCTCACCCGTGCGATCTTCTTCGGCGTGCGGTACAGGGTCCACGCGATATGGCAAGCCAGCATGTTGACTTCGTCGGAGTTGGTGAGCGCCACCAGGATGTCGGTCGACGCGATCCCCGCCGCCTCGAGAATGCGCGGGCTCGCCGCATTGCCGTTCACGGTCCGGATGTCGAGCCGGTCCTGCAGGTCGCGCAGGATGTCCTCGTTGACGTCGATGACCGTCACATCGTTCGCTTCCTCGCGAGAGAGGTGATAGGCCGCCGTCCGACCGACTTGACCCGCGCCCAATATGATGATTTTCACGGCTTACGGAAGCTCTGACCGGTTTGTATGTCCAATCACTCTACACGAACGAGATTGGCGTACGACAGCATCAGCCACTTCGTCCCCTGGCTCTCGAAATTCACCTGGATGCGCGCATGGGGCCCGTTGCCCTCGAAGTTGAGCACCACGCCGTCGCCGAACTTCGAGTGCCGTACGCGGCAGCCCATGCGCATGGCCGACCCCGGGGACTCGTCCAGGGAATCGCTGCGCCGTCCGGGGACCTCGCTGCGCCGCGTGAATGCCGGCCGCGAGACCTGCAGCCGCGGCCGGATCTCCTCGATGAGCTCGGCCGGCAGCTCGGAGATGAATCGCGAGGGCTGTCCATAGGTGTCCACCCCGTAGAGCCGGCGCTGCTCCGCGTAGGTCATGTAGAGCTGGCGCATCGCGCGCGTGGCGCCGACGTAGCAAAGCCGCCGCTCCTCCTCGAGACCGGCGAGATCCACCGACGAGCGCTGGCTCGGAAACAGGCCGTCCTCCATGCCGGTGAGGAAAACGACCGGGAATTCCAGGCCCTTGGCCGAATGCAGGGTCATCATCTGCACGCAATCGTCGTAAGGGTCGGCCTGGCCCTCGCCCGACTCCAGCACCGCGTGGGCCAGGAAGGACTCGAGCGGCGACAGCTCGGCCTCCGCCTCCGTCTCCGGCGTGAAGCCTCGCGCGGCGCTGACGAGCTCCAGCAGGTTCTCGACCCGGCCCTCCCCGCGGTCGCCCTTCTCCTTCTTGAAGTGATCGAGCAGCCCGCTTGCCTGGATCGCGTGATCGACCTGCTCGTGCAGGGCCAGGCCCTGGGTCGCGCGCGCCGCCTTGTCGATCAGCAGCAGGAAGGCCTGCAGGGCCACGGCGGCACGCTGCGGCAGCACGCCCTGAATACAGGTTTGCGCGGCGCTCCAGAGCGAGGTCGAGTGCTCGCGTGCATGCTCGCGCAACGTGTCCAGGGTCTTCGCCCCGATGCCGCGCACCGGCAGGTTGACCACGCGCTCGAAGGAGGCATCGTCCGCGCGGCTCGCCATGAGGCGCAGATACGCGAGCGCATCCTTGATCTCGGCCCGCTCGAAGAAGCGCAACCCGCCATAGACGCGGTACGGCATGCGCGCGTTGAGGAAGGCTTCCTCGAACACCCGCGACTGCGCGTTGGAGCGGTACAGCACCGCGGTCTCGCGCCGCGCGCCGCCGCGCGCCACCCATTCGCGAATCCGATTGACGACGAAGTCGGCCTCGTCGCGCTCGTTGAAGGCGGCGTACAGCCTGACGCGGTCCCCGTCCGCGCCGCTGGTCCAGAGGTTCTTGCCGAGGCGGCCGGCATTGTTCGCGATCAGCGCATTGGCGGCCTTCAGGATCGTGCCGGTCGAGCGGTAGTTCTGCTCCAGCTTGTGGAGCACGGCGTGCGGAAAGTCGCGGCGAAACTGTTGCAGGTTCTCGACGCGCGCGCCGCGCCAGCGGTAGATCGATTGGTCGTCGTCACCGACCGCGAAGGGCAGCCCCGCGGATCCAATCAGGAGCTTCAGCCACTGATATTGGATTGCATTCGTGTCCTGGAACTCATCCACCAGCACGTGGCGGAAGCGCGTGCGATAGTGCTCGAGCAGCCCGGGGTTGTCGCGCCACAGCTCGAACGAGCGCAGCAACAGCTCGGCGAAGTCCGCCACGCCGGCGCGCTGGCAGGCTTCCTCGTACGCCTGGTAGATCTTGATCAGCTGCCGCCGCGTCGCATCGCCGTCGTCCTTGAGGTGCTTGGCGCGGCGGCCCTCGTCCTTCTGCGAATTGATGAACCAGAGAATCTCGCGCGGGATCCAGCGCGTCTCGTCCAGGTCGAGCGCTTTCAGCACCTTGCGCAAGACGCGGGATTGATCGTCCGAGTCGAGGATCTGGAAGCCTTGCGGCAGCCCGGCCTCGCGCCAGTGGATGCGCAGCAGCCGATGCGCGAGACCATGGAACGTGCCGAGCCACATGGCGCCGCTCGGCCGGCCGAGCAGGGTCTCGACCCGCGCACGCATCTCCGCCGCGGCCTTGTTGGTGAAGGTCACGGCCAGGACGCCGTTCGGCGAAGCGCCTTCGACCTGGATCAGCCAGGCGACGCGATGCACGAGCACGCGGGTCTTGCCGCTGCCCGCCCCCGCAAGCACCAAGGCTGCGCCGAGCGGCGAGGCGACGGCCTCTCGCTGTGCGTCATTCAGCCCGTCGAGCAGGTGGGATACGTCCATAAGGGCGCGGATTGTACTAGGGAAGCGCAGCCCGGTGGCACCCGCCGAAACTCACGGCGCCCCGAGACGAATGTGCCCGATCAAACCCGTGCTTCGCGGACTTCCTCGGCGAATTCGATGAGCGCGAGCACCAGCGACAGGAGCACGGGCCCCGCGATCAGGCCGATGGTGCCGAAGGCCGGGATCCCGCCGAGCACGCCGATGAACACCGCGAGCGCGGAGATCCGCGCGCGGCCGGAAATGAGCACGGGCCGGACGACATTGTCGATGCCGCTCATGAGGAAACCCCACACCAGCATGAAGATGCCGTAGCCCCAGCGGCCTTGGAAGAAGAGCCACAGCGCGGCGGGCCCCCACACGAACGCCGAGCCCCCGACGGGCAGCATGGACAGCACCGCGGCGAGCACGCCGAACACGACAGGCGAGGCAAGCCCCGCGATCTTGAATCCGATACCGATGAGCACGCCCTGCAGAAATGCCGTCACGCACGTCCCGATCACGATCGCCCAGGTGACGCCGCCGAGTTGCCGGAACAGGCGCTCCTTGCGCAGCTCGTCGAGCGGAATGAGGCGGCGCGCCCGGTTCAGCATGACCTCGCCGTCGCGCAGAAAGAAGAACAGCAGGAACACCATGATCACGAAACCGAGGAGCGACCCGAGGGCATCCAGGAAAAAGCCGCCGCCCAGGGTGGCGGCGCGCTTCAGCACCTCGCGGCTGCCGGACAGGAGCCATGACTGGATCTGCTCGGCGGAGACTCCCGCGTACGACTCGAGCCACGAGTTGATGCGCGCGATCAGCGGAAATTGCTGCAGGTCCGACAGCGATTTGATGTCGAGCTCGGACGCGGATTTTTGGATCTTCTGCATCAGCGCCGAGGCTTGCGCGATGAAGTCGATCGACAGCGCGGAAAGGGGCAGGAGGATGACGATGGGAGCGAGCACCGTGAGCGCCGTGGCGGCGACGCTCTTTCCGCCGAAGCGCCGACGCAGGCGCAGGTTGAGCGGATACAGAAGGAAGGCCAGGAAGGCCGCCCACGTCATCGGCCCGATGAAGGGGACGAAGACCAGCACGAGGGCGTAACCCAGAACGGCCGCGACGACGAGCGCGAATACGCGCGCGTAAAAGCTCGGGGAAGACGGCATCGATGCATCCTAGCACTCCTGGTACCATCGCCGTGAACGGCGTCCGAGTTGCCCGGGGGTGTGCGAACGAGCCGAAGGACGCCGACCTCGAGGATTGCCATGACAACAATTACCGTCAACAATCAATCGCTTAACGTCGACGCCGCGGGCGACACGCCGCTCCTCTGGGTTCTGCGCGACCATCTCGGGCTGACCGGGACCAAGTTCGGCTGCGGCATGGCCCTCTGCGGCGCCTGCACGGTGCACATCGACGGCGTCGCGACCCGCTCCTGCGTGCTGCCTCTGCGCGCCGCGCAGGGCCGGTCCATCACCACCATCGAAGGACTGTCGCCCGATCGCAGCCACGCGGTCCAGCGCGCGTGGCTCGAGATCGACGTACCGCAATGCGGGTACTGCCAATCCGGACAGATCATGTCGGCCGCATCGCTCCTCGGCGCGAACCCCCGCCCGACCGACGAGGACATCGACGCGGCGATGTCGGGGAACATCTGCCGGTGCGGGACGTATCCACGGATCCGCAAGGCCATTCACCGCGCCGCGGAGCTGCTTGGCGCGATCCCGCCGCTCGGCGCCGCGGCGGACTTGGCGCCCCGGAACGTGGTATCCCCTGCGGTTGCGCCGGGGAGCCGGGCGTCCCGCGCGCAGACCCCGATCGGCGCTCCCCTTACGGTTTCCTCGGGCGGTGCCAAATGACGGCCGCGCGCCACGGCCGCAGCCCGGCCGCGCGCGACCTCAGCCGCCGCGAATTCCTGACCGCGGCCGCGAGCGTCGGCGGCGGCTTGGTGCTGGCCTTGTCGTTGCCCGTCCGCGCCGGCAAGGCCGGCGCGAGAGCGGCGTTGCATGCCGTGCCTCGTTCCGCGGTTCCCGGCATGCTCGACGCCCGCTCGCCCGCCGGCAGCCAGGTCAACGCCTGGCTCAGGATCGCACGCGACAATTCCATCACCGTGATCGTGGACCGCTCCGAAATGGGCCAGGGGGTTTACACGGCCCTCCCGATGCTGCTCGCCGAGGAGCTCGAGATCGATCTCGAGGCCATTCGCGTCGTGCCCGCGCCGGTCGGCGACGCCTACAACAATCCCGGCAACGGCGGCCAGGTCACGGGCACGAGCAACAGCGTCCAAGATGCCTGGGAGAAGCTGCGCACCGCCGGCGCGACGGCGCGCACCATGCTGGTCGGGGCCGCCGCGAAACGCTGGCGCGTCGATCCCGCCGAATGCCGCGTGGTCAAGGGCACCGTGGTGAATGCCGCCGGCAAGGTGCTCACCTACGGCGAGGTGGCCGACGCCGCCGCCAAGGAGCCGGTGCCGAAGGACGTGAAGCTGAAGCCCGTCGGCAGCTTCGCGCTGGTCGGCAAGCCGCGGCTGCGGCTCGATACGCCGGGCAAGGTCGACGGCAGCGCCGAGTTCGGCATCGACGTGAAATTGCCCGGCATGCTCCATGCGGCACTCGCGCAATCGCCCGTGCTCGGCGGCCAGGTGAAGGCGGTGGATTCCGCCGCGGCGGAGAAAATGCCCGGCGTGCGCCGCGTGCTCACGACCTCGACGGGCGTCGCGGTCGTTGCCGATCACTTCTGGCAGGCGCTGAAGGCGCGCGATGCCCTGAAGATCACCTGGGATCCCGGCCCGAACGCCGCGCTCGACAACGCCGCGATCATCGCGCTGCTCAAGAAAACGGCCGCCGCGGGGCTCGGCCTGTCGGCCAAGTCCGAGGGCAACGTCGACGCCGCGCTGAAGGGCGCGAAGCACGCGCTGCACGCCGGGTACTCCGTGCCGCTGCTCGCCCACGCCACCATGGAGCCCATGAATTGCACCGCAGACGTGAAGCCGGACGGCTGCGATCTCTATGTCGGCACCCAGGTCCAGCAGGTTTCGCAGGCCACCGCCGCCGCCGCGGCGGGATTGAAGCCCGAGCAGGTGCGCGTCTACACCACCCTGATCGGCGGCGGCTTCGGCCGGCGCCTGGACATCGATTTCATCCCGGCCACCGTCGAGGCCTCCAAGGCGGTGGGCGCGCCGGTCAAGCTGATCTGGACGCGCGAGGACGACATCACGCACGACACCTTCCGGCCGCCGGCCTATGAAGAGGTGAGCGGCGGGCTCGACGATCAGGGCCGCGTGGTCGCGTGGAGACTGCATATCGTCAGCCCGTCGGTGACGGCCCGCATGTTTCCCCCGGTCAAGGGCGTCGACGACTCGGTGATCGAAGCCGCGACCAACAACCTCTACGACGTGCCGAACATCTCGGTGAGCTACTCCCGTCAGGAGATCGGCATCGATTGCGGCTACCTGCGCTCGGTGAGCCATGCGCCGAACTGCTTCGTGATCGAGAGCTTCATGGACGAGCTCGCCGCCGCCGCCGGCAAGAACCCGTACGACTTTCGCATGCAGCAACTCGGGAAGAAGCCGCGGCACCGCCGCGTCCTCGAGACGGCGGCGCAGCGCGCCGGCTGGGGCCATGCGCCCGCGGGCCGCTTTCACGGCCTCGCGCTGCTCGAGGGCTACACCACGGCCATCG
>DATAUO010000116.1:0-34341 GCA_036268215.1 Steroidobacteraceae bacterium
CGCATACAGCGCCCAGCCCTCGATGTATCCGGAATTGCCGATGTGCTGGCGGAATCGCGGCAGCCCGGTCATCTGCTGCGCAACCGACCGCTGCATGTGATGCCCGGGAATGCCTTCGTGATACGCGGTGGCCTCGTCGTCGACCAGCGTCCGCTCGGCGGCGTTCGAGACGGCGACCACGATGCGCCCCGGCCGCTTCCCGTCGGGAGTGCCGGTCTGGTAGTGCGTGGCGCTCGCCGCCTGGAAGCTCGGCATGGGCTCGACCGTGACCGGCGAGCCGGGCAGATAGGTGAACAGCTCCGGGAGCTTGGGCTGCATCAGCGCCAGGTACCTGCGGAAGTCCTCGACGATGGCATCGGCGGAGGCCGGTTTATACTTGGGATCGGCCGCGACCGCCGCGCGGAATGCCTGCAGGTCCGCATATCCCTGCTTGCGCGCAATCGCCGTCATCTCCTCCTCGATGCGCTCGATCTCCTTCAGACCGATGGCGTGGATTTGCGCGGGAGTCAGGTTGCTCACCGTCGTGCGGCTGTGGATGTCGTTGAGATAGCGCTCCTTGCCGTCCTGGAGCGACTCGATGCTGAGCACGGTGCGCCCGTGGGGCGCGTACTCGGCGGCGATGAATTGCGCGAAGGCCTTGTAGGCCGGGAACACCTCGTCGTTGACCGCGCTGGTGATCGCCTTGGTGAGGCGCTGCCGGTCCGCGTCGGGCACCGACGCGGGGAATTTCTGCAGCGGCAACAGAAAGGGGTCCGCGTCGATCACGCCCCGGCACTGGGCCGGGACCTTCTGCAGCAGGAACTTGACCGGCATCAATCCGTCGCGCAATCCCCGGCGCAACACGCCTTCGACCTGCGTGAAAACCCGCGGGATCTGGTGGAGGCGTGCGAGATAGTCCTCGTACTGCTTGACGCCATCGAAGGGGGCGGCGCGCGGCAGATCGGCGAGCCTGAGATGGGGCCCGTCCATCTGGTTCACCGGCATCTCGAATTCCTTGAAGCGATAATTCTCGAGCTGCTGCTCGAGGGCGACGCGCAGCACCTCGTGGGACAGCGCGTCCTGCTCCGGGAACCCCTGCGTCGCGATCGCGCGCAGCTTCTCCAGATAGTGCTGGTCGCTCTTCTGCCGCCGCTCGAGAGCCTCGAGCGACACTTCGTCCAGCCGGTCGTTGTAGCGATAATCGCCGTAGGCGGTGGCGCGCTCGGGATGCTCCTTGAGATCGCTCTCGTAGTACTCCTCGAACAGGACGTTCTGGGTGCGGACTCGCTCCTCGACGGAGGCCGAAGGCTGGGTCGATGCAGCGTGCGCGAAGCCCGGGAGGGCGGTGATGGGCGCGAGGACGGCGACGGAGATCAGGGAGGCCAACAGGGCGGGCGCGATCTTGTTCATGGGCGCCCACGTTAGCACAACCCCCTGCTAAGCTAGCCTTCCGCGAACCCCGGGGACCGCGATGACGTTCAAGACTTGGTTGCTGTTCATGATCATGGAGACCGCGCTGTCTCTGTCGCCGGGGCCGGCAGTGTTTTATGTCGTCTCACAAGGATTGCGGGGCGCGGTGCGGCGCTCGCTGCCCGCGGCCGCCGGCATCATCAGCGCGAATGCCGTGTATTTCACGCTGTCCGCCACCAGCTTGGGCGCCCTGATCGCCACCAGCGGCACTTTTTTCACCGTGGTCAAATGGGTGGGCGCCGCGTATCTCGTCTATCTCGGCGTCAAATCATTGCTCGCCGCGCGCGCAAGCCATGACGTTCCGCTCGGCGACGCCGCGCCGGCGGAAGGCGGCGATCGGCGCCGCGTGTACCTCGGCGCAATCACGCTGCAGCTCGCGAACCCCAAGGCCCTGCTGTTTTTCCTCGCGCTCCTGCCGCAATTCATCGATACCGCGCATGCGGTCGCTCCGCAGATGCTGATCCTGGCCGCGAGCTCGATGCTGACCGAGTTCTGCATCCTGGTCGCGTACGGCTGGCTCGCGCACCGGGCGGCTCACGCGTCGGCGAGATTCGGCGTCTCGGCCGGCATGAACCGTTGGTTGGCGTGGATCGAGGGAGCCGGGCTCCTGGGATGCGCCACGCTCGTGCTCAAGTTCAACCGCGGCAGCTAGGGGCTGACGGGAGTGGCGTCGGAGTGCGCCGCGCGCCGCCCGCGAAGCCGGTGCGCCGCCCGGGCCCGGGCCGTCGCGCCTATTCGTTGGGGATGGCGTACACCTTGCCTCGGTACGGCGCTCGGTCGATCTGATCGAGCGCCATCACGTAGAGCGTCTTTTCGTCGGGGCTGAACGCGAGGTTCGGCACCTTCGGAGAGGGCAATGAGAGCGTTCGCAGCAGCTTGCCCTCGCCGCTCAGCACGAAGATCTGGCCGAGCAGGGGCATGTGCAGATCGCGCGGGCTCTGGCCGATGTAGAGCTCGCCCTTGGACGAGATCTTGACGCCATCCGGCCAGAACGGCGCGACCCGACGCGTCAGCTCGTCGAGACTGACGAACACGCGGCGATCGGAGAGCGAGCCGTCCGGAGCGATCGCGAATTGCAGCAGCCGCCGATCCTCGGTCTCGACCACGTACAGGATCTTGCCGTCGGTCGACACGGCGAGGCCGTTGGCATTGTGCAGGTCCGCTGCAACCTGCGAGATGGCGCCCCCGGCGGCGATATAGAAAACCTTGCCGTCGATGAACGCACCCAGGCGTCCGGAAGCCGTGAAGTAGATGCCTCCATGACCGTCCGGTGCGAGATCGTTGGGTCCCACGAACTTGTTGCCGTCCTTGTCGTGCGTGTAGGCGGGAAGCACGGTGCCGTCGGCGGACATGCGCCCGATCGAGCCGTTGTCATAGCAGGTGGTGAGGAATTCGCCGTGCGCGGTCGGGAGGACGGCCGATTGTCCGCAGCCCTTCTCGGCGGAGAACACCGCATTCTTCCGGCCGTCCCAGGTCATCACGGCATTGCGGTCGTATTCGACGTAGTAGAGCTTGCCCCGATACCACACGGGCCCCTCGGGGAAGTGCGCATCGTCGTTCAACACCTGAATCGCCGCGGCGTGAGCTGCGAGCGGCAGGGCGAGGCAGAGCGAGCACAGGAGTTTGATCAAGCGACCTCGCGGCGATCGGGATTTGCAGACCTTCATCCCGGGTCCGGTCCGGCACGCGAGGCAATGAGAGCATATTCGGCCGGCCGGCGATAGCGGGCAAAATCGAAATTGACCTTCCGGCAAACCTCGATGAGGTCGAGGTCCGCGCGGTGACACACGACCTCGTCGCCGACCGAAGTGCTCAGCGCGGCGATCTCGCCGGTGGGCGCGATGATGCAGGATCCTCCGATCAGCGCCTGCCCGTCCTCGAGCCCGGCTTTGGCGGCTGCCGCGACCCACAGGGTGTTCTGGTAGGCGCCGGCCTGCATCGGAAGATGGTTGTGGAACATGCGCAGGTGCGCGAGCTGCGGCGCCTCCTCGAGCACCACGGGCGTGTTGTAGCCGATCAAGGCGACCTGCGCCCCGTTGAGGCAGAGCATTCGATAGGTCTCCGGCCAGCGTCGGTCATTGCAGAGCGAGAGTCCCACGCGTACGCCGCGATAGTCGAACACCGGAAAGCCGAGATTGCCGGGCTCGAAGTAGCGGCGCTCGAGGTGCGTGGTCACGCCCTCGCTCGCCTGCTCCGAGCCCGGAATGTGCATCTTGCGGTAGCGTCCGATACGGACTCCGTCGGGACCGACCAGGTCCATGCTGTTGTAGCGGCGACGCCGGCCGCTTTCGTCCGCGATCTCGGCGAACCCCAGCGCGAAGCCCACCCGAAGGCGGCGCGCGGCCTCATACAAGGGCTGAGTGTCGGCGCCGGGCATTTCGGACTCGTAGAAGGCGTCGATCTCGTGCGGGTCATCCAGGGCCCAGCGCGGAAAGAACGTGGTGAGCGCCAGCTCCGGAAAGACCGCGAGATCCGCACCGGCGCGCGCGGCCTGCTCGAGGAGGTGCACCAGGCGCGCGACGGTCTCGCGGCGGACGGCGCTGCGCGGGATGGGGCCGGTCTGGCAGGCGGCGAGAGTGATGTGGCTCATGCGAGGATCAGGTTCGGCCGATTCATGCGAAGGTGATTCATGTGAAGGTTCGGCCGATTCATGCGAAGGTTCACGGGGTCTCCTCGAACACCGGGCGCATCGCGGCGAGCGCCTGCCGCGGCAGGTGACAGGCGATGCGATGTCCCGGCGCGAATTCTTGCACCGGCGGCGGTGTGCGCTCGCAAGTGCCGTCGATCCGATACGAACAGCGCGTCGAGAAGCGGCAGCCCGCGGGCGGGTTCGACGCCGAAGGGATATCCGCCCGCAACTCCACCTTGCGCTTGGCGTAGCGGCGGTCGGCGAGCGGGACGGAGGCGAGCAGCGCTTCGGTGTAGGGATGGTACGGCGGAGCGAACACCTCCTCGGTGCGGCCTTCTTCCATGATCCTGCCGAGATACATGACCACCACGCGATCGGCCAGATAACGGACCAGGGAGAGGTCGTGACTGATGAACAAGAGTGCCGTGCGCTCGCGCCGCTGGATGTCGATCAAGAGCTCGATGACCGCCGCCTGTACGGAAACGTCGAGCGCCGATACCGGCTCGTCGGCAACCACGACGGCTGCGTTGCCGGCGAAGGCCCGGGCGATCGCGGCACGCTGCTTCTGCCCCCCGGAGAGCTGCCCCGGCCTGCGCTCGGCGACCTCCTGAGGCAGCTTGACGAGTTCGAGGAGCTCGTGGACCCGCTCGCGGATGCGGCCCGCGCCGCGCTCGCCGCCGAGCTTGCGAACGGCGCGCGCGATCTGCGCGCCGACGGTGCGGGTCGGATTCAGGGTGTCGAACGGATTCTGAAAGACCATCTGCAGATTGCGGATGGTGTCGCGGCGCCGGCGCCGTACCGGCAGGCGCGCGAGATCCAGACTTCGCTCGGGCGCGGCCGGTGTCGCCGCGATGCCCGGGCCAGGACGGCTCGCGAGCGCGATGCTGCCGGAGTCCGCCTGGGCGAGCCCCATCACGATCCGCGCCAGCGTGGATTTGCCGCAGCCCGATTCGCCCACGAGCCCCACGGTCTCGCCGCGCCGCAGCGACAGGTCGACCCCCGCGTTGGCCGAGACCGCGCCGTAACGCTTGCTGAGCGCGCGCACGTCGAGACAGATCTCGCCGGGCGCGATCGAAGGTGTCGGAGCGGACGCGAGTGCACGCGGGGGTGCGCGTGCGGGGGCCGGTACGGGCGCGGGTACCGCTCCGATCTCCGCCGCGCGCGCGCAGCGCACCGCATGATCCGCATCGTCGACGCGCAAAGGGATGGCCGCATCGCCGCACGGCCCGTCCAGAAAGTGCGCACAGCGTGGACCGAACCCGCACCCTCGCGGACGGTCGAGAGGCGAGGCCACCTGTCCCGGGATGGAGGTCAGCGGCCGCGCGTGCTTGTCCGCGCCGGGCACCGGCAGCGAGGCGAACAGCGCCCGCGTGTAGGGATGACGCATGCGGCCGAACATACCGGCGACGCTCCCGGTCTCGACGGCCTCGCCGGCGTACATCACCGTCATGCGGTCGCAGGTCTCGCGGATCAGCCCGAGATTGTGCGAGATGTACAGCATCGAGGTGCCGAGCTCGGCCGAGATGCGCCTGACGAGCTCGACGATGTCGGCCTCGACGGTCACGTCGAGGGCGGTGGTGGGCTCATCCAGCACCAGCAGGCGCGGGTGGGCGAGCAGCGCCATTGCAATCACGATGCGTTGCTGCTGGCCGCCTGAAAGCTGATGAGGATAGGCGCCGAGGATGCGCCGCGCATCGGGCATCCGCACCCGCTCGAGCATGTCGCGCGCGCGGCGCAGCGCCTCGGCGCGCGCAACGCCTGCGTGCGCCATCGGCACCTCGACGAGCTGCTCGCCCGCCGTCATCGAGGGATTGAGCGAGGCCATCGGCTCCTGATAGACCATGGCGATGGAGCCGCCGCGCAGGGCGCGCAGCTCGCGCGGGCTCGAGGTCAGGAGATCGCGGCCTTCGAACCGGATCTCGCCGGCGTCGACGCGGCCCGATCGGCCCAGGTAGCGCATGATCGCGAGCGCGACCGTGGACTTGCCGCAGCCGGACTCGCCGACCAGCCCGTGCGCCTGCCCGCCGCCGATGCTGAGGTCGAAATCGATCACCGCGGGAACGCGCCCGCGCCCGCCGTGGCCCGCGTAGGAGACGGACAGGCCCCGGCATTCGAGGATCGGCGCGGGGCTGCGATCGGCTGCCTGGGTCATTCGCGCGCGCCCGATTCGCGCAGCCCGTCCGAGATCAGATTGAACCCCAGGATCAAGCTCGATACCGCCAGCGCCGGAACGATCAACATGTAGGAATATTTCCAGAGCAACGCGGCGGTGGATGCCTCCTTGATCATCAGTCCCCAGTCGGGATCGGGCGGCTGCAGCCCGAGCCCCAGGAAAGTGAGCGTGGTGATGGCGACGGTGGTGTAGCCGAGCCGCAGGCAGGCATCGACGATGATGGGACCGCGGACGTTCGGGAGGATCTCCACCAGCATGATCCAAAAAGGATTCTCGCCGCGCGTTTGCGCGGCGTGGATGTAATCGCGCGATCTGGCATCCAGCGCCAGGCCGCGCACGATGCGCATGATCACGGGCGCCGAAGAGCAGGTGACGGCAATGATGATGTTGAATCCGCTCTGGCCGAGGAAGTTCAGCACCAGAATGTAGAGCACCATGACCGGGAAGGACAGGAAGACGTTGCCCGCGAACGACACGATCTCGTCCCACCAGCCGCCGAGATACCCGCCGACGAGGCCGAGGCCGATGCCGACCGCGTACGCCACCGCGGTCGCGCCGATGCCCCACACCAGCACCCGTTGACAGCCCCAGAGCGTGCGCGACAACACGTCGCGCCCGCGCATGTCGGTGCCCAGCAGGAAAAAAGTGCCGTGCCCGACGCCGCCCGGCGGCACGAACGGCGCCAGCGGCTTGTCGGGATCGATCAGCGGGAGATACGGGGCGGCCGCCGCCATGAGCAGCCAGAAGCACACCAGGCTGACGCCAACGACGGCGATCGTGGAATGATGCCAGCGGCGGATGGCGATCGCGTAGAGCGCGATCACCGCCGGTATGGCGGGAAGGAGCAGGTACGGGCCGACCGGACCGAACGCCGGTCGAAACATGACGTACGCGGCCAGCGGCAGCCACACGAGCAGGACCAGAGCGGCGATCCGTGCGCTCATGCGCGGCCGAATCGGATGCGCGGATTCAGGAGCGCGTAGGCCGAGTCGGACAGCAGCTGGGATGCGACGGCCACCGCGATCGCCACCAAGGTCGCGGCCTCCAGCACCTGGATGTCGCCGAAGTTGGCGGCATCGAACAGCATGCGGCCGAAGCCTTGGTACTGGAAGAACACCTCGACCACCACCACCTGCGACAGAAGTCCGTTGAGCTCGAGACAGACGAGCGTCACGGGGACGATGAGCGCGTTGCGCAGCGCATGCTTCAGGATCACACGCCGGCGCGGCAGCCCCTTGAGGATCGCGGTGCGGATGTACTCGGAGGCCATGACGTCGATCATCGCCGCCCGCGTCATGCGCACGAGGTACCCGACCTCGTACAGAAGCAGCGTCAATACCGGCAGCACCAGCTCGCGCAGCGACCAGCCCTCGGTCATGGCGGACTTGGTGGGCACCCAGTTGAGCCCCAGCGCGAGGATCACGGTCAGCAGCACGGCGGTCGCGATCTGTGGAATGGACGTCGTCAGCACCGCTGCGACCGAGATGACCCGATCGAGAGTCGAGCCCTCCTTCATCCCGGCAAGCACGCCGAGGGTGAGCGACAACGGCACCATGAATAGGAGCACGAGCGCGGCGAGGACCGCGCTATGGGCCACGCTCTCGCCGAGCAGGGTGGAGACCGGCACGTCCTTCTCCACCGAGCGCCCGAGGTCGCCGTGCGCCAGCGAGCCGAGCCAGCGGCCGTAGCGCTTCAAGAACGGCTGATCGAGGCCTTTCTTCTCGAGCCATTCGTGATAATCGGCGTCCGACAGGGTCGCGATGCCGAAGCCGCCGAGCTCGGCGACGGCTGCCTTCTCGCGAAACGCATCGCTGTCGAACAGGGCGAACAGCAGCAGCGTGACGCTTGCCATCATGAGCAGCATTTGCGCGAGCCGGCGAAGGACGAGATTGCTCATGCGGCCAAGGGTCGGGAAGCGCTATGGATACGGCGGCGACGATGGCCCATTGCGGTTGCGCGGTGAGCGTTCAGCTCATCCACACCTTGTTCAGCTGTATCTGGCGCGCGGGGTGCGGGCTGTAGCCGTGCACGCGGCCGGCGGCGAGGATGAACACGGGCCGCCAGAACGGCTGAACCATGAGCGCGGCGTCGCGCAGCAGGGTTTCGACCTTCTGCATCTTGGCCTTGCGGTCCTTCACGTCGAGAGTCGCCTCCGCGGCGGAGAGAGCGGCGTCGAATTCCGGGCTGGCGAAGTGAGTCTCGTTCCAGGATGCTCCGGTGCGATAGGCCTGGGCCAGCGCCATGGTGCCCAGGGGCCGGTGTGCCCACGAGGTGGCGCCGAAAGGCACCTTCTTCCAGACCTCCCAATACTTGGTCGGCGGCATCACGCTGACAGACAGATTGATGCCTGCCTCCTTCAACTGGTCGCGCAGCGCCTCGCACACGGCCTGATGCCAGGGTCCGTCGTTGTTGCCGACATAGATGGTGAGGTCGAGACCGTTCTCGTGGCCGGCCTCCTTCAGGAGCCGCCTGGCTCCCGCCAGGTCGCGCACCGCCGGGGGCAGCGGATAGAACTCGGGATGCACCGGGGACACGTGGAAGTTGTTCGCCGGCGAAGCATGCGTCCCGAACACCAGCTTGGTGATCGCGGGATTGTCCGCGGCCTTGACGACCGCGCGGCGCACTCGGATGTCGTCGAACGGCTTCACGTCGATCTGCATGCGGCAGCAGAGCGTTTGCGCGGAGTCCACCGACAGAATCTGCCCGCCGGGAATGGTGCGGGCCAGCTCGAGCTGCTCGACGGTCAACTCGTAGATCGCATCGACGCTGCCCGAGGCGAGGGCCGCGGTCTGATTGTCCTGCTCGTAGTTGTAGAAATGGATCTCGTCGAGATACACATCGCCGCCCCAGTAATGGAAATCCTTTCCGTCCGTGGTCTTGGCGAGGCGCTTCAGGATGCAGCGGTCGCTGACGCGCAGCTCGGTCAGGGTATAGGGGCCGGTGCCGAGCGGGTGCTGCGAGAGCGGCGGCTTGAACGACGGATGCACGATCAAGGTACAGAACTCGCCGCAATCCTCGGCCACCGACAGCACGGGGATGGCGAGATTGAGCCTGACGGTGCGGCCATCGACGACCTCCACGCCGTTCTTGACCGGGCGCCGCACGGGCTTACCCCGGGCGTCCTTGTCGCCGGTGATCTCGGTGAGCGCCGCGAAGGTCGAAAGTCCGAAATTGGACGAGCCCAGCGCCGGGTCCGCCCAGCGGCGGATGTTCCAGGCGACGTGCTCCGCGGTGAGCGGCTCGCCGTTGTGCCACATCACACCCTCGCGCACGCGCAGCGTCCAGGTCCTCAAGTCGGTGGACGCCTGCCATGATTCGGCCAGCATGGGCCGCACCACGTTGTCCGGTCCGACCATGGTCAGATACTCGAGCATCGGCCGGGCCTGATTGGCCATCTCGTTCCAGTTGAAGGTCGCGGGGTCGTCCAGTCGCGCGACCATCTGGCCCACGCGCAAGGTGCCGCCGCGCTTCGCACGTGGATCGGCCGCGGGAAACGGCATGTTGGGGCCGGCCATCGCCGGCGCCGCCAATCCCGCCATGGAATAGGCGGCGCCCGCTGCCACCCCGAGGAGCGCCGCGTAGCGGACGAATTCACGCCGGCTGATCAGGCCGTCCTCGAGTTGCGCGCGCAGCCCGGACAGGAGCGCGTGCTCCCCCTCGATGCGCGTCATCGCGGCCTCACGCTTTGCTCGAACCGGTGCTCCGTGCCTTGGCAGCGCCCGCGGCGGCTCACTGGGCCGCCGTGACCATGATCTCGATGCGGTATTCGTCGCCGGCGAGTCGTGCTTCGACCGTCGCGCGCACCGGCATGGCGGATCGGTCGATCCATGCGTCCCATGCGACGTTCATGCGATCGAAATCCGCAATATCCCGCAGCCAGATGATCGCGCTCAGGAGCTTGGTCTTGTCCGTGCCCGCCAAGGCCAGGTAGTGGTCGATCTTGGCCAGCACCGCCCGGGCCTGATGCACCACATCCCCGGTCAGGTCGTCGGCGACCATGCCGGCCAAGTACACCGTGCCGTTATGGGTCAAGGCGCTGCAGAAGCGCGGCCCGTTCTCGTATCGTTGAATGCTCAAGGTGGGATCCTGCCGTGTGGAAAAAATCGATTGTGCCGGTTACGACGCGGCTGTGGGAACAGGCCGGCGTGAATTTTCCCCGCCGCTGGGCGCCGGGCCGCCGGACGCGATGCGCAACCGCTCCGGCGCGAGCTGCGCCGGGGTCAGACCGAGGCGCGCGAGATCGTCCGGCATTCCGGTGCCGCGGATCAGGCTTGCGCAGAGGCGCGACAGGGCAGGCGAGGTCTTGATGCCGTAGCCGCCCTGGCCGGCAAGCCAGTGGAATCCCTCGGCGTCGGGGTCCGGCCCGACTACCGGCGTCGAGTCCGACGCAAAGGTTCGAAGGCCTGCCCAGGCGCGCGAGACCCGTTCGACGCTCAACGTCGTGGCGCGCTCCAGCCGCTCGACGCCGGTGGCCACGTCGAGATCGTCGGGATGGACGTCCGCGGGCGGCGAGGGCGTCGCATCGGCCGGCGAGACGAACAGCTGCCCCGCGTCGGCCTTGAAGTAGAACTGCTCGCCGACGTCATCGACCAGCGGCCAGCGCCGGATGTCCGCCCCCGGCGGAGCCGGAACGTTGAATGCCGTGCGCTTTTTCGGCACGAGCCCGAGCGCCCTTGCGCCCGCGAGGCCGGCGACCACGTCCGCCCAGGCGCCCGCGGCATTGACGAGCGTGGGCGCGCGATACGCGGCGGATTCGGTCTCGAGCACCCAGCTTCCGCCGCCGCGCCCGATCGACAGCACTTCCGCGCTCACGACGATGCGGGCTCCGCGCCGCTTGGCGCCGCGCATGAAGCCCTGATGCAGGCCGTCGACGTCGATCTCGCGCGCGTCGGGCTCCAGGTACGCGCCGGCGACATAATCCGGCCTCAAGATCGGTACCCGCGCGATTGCGGCATCGACATCGATCCGGGCGATGCCCGGCACCAACGCCCGCCCGCGCTCGAGCTGCCGCTCCAACAGCTCGAGCTGGTCGGCACGTCCGACGGTGATCGTGCCGCGCGGGCGCAAGAGCTCGTGCCCGCAGAATCCATCGGGCGGCGACTCCAGGAATGCACGGCTGGCGACCGCGAGCCGGCGCACCACGTCGCCGCCGTAGTTCTCGGTGAAGCTCGCGGCAGAGCGGCCGGTCGAGTGATATCCGCAGCGGCTTTCGCGCTCGAGCACGATGACGGATGCGAATGCGGAGAGCTCGAAGGCGGCGCTCGCGCCCGCGATGCCCGCGCCGACGACGAGAATATCCGCGGCGTGGGTGCTGCGCGCGCTCATGATCTTTCCACCATTGGGTGCGGTGAAAGTTATCATAGCCCCCGTGGCCGATCGACTCGAATCGAACCCTCCCTACGACCTGGCGATCACCGGCGGCGCGGTGGTGCTGCCCGGGGGGCCGGCCGCGGTCAATATCGGCGTGCGCAACGGCCTGATCGAGCGCATCGGTCCGGAGGCCCTCGCGGCGCGCGTGACGGTCGATGCCGCCGGCAAGCTCGTGCTTCCGGGCGGCGTGGACAGTCATTGTCACATGGATCAACAGCCCTGGGAGGGGCGCGCCAACGCCGATGATTTTCGCAGCGGCACGCTGTCCGCGCTCTGCGGCGGCAACACCACCGTGCTGCCGTTCGCCATGCAGATGCGCGGTCAGTCGCTGCTCGAGGTTGTCGATGACTATCACGAGCGCGCGCGCACCAAGGCGCACATCGACTACGGCTTTCACCTGATCGTCGGCGACCCGACCCGCGAGGTGCTGACCCGCGAGCTGCCGGTGTTGTTCGAGCGCGGCTGCACCTCGATCAAGATCTACCTCACGTACGAGGGGCTGAAGCTCGATGACTATGAGATCTTGACCATTCTCGATCTTGCGCGGCGCGAGGGCGTCATGGTCATGGTGCACGCCGAAAACGATGCGTGCATCCGCTGGTTGACCGACAGGCTGACCGAGAGCCGCAAGACCGCGCTGCGCTATCACGTGAACGCTCATTCCTGCATCGGCGAGCGCGAGGCAACCTATCGGGCGATCAGCTTCGCCGAGCTCATCGACACGGCGATCCTGATCGTGCACGTCTCATCGGCCGCCGTGGTGGACGAGGTGCGGCGCGCACAGGCACGGGGGCTCAAGATATTCGCCGAGACCTGCCCGCAGTACCTGTTCCTGTCGTCCGAGGACATCGACACCAAGGACATGAGCGGCGCCAAGTGCGTGTGCACGCCGCCGCCGCGCGAGCGCTCCAATCAGCCGGGCATGTGGCGCGGAATCATGGACGGAACCCTCGCGGTCTTCTCCTCGGATCACTCGCCCTGGAATTATTCGGACAAGACCGCGGGCGGCCCGGGGCAATCCTTCAAGGACGTGCTCAACGGCATCCCGGGAATCGAGACGCGGTTGCCGCTGCTGTTCTCCGCCGCACGCAACGAGGCGAGACTGACGCTCGATCAATTCGTCGACATCACCACGACGACGCCCGCGAAGCTCTATGGCCTCTATCCGCGCAAGGGCGTGATACAGGTCGGCTCGGACGCCGACTTCGCGATCTGGGATCCGGATCGGGAGGTCACCATTCGCAACGAGATGCTGCATCACGCAGTGGATCACACGCCCTACGAGGGCATGCAGGTGCGCGGCTGGCCGATCATGACGATCTCCCGCGGCGAGATCATTTATGCCGACGGCGAAGTCAGGTCCTCCGCGGGGCGCGGGCGGTTTTTGCCGTGCGCGCGGCCCTTCGCGCCCACCGACGCGCCGCTTCGGGCATTGCGCTAGACGAGAGCCGAAGCGCTGCGTGCATCGGCGCGTAACGGGTCGGTCAGACGAGAGCGCCCGACGCGTCGGCCAGGGTGGCTCGTGTAACGAATCGATCACACGCGGGCCTCCACGTTGGCACGTCGCTTGCTCCCTCGAGGGGAGGAACATGACCTGCTGAAGAAGATCCCCCGCCCATGAATGCCTCATTGATGATTCCGCCGAGCCCGCCGGCACCGTCCCCGGCTCCTTCCAGCGCCGATCCTCCGGTGAATTCCCCGCCATCCGACGCCCCCAATCAGGATTTCGCCTCGGCGATGGTCAGCGCCGGGGGCAAGTCCTTCCGCAGGGCGGCGTCGCACAAGGCGGGGGACGACGCGGGCGTCGGCGGCGGTTTGCCGCAGGGCGGCAATGTGCCGCCGAGCTCGACCCCCGCGCCGCCGCAGGCGACTTCCGGGCCGGTGCCCGCGAGCGGCATTCAAAAGCCGGCGGCGACGGCACCGATCGCGGCGGGCGGCTCCGCCGCAGCCGTCGCTGCCGGTGCCCCCAATGCCGGGGCGGGCGGCGCGAGCGCTTCCGGGGCTGCCAATAGGACCGCCGGGGCCCCGACGGACGCGGCAGGTGCCGCGGGCGCTGACGGCTCACCCGGGCCGCAATCCCCTCTGGCCGCCGCAATTGCCGCGGCCGTGGCCGAGAGCCTGGTTACTGGCGCGAGCTCACCGGCCACGGCGGGCACTGCGGCGCCCGGCACGGAATCCCCCGCTGCGGCGGGCAAGGCGGGCGTGGCGGGTGCCGTTGCATCGCAAACCGGCGCACAGCAAGGCGGGACTGCAACGAGCTCCGCGGCCATCACCCCGGGCGCAACCTCGGGCGCGAGCTCGACCGCGGCTTCAGCGGTCGCGAACGCCGCCCGGGCCGCCCAGGCGGCCGCCGCGGCCGCAGCCACGACGTCGGGCGGTGCAGTCCGCGCGGCTTCCCCGCAGGACGCGCGCGCCGGGGCTCTTGCGGCCACTTCCGCGCCGAGCAGCGGCCCCGCCGACGCTTCCTCGGCGGCGTCCGCCGCCGGCTCGGCCGTCGGCGTCGATGGTGCGACCCAGGCCGCCGTCGCCGCGGCCGTTGCCGGGGCAGCCACCAGTGCGGGCAAGTCGCAGCCCGGATTCATGGACGACTCCGTCGACGGATCTGCCGATGATCTCGCCGCGCCGGCAACCGGAGCGGCAGCGGCAGGCACGGCGGCCGCAGTCACCGGTATCAATGGGCTCGCGCCCACCGCGGCAACGGTCGCCGCGGCCGCCGCGGCCACGGCCCAGCACGCCGCGGCAGCCACGACGGCGGATGCGCAGGCGGCCCTGCTGAACGGCGCCGCCGCCACCGACAAGCATTCGCGCGACGACGACGGGTCGAGCACGACGGACGCGGGCACGAGCGCAGCCGCGGGCGCGAGCGGCGTGCAGTCGAGCTCCGCCACGACCGCCGCCGATTCGTCCGCGACGGCGACCCTCAAGGTTCCCGCGGCGGTCGACTCGCCCGAATTCGCGCAGGGTTTGAGCGATCGCGTCTCGTACATGGTCGAGAACAATCTCGGCAGCGCCAAGCTCCAGCTGAATCCGCCGCAGCTCGGTCCGATCGAGGTGCGCATCGCCGTCCAAGGCGATCACGCCATGGTCTCGATGACCAGCCACAGCGCGGTGACCCGCGATGCGCTCGAATCGAGCTCGCCGAAGCTGCGTGAGATGCTCGGCGCGCAGGGCTTCGCCCAGGTGAGCGTCGACATCTCCCAGCGCTCGTTCCAAGACCGCACGCCGCAGTCACAGCCCTACGAATGGACCCCCGCGGCGAGCCCGAGCCGGGAGACGGCGTCCGTGTCGGCGGTTGCGCCGGCGTCGCGCACCTCGAGCGGCGGCGTCGACGCCTACGCCTGACGGCCGTCGTCGAGCTCGAATTCGGGGACGGATGCGCTGGCAACGAGCTTTGACCAAATTCGGCATGCTCTGCCTCTAGTACATGCCGCCGTTGATCGAGATCACCTGGCCGCTGATGTAAGCCGCTTCGCTCGACGTCAGGAAGGCCACGAGAGAAGCCACCTCCGCCGCGCTGCCGGCGCGCTTCATGGGCACGAGCCCGGCGATGGTGTCCGCATCGAATGCCGACTCGCCCATGCCGCTCGCGATGATGCCGGGCGCCACCGCATTGACGGTGATGCCGCGGCTCGCGACCTCGAAGCTGAGCGACTTGGTGGCGGCATTCAACGCGCCCTTGGCGGCCGCATAGTTCACCTGGCCGCGATTGCCGGCGAGCGCCGTGACCGAGGTGATGTTGACGATGCGGCCCCAGCGCGTGCGGATCATGGGCAGCATCAGCGGCTGAGTGACGTTGTAGAAGCCGTTCACCGACACGTCGAGCACGCGGCGCCACTGCTCCGGGCTCATTCCCGGGAACACGGCGTCCTCGTGAGTGCCCGCGTTGTTTATCAGGATCTGGATCGGTCCGGCCTCGAGCAGCCGATCCATGCAGGCGCGCGTGGCGGCCAGGTCGGTGAGGTCGCACGCGACGCTCTCGGCGCGCCCTCCGGCACTCTCGATCTCCCCGACGACGGCCGCCGCACCCGCGGAGTTGCGGTGGGCGTGCACGTACACGAAGCGCCCGTCGGCGGCGAGGCGCCTGCAAATGGCGGCGCCGATGCCGCCGCTGCCGCCCGTGACCAGTGCCCGGATCATCTCGCTCATGGCTGCCACCGTTTGCTTGCATCGAATACCACGCTGGCGCGGCCGCTCGCCAGCGGGCGCGCGTCGGACCGGAGCTCGAAGTCATACAGCGCCGTGGCGCCGTCGCTTGCCACCAGCGTCACGCTCGATTCGAGATCGCCCGTGATGTCGTCGAGCCGCGGCACGCGGAAGCGCACGCCGCGCAGGCTGGCGAGAAAGCCCGCCTCGGGCCGGGGTGCGCCCGCGCCTGCACAGAGCGCGCCGTGCACCGCCATGGTCTGGGCGGCATATTCTATTCCCGACGCGGCCCCCAGACGACCGCGCGCCCTCAAAGGATGATCCGGCGCGCGGTGCGTGGTGCTCCGGCAGCGCGCCCGGCGCGCGTCCCATTCGAGCACCTCGTCGAGAAGCATCATGCGGCCGCGATGCGGAATGTGCCGCTCGATCCAGATGCGATCCAACGGCAGGGCGCCCGGACCCTCCAAGCTCACGGCGCCTCCGTATGCGCCGGGGGGGCGCAAGGGTCGACCTCGATCGCGAGGCGCGACACGTCGAGATACTCGACGAGCGCACGCCCGGGCTCTCCCGCGGCGATGCGCCGGAGCAGCGGCAGCGAGCGGGCCGCGGGGATCGTCGCGCGCAGGCTCTCCAGCGCCGGCTCCGGCATGTGCTCGAGGTCCTCGCCGCTGAGCGCGCACGTCAATCGGGTGATGGACGCCGGCGACCGGATCGGCGCCAGCACCATGGCGACGCCGAAGGCATCGGGGATCGGCCGCTTGGCATGCAGCGGCTCGGGGTACTCGGTGTCGTATGCCACCAGCAGCACGGGAACGCGGTCGGCCGCGACCTGGGTCAGCGCTTCGAGGAGGCCGGCGCCGAAGCTCGCATCGTACGCGCACAGCACGTTCGATTCGGCGGTCGCCCCGGTGCCGATGCTCCAGTATCCCGCGGCGGCGTTGTGCACCGAGTTCGCGAAGCGGGTCGGCGACACCTCGCGGGACGCGAGCGAGAGCGCGTGGCACAGCTCGTGGCAATTGTGGCCGTCGCCGCCGGACGACGAGAACACGCTGGCGAGCGTCGCGGGATCCTCGCCCGCTTGGCGGGCAGCCTCGAGCGCGATCGCGAGCGCAAGCTTCACGACGCGGCCGGTGCGCCGCCGCTCCGCCGCCGCCAGGATGGAGGGAACCGGAAGCACGGTTGCTGCGGGACGATACTCCTTCGCGCCGCTCAGCACCGCGCAAGCCTGATCCCAATTGGAGAGGCCGGGCCCCAGCAAGCCGAGGCCGTTCACGTACGCGCGCAGCGTCATGCCGCGCGGCCGAAGATCAAGCTGCAGTTCGTGCCGCCGAAGCCGAACGAATTGGTGAGAACGCGATTCACCCTGCCTGCGCGATTGTCCTTTATATAGTGTGCCGTCAAGGTCGGATCGATCATGGTGGTATGAACGCCGCCCGGCATGACCCCGTGGGTTATGGCGAGCGCGCTGATGACCGCTTCGAGCGCGCCGGCGGCGCCGAGCGTATGGCCGGTCGCGCCCTTGGTCGAGCTGCACGGCGTCGTCGCGCCGAAAATGGCGGTGACGGCCTGGCTCTCGGCGCGATCGTTGCTGGGCGTGCCGGTGCCGTGCAGGTTGATGTAGTCGATGTCGTCGGCCGCGAGCGCGGCGCTCGCGAGCGCGGCCTCCATCGCCACGCGCGCGCCGCGTCCCTCGGGATGCGGCGCGGACATGTGATAAGCGTCGCTCGATTCGCCGGTGCCGAGCAGGAGAATGGCGTCGCGGCCGGCCTCGGGCGGTGCGCGCTCCAGCAACGCGAACGCCGCCGCTTCGCCGATCGAGATTCCATCGCGGGCGACGTCGAAGGGCCGGCAGGGCCGCGGGGACGAGAGCTGCAGGGAGTGGAATCCGTAGAGCGTGGTCAGGCAGAGGGAATCGACGCCGCCCACGAGCGCGGCGTCGACGAGGCCCGCCGCGACCATGCGGTGCGCCGATGCGAACACCTTGGCGCTCGAGGCGCAGGCGGAGGATACGGCCATCGCCGGCCCCTCGAGGCCGCAGCGCCTGCGCACGTAGTCCACGACCGAGAACGCATTGTGGGTCGAGCCGTACCTGAATCCGTCCGGCAACGCGCCGGTGACCGGATCGCGCCGCCGGTAGGCAAGTTCGGTCTCCAGAATACCGGCCGTGCTGGTGCCGATGAGCACGGCGATGCGCCGCGGGCCCCAGCGCGTCGCCGCCCGGCGCACCGCGCCGAGGAAGTCGTCCTGACGGAGTGCCAGCTCGGCCAGGCGATTGTTGCGGCACTCGAAGGCCGCGAGCTCCGCGGGGACGTGCTGAGCGTCGACGCCCGCGACCTCGCCGATGTGCGTGTCGATGACCACGGTCTCGAATCCGCAAGCCTCGAGGCCGCTGCGCTGGGCGAGCAGGCTTCGCCACGTCTCTTCGGTGCCCTTGCCGATGCAGCTCGTGGCGGTATAGCAGTCCAGAACCAGCGGTGTCATCGGCATAGCTTACAACGCCGCGCCGGACGTGACCGTCCCCAGTGCTGCGGCGAGCGTGACGGTCTCGAGGCCCCGGGCCGCGGCCGTCTCCAGCAGCCGGGGGAGCACCTCGACGACGACGGGCGCGCCGCTCGCCGCGCGCGCGGCATGACCGTCGTGCAGCAGCAGGATGTCGCCGCTCTCGAGCGAACGCGCGAGCCGTTGGTAGACGAGGTCCGGGCTCGCGGTGACGGTGTCGAAGCCGCGCCGCGTCCAGGAGGCGAGACGCAGGCCCAGGCGGGCCAGGATGGGATCGAGGAAGGGATTGCGCAGTCCCGCCGGCGCGCGAAAGAAGGACGGCGTGCGGCCGGTGATCCGCGCGATCGTCGCCTGCGCGCCTTCGATTTCCAGGCTCATGCGCGCCGGCCCCATGAGCGAGAAGTCATGACGGTGCCGCTGGCTGTGGTTCTCGATGGCGTGACCGCCGCGCACGATCTCGCGCGCGAGCTCCGGGTGGCGCTCGACGCGGGCGCCGATGCAGAAGAACGTCGCCCGCGCACGGCGTGCTGCCAGCACCTCGAGCACGCGAGGAGTCACCTCGGGATCGGGGCCGTCGTCGATGGTGATGGCGATGCGGCCCGGCGCATTCCCGTCGCGCGGCAGGCGCAGGAGATTCGGCCCGAGCAGCCGGCTGCGCGGCACCAGGCCTGCGGCCGCCAGCACGGCATGATTCGCCGCCACCGCCCCGAGCATCCAGGGCCAGAGCGAGGGACGGATCAGCGTCGCGGCCGCGGCACCCGCGTGCACCGCGGCCGTCGCGTACAGAAGCGGCGAGGGTGACCAGCGTCGGGTCATGCCCGGCACCCACGCGCGCTCAAGCGAGACGCCTCCGAGCGCTCATCCCCGTGATCCGTGTGCGTTCGTCCGTCGTTCCAAGAATCTCCCCCAGAGCCTGCGCCAGGTGCCCCATTCGTGGCCGCCGTCGATCACATCGACGCAGTCCGGCGGCAGTGCCGCCGCCAAGAGCGAGTGCGACGGCGAGAATCGATCGTCCCGCCCGTAGCCGAGATGCAGCGCTTCGGCGCCGCCCCGGTCCGAAGGCTCGCGCTCGCCCGGCTGCGCGGACTCCCTCGGCGGCGGAGTGCTCGTCCCCGGCGAGCGGCGCCCTTTGACGTAGCGCCATATTCGACGTTCCACGTCGCTCTCCGCAAGCTCACCCGGGCGCCAGCCGCCGAGGCCGCCGCGCGCGGCGATCTCGGCCGTCAGCATGCGGTTGCCGAGATACGGGGCGAGCAGGCACAGTCCGTCGACCTCGCCCGGATGACTGGCGGCGTAATCCAGCGCGAACAATCCGCCGAGGGAGATGCCGCAGAGCCAGAGCTCGACTCCGGCCGCGCGCGCCGCGGCCACGTGCCCCGCGCGCAGCCACCCGATGAGGCTGCGATCGCCGAGATGATCCATGGCGAGATCGATGAACACGAGGTCGATGTCGAGACCCAACGCGCGCACGGGCTCGGCGTACCCGGCCTCGAGGAAGTCACGATGCGAGTGATAGGCGCCGGGCAGCCACAGCATCCTGACCGGCGCCGCGGCGCCGGGACGCGCCGGCACGGCGACCTCAGCGACTGGAGAGACAGGCACTGAACACGAGCGCGAGGAAGGCGCCGGGCGCGACGGTGGTCCCCAGGGCTTCGAGCACCGGCACCTGGGAGAAGGACAGCAGGCCGAAGCCGATGACGGTGCCCGCGTTCGCCAGACCCAGCGCGGCCAGGGTCAGCGATTCGCCGCCGGCCTCGTGGATTCGCGTGGCGCGGTCGAAGAACAGCGCGTAGTTCGATCCAACCGCGACGATGAGGAGCATCCCGACGAGGTGCAGGATGGTGAGCGGGACACCCGCGAGCGTCAGGGCCGCGGCGACGCACAGCACCGCAAGGAGCAGCGGTGCCAGAACGCGGACGACGCGCTGGACGCTTCTCAGCGCGAGCGCAAGGAGCGCGATGAGCGATGCCAGGCCGGCCAACGACAGGTGAATGGCCTCCTTGAGGTAGCGCGCGTACAGGGCGTCGGATTCGGCCTTGAGATCGATGACCTGCGCGGCCGGGCCGAGCGCCCTCCTCACCGCGGGAACGTCGATGGATTGCGCGCCCTTGGGAACATGCAGCGGCAAGAGCGCGTTCCAACGATCTCCCTCGCGCAGCAGGAGCGCATCGAGGGCCGCTTTCATCGAGGTGCCGTCGAGATCCGCGGGGAGCAGGGGTGCCGCCTGCCGCGCCGCCGCGACATCGGCGACGAAGGGCTGCAGGGTATCCGCGCGCAGTCCGAGCCCGGCCGTCGCCTGCTCGAGCCGCGCGCGAAGATCCGCCTCGCCCGGCAGGCTGGCGCGCCGCTGCGCCTGGGTCGACTCGCTGGGGAGATAGACCGCCGGGCTGTCGTAGCCGCCGACGACGTTCGAGGCCGCCAGGGACGAGAGCGCCGCTCCTGCGCGCTCCGCGCCGGCGAGCGCGGCCTCGAGCGTCGGTCCGGTGACGATGACGAGGTCGCTCACGTCCGCGGTGCCGAGATCGGCGCGCAGCAGCGCGTCGCGGTCGAGCTCCTGCTTCGACACCGGGCTCAATGCGGACAGCTCGCGGTTCCACAGCGTCGAGGAGTGCCGGTACAGGCAGAAGAGCGCGATCGCGGCCAAACCCGCCGCCGCGGCGACTCGAGCGGAAGCGGGCAGCCGCCGTGCCGGCGAGAGCGCGCGCGCGACACGGGCACCGAGCGGCGCCACGTCGTGAATGGCGAAGTCGCGCGGCAGCAGGGCGGGAAGCACGAACCGAGTCACGAGCGCGGCGGCGATCAGGCCGCTGATCGAGTAGGCGCCGAGCTGTGCGAGCCCTGGGAAGCCGGAAGGCAGGAGCGAGGCGAATCCGCACACCGAGGTCAGCATGCCGAGCCGGATCGTCGGCCACCACGCGCGGGTCCAATCCGCCGAGGGTGTGCTCCCCGCCGCGGCCGGGCGGTCGGAGCGCGGCCGGCTGCGCGAGGACACGAAGAAGTAGATCGAATAGTCCACCGACTCTCCGATCAGAGTGACGCCGAAGCCGAGCGTGACCCCGTGGACGATTCCGAAGCCGAGCGCGACGGCGGCGACTCCGATCAGCGCGCCGGTCGCCACGGGCATGAGGCCGAGCACCAGCGCGGGCACGGAGCGGTACGCCGCAAACAGCAGCGTGACGACCAGAATGCCGCTCGCGATCGAGAGGCGGATCGCGGCGCGCTCGATCTTGTCGCGAGCCGCCACGGCGAACACGCCCGGACCGGTCAGGGTGAGCCGGAGCGCGCCGGGCCGCGACGAGGCGAACGCGGCGCGAATTGCGGCGATGTCGCTCTGCTGCGCGTCCGTGTCGGATCCGCCGGCCGCGGTCTCGGCGACCAGCAGGGCGCGCGAGCCGTCGGCGGAGGCCCACACGCCGTCCCGGGTGGCGGGGGACGGGACACGCTCGAGGCCATCGACGACGTGCATCATCTCGCCGGTGGGATCTCGCGGCAGCAGCGACTTGAGCAGCAGGCCGGCGGGCGACGACAGGTCTTCGACGGTGTCCGCGATCGCATCGTGGAGGCCGCCGACCGTGAACAGCCCGGGAGTGACGCGGTCGCTCAACACGTAGCGATGCTCGAACAGGAAGTCGCGGTCGCGCTGAGCGGTGACCGGCTCGCCGTTGTTGATGCTCGCGAAGCGGCGGTCGCCGCGCAGGCGCGCGGCGATGAACCCCGAGATCCGCGCCCGTTCCTCCGCGTTGCCGCCGTCGATCGCCGCGAGAATCAGCCGGGACGCCGGCCCGTCGCGCAGCTGCTCCACCAGCAGCCGCTCCGCCGGGGTGGGGCGGGCGGGCAGGAAGGCGGACATGTCGGTCACGTAGCGGGCGCGAGCCACCACGACGGCCGCGATCGCGGCGGCGAGCACCCACAGCGCCGGTCCCCCCCAGCGCCGCACGCTCATGAGCCGGGCGGAGCGCGCAGGGTCATCAAGGAGCGGTCGCCATCGGGCTGGCGAATTTCTACCCGGATCAATTGATCGCGCATCCCGTCGATTTGCACCTGCTTGACGTTGCGCGCGAGGTCGTGGTCCAGGGGCTCGAGGGTCAGGGTCCAACGCTCGAGGCTTCCGCTGAGCTCGAGGTGGAACACCTTCTCGAGCGCGGCGCGGTCGCCGGCGAGCGTGGCGCGGATGCTTTCGACGAAGGGCAGCACCTGCGGGTAGCGCTGCAGATCGAGGGTACGGGCGTGGCCGTTGCGTTCCGTGGTCAGGGTGCTCCCCGCGAGCACCAGGGTCTCGCGGCGAGGCTCGAGCGTGCGCTTTTCCAGCCGATCCGGAGCGTCGTAGCGCAGCTCCCCGGAGGATTCGAGCGGGTGGTCGAGAACCTTGAGGAACTGCTGCTCGACGAACTCCGCCCGGCCGTGCTGGCGCATCGCGAGCAGCCGCATCACCTGGTCCAGATCATCCGCCGCTCCGATTGCCGCGAAACAGGCGATGAGCAGCACCGCCAAGAGGGGTGCGCGTCGCATCACGGCGGGGACTCCTCGCTCCGTGCCGCCCAAAAGTCGTGAAAATTGAACCAATTATAGGGGTCGCCGCGGCAGCAGCGGTCGAGGATGGCGGCGTAACGCCCGATCGCGGCCTGCACTTCCTTCTGGCGTGCGCCGGCCGGAATCGCGGTGAAGTCGGCGAGCGGCTCGAACACCGCGTGATAGCGGTTCTTGCCCCGGTAGAGCCCGGCCATGAAAAAGACCCGGCAGCGAAGTATCGCCGCCGCGCGCAGCGGCCCTGTCGGCAGGAAGGCGCGCTCGCCCAAGAGCGTCACCGCCTGCACCGCCTCCTGACCCAGCGTGCGGTCCCCTAGCACCCCGACGTGTATTCCTCGATCGAGACGCTCCGCGATATTCAGCATGGCGTCGAGCTTGCCGAGCGGCACGATGTCCGAGCTCAAGCGCGGATTGAGCGCCGCAAGCGTCGAGCTGATCTTGCGAGCATTCGCTTCGTACATGGCCATCGCCACCGATGCACCGGCCCGGTAGCGGCCCAGGCAGCGTATGACCTCGAAGCTGCCGAGGTGAGCGCCCAGCAGCAGCACGCCGCGGCCGTCGGGCGGCGTCGAGCGCATCAGCTCGCTCTCGTCGAAGGTGATGACGAACTCGTCGAACTGCCCGTTCAGCAGGTACACGCGATCGTGGATGGTGGTCGCGAAGCTCAGGATCTGCCGGAACCTGTCGCGTGCGCGGGGCGGGCGGCCGAGCGCCAGGCGCAGATAGCGCCGCGAGGCGCGGCGCGCGCTCGGCGCGAACAGGAAGAAGTACAGCGCGATGCCGAGCAGCGGAATCCGGCTGAACCTGCGCCCGAGGTGCAGCGACAGGAATGCCATGAGGCGCAGGAGCGCGCCGCTGCCGCGCTCGCGATGCGCCGCCCAATCGGCGCTGGCGCGCTCCGCGACGTAGCCGGCCGCCTTGGGGGTGGTCGAGCTCATCGGTGCGACTAGCCGCCGCCGCCGGCATCACCCGCGTTGCCGCCGCCCGCGACGCCGGCCTCCGCCGCGGGATGTGCGGCGTGCGCACTCAAGCTGCCGCTCGCGACGATGCGCTCGCCGCAGCGGACGGTGAATCGCACCACGCCGTCGCGCGGCGCGTCGTGCTCCACCGTCAGGCGCTCGCCCGGCCGTACGGCGCCGAGGAATTTCGCGGAGGCGAGCTGCCAACGGGTCACGTCGATGCCGCGCTCGCGAAGGATGATCTCGAGAGCCTGGTCGAGCACCAAGGCACCCGGCAGCACGGGAAACGCGGGGAAGTGGCCTGCGAATGCCGGGTGGTCGTGCGGCACATCGAGCGCCGTGCGCGGGCCCGCGCTCATGACGCGCCGCTCGTCTGCAGATGACGGCTTGCGATGCTCTCGATCTCGTGCTGCGGCAGCTTGCCGGTGGCGTTGCGCGGCAGGCGATCGACCATGATCAGCGGCCGGGGCAGGAATACGGGATCGATGCGTTGCCGGAGGTGCTCCGTCAATGCTGCGATGGTCAGCGTCGGCGCCGCCACCACGGCGCCGAGACGGGCGACGCCGGTCGAGCCGGTCGATTCCTCGCGCAGGAAGAATACCCCATCGACCACGCCCGGGATGGCGTTCAACTGGGCGTTCAAGTAGCCGAAGGAGCTGCGCTTGCCGGCCACGTTGACGAGATCGGCGGTGCGCCCATGCAGCAGGAACTCGTCGTCGCCGACCAGCTCGAGCACGTCGCACATGGGCGTGAACTGCTCGACGTGACCCCCGTGGGCGAACACTTGATCCTTCGAGACGCTGAGCTTCACATCGGGCCAGAGTCGCCAGGAGGCGGCCTCGGCGGTGCGGCGCGTGGCGATCTGGCCGGTCTCCGTGGAGCCGTAGATCTCGAGCAGCGCGGTATGGAATCGATGCTCGACCTCGCGGGCGAGATCGGCCGCGAGCGGCGCGGTTGCCGACACCACGAGGTCCAACTCCGGCATGTCCACCCCGGACGCGATCAGCGTGCGCAGATGCACCGGCGTCGTCACCAGCACGCGCGGCCGCGGTACGGCGGCGAGCGCGGCCGCGACGTCGGCGGGATAGAACGGCCGCTCCGCGCCGAACGCATTGCCGCTCTGCAGGCACAGCAGAACGGTCGATTCGAATCCGTACATATGCTGCGGGGGCACGGTTCCGATCACCGCGTGCTGGCGTCCATCGAGCAATCCCAGGCGCGGAGCGCCGTCGCGCACGCAGCGTGCCAGGCGTCCCCAGGTCTTCTTGTAGGGCAGCGGCGATCCGGTCGAGCCCGAGGTGAAAACGATCGCCGCCGTCTGGGTGGCCGGAATCTCCGGCACCGACCACGGGCCGGCCCGCGTCGCCGCGATCGGCTCCGGGTAGCGCACCTTGGGCAGCGCGATATCGCAACGCGGATCGTCGGTCAGACAGAATGCGTCGGGCGCGAAACGCGCGAGCTGCGCGATGACTTCGGGCGTATGGGTCGAGGGCAGCAAGCTGATGCGGCCGGTCATCAGGCAGGACGCGAGCCCCACCGTGAAGCGGTAGCGGTCCGCGCAGACGTTGAGCACGTGCGCACCCGCGGGCAACGCCTCCGCCAGCTGCCCGGCATCGGAAAGGAACCGCTGCGCCGTGACCGGTGCGCCGTGCCGGTAGGCCACCACCGCCGTGGGCGAGGCATGCGACAGCAGCGGGATGGCGCTCACGGGGCGTGCCGCGAGGTTCCGAAATACACGTGCAGGGCGGCCAGCATGCCGCGGCTCGCGACCTGCGGAAGCACGCGCCGGCGCACGGCATACTCGCCGACGAACATGAGGACCATCAGCGGCACGACGCAGAAGTTCGCGAACAGCGACCAGGTGGTGAGCGGCGCGAACCGGTAAAAGCCGATCGTGATCAGGGCGATCGCCAGGAAGAACACGGCCCACGCGGCCGTGACGCGCCGCGTGTAGGTCACCTCTCGTGCGCTCAAGGGGCCGTGCACCTTGTCGGCCAGCATGGTGCAGAGCGCGACGCGGCCCGGACGCAGCGAAAGACCGAAGGTTGCCGCCATCAAGCTGTAGAAACCGGCTTCTTGCAGCAGGTAGACCACCGGGAAGTTGCTCACCAGGTCCGGCCAGAACGCGCGCACCAAGAGCGCGGCCACGGCGGCCGAGAGCAGCGCCACCCAGAGGCGCGTTGCGCGCGAGATCACGACGAAGCCGATCAGCGCCACGGGACCGAGCGCGACCGCGACGCTCAAATCGCGCGATCCGACCGCGGAGTTGGCGTAATGGGACAGGACCGCATATGCCACGACGAATACGGCGATTGCAGCCAGCTGCAGTCGGGGTCGCCCGCGCATTTACTTGGTCCTGTGGGCCGCAATGTACTCCGCGAGGTGCCTCAAGGACCGGAAGATGTGCTGATTCTCCTGGCTGTCGGCGCGCAATTGAACGCCGTACTGCTTGGAGACGATCAGTGCCACTTCCAGGATGTCGATGGAATCCAACCCGAGCCCCTCGCCATACAACGGGGCATCGGGATCGATCTCCAGCGGCTCGACCTCGAGATTCAACGCTTGCACGAACAGGCCGGCGAGCTCCCGCGCAAGACCGTCATCGGTCGCGGGCGCCGACTGTTGCTTGAGCGACGCTTGGTCGGACATAGACGCTTTATAAAGGGCTTTGGACTTGCCGGCATTATATAGGTGCAGACCCCACCGGCAACCGGAACCCTCAACAGGGGGCCTAACTGGTCAATTTCGCAAGCGTCGCGCCACGAGCCAAGGCAAGCGCAACATGAAGCCCCAAAACAGCCGAAAATGCATCCAGGTCAGAAGCACGTTGTCGCGCCCGTAGTGAAAGTGCGACACGCCGCCCTCCTCGGGCCTGAAGTAGCGCACCGGCGCCGGGAGGTTCAGCGGCCGCACGCCGCGCCAGCACAGGCGCACGGCCGCTTCCACGTCGAAATCGAAGCGTCGCATCCAGAGCTGCGTCCGCATGACGGAGATCAGCGGCTCGATGGGGTAGACCCGGAACCCGAACAGCGAATCGCCGATTCCGGCTCCCAGGGTCTCGAGATTGGCCCACCAGTTGGAGATGCGGCGGCCCCTGACCCGCAGGGCGGGAGCGCTCGCATCGAACACCGGACAACCGAGCACCATGGCGCCGGCCGCCGACCTCGAGGCCTGCATGAAGGCGGGGATGCAGTCGGCCGGGTGCTGGCCATCCGAATCCATGGTCAAGGCATGCGTGAATCCGCGCGACCGCGCCTCCACGAGGCCGAATAGCACCGCGGCGCCCTTGCCGCGATTCCTCGGCAGGGTGAGGACGGTGAGCCCAGGCTGCTCGCGGGCCAAGGCGGCGAGGCCCTCGAGCGTGCCGTCGGTGCTGCCGTCGACGACAACCCACACGGGGGCCCACCGCGCGAGCGCGGCCCGCACGGTGTCGTAGACCTTGGGTCCCGGGTCATAGCTCGGGATGAGCACCAGGTGGGTACCGGAGGGGTCGCGCTCAACCATCGGCTGAAGTCATGTCCATGTCGTCAAGGCTGCCCGCTCGCGAGCCAGCGCGATTGCAAAGCCCCTTCGAGCTCGCGGCGGTAGTACGCGTCGAGCTCCTTGGTGAACCCCGCGACGTCGGCCGGCGGATCGAATCGCCTGCCCAGCCGCACGCGATACACGATGGGCAGGCGAGGGCGGCGGAACAGCGGCCATCCCTTGCTCAAGAACGGGGAGTCGGTTTCGATGATCAACGTCTGAACCGGGACACCGGCATGCTTGGCGATCAACCCGACGCTGCCGACCAGCGGGTTGATGGGGCTATGAACGGTGCGCGTGCCCTCCGGGAACAACAACAGCACGCCGCCCTCGCGCAGGTGCGTCACCGACTCCTTGACCATCTGGCGCGACGAATCGTTGCGCACGTAGCGTGCGAGGCGCGACCCGGAGCCGAGGAACACGTTGCGCATGAGCTCGGACTTCATCACGCAGACGAGATTGCGATGGCGCGTGAGGATCAGCAGGGCATCGATCAGCGCCGGGTGATTCGGCGCCAGGATCAGCGGAGGCCCGCCGCGCAAGGTGTCGATGGCCCCGAGGTCGAGGTAGTACGTGCGCGTGACCGCGAGCGACCAGGCATACAGGCGAAAGCCGTAGGTGATGCCCGCGCGCCCGACCACGGTACCCAACTTCCGCGGAAGGACGAAGTAGAGCGGCAGCGCGAAGACCGACCACGTCAGGCAAATGACGGCGAGCAGCGCCAGCGAGCTGTACAGCGAGAAGTATTCGTAGAGGATTTTGAGGCGGCGAAACATGAGCGGCGGACGGACGTGGGCGCGGCCCGAGCCCGTCACGTCATGTGTTCCGCCTCGGAACGGATGTCGATCGCCCGCCGGCGCCACGCACGGATGGTACGTCCGAGATTCGCGAGCGAGAGCCAGAAGAATATGAGCTTGAACAGCCTCAGCCGTCCCCAGATCGGCGTCGAGCCGAAGATGTCGCCGGCCAGGAGCGACAGCAACGCTTCCTCGACCCGGAAGACGTTCCTCGGGTCGAGGAACAGCTCGCGCATGGCCGGATTGGTGATCCGGTAGATGAACCAGGAGAATTCCCGGGGCCCGTGCCGCGATATGCGGTCGAAGCGCTCGAGCGCGGCGCGGCCCCGGGCGGGCTCGGTGCGGCAGGCGTGAATGGCGTCGGCGGCGGCGATGCCGCCGTTCATCGCCAGCATCACGCCCGAGGAGAACACGGGATCGATGAACGAGAACGCATCTCCCACCAGCAGATAGTTCGCGCCGTGACTGCGCGTGCAGCTGTAGGAGTAGTTGCCGGTGGCCTCGACGTCCGAGATGAGCACGGCTTCGCGGAGCCGCTCGGCGAGCGGCGGACACAGCGCGAGCGTGTCCATGAAGAACTCGCGCACGGAGGTCTTGCGCGACTTCATGTATTGCGGCCAGACCACCGCGCCGACGCTGGTGGACCCGTCCGCGAGCGGAATGAACCAGAACCAGCCATGCTCGAACCAGAAGACGACGATGTTGCCTTCACGCTTGCCCGACTCGCGGCGCGCGCCGGAGAAGTGCGCAAAGAGCGCGGCGCTGTCGTGCTTCTTGTTGCGCTCCTTGATATTCAGCCGATTGCCGAGCAGCGTATCCCTGCCGGAGGCATCGACGAGGTAGCCGGCCTCCCAGATCTGGGTGTCGCCGTTCTCGTGCTCCGCGCACACGCGTACCGGCACGGAAGGCGCGGAGCCCGTGGCGGCGGCATCGCGCAGGAATTCCACGTCGCGGACGCGGCAACCCTCGATCACGCGGGCACCCATTTCCGCCGCGCGGCGGATCAGGATGTGGTCGAACTCCGAGCGCCGCACCTGGTAGGCCATGGGAAGCGATTTGTCCCAGGCGCGCGCAAAGCTGAATTCCTGGTGCCGCCCGTCGCCCGGCGAGACGAATTCCGCGGCCCATTTCTCCATTCCGATCGCGCGCACTTGAGCCGTGACGCCCAGGCGGTCCATGATGGGAAGATTGGCGGGCAGCAGCGACTCGCCGATGTGAAAGCGCGGATGCCGAGCTTTCTCCAGGAGCACGACTCGATGGCCTTTTTCCGCGAGCAGCGCCGCGGCGGTCGATCCGCCCGGGCCGCCGCCGATCACCAGTACGTCGCAGCTCTGCGGAGTGGTCTCAGCCATCTGCTTTAGTCTATCGCTTGGGGCCATGGCGGTCCAAAGTCTTTCGCGGAGGTCCGCAGCCGTCGAACGGCTGTAAAATACCGAGCCATGCACATCTTGATCGTTGAAGATGACGAAATTGCGCGCGACTACCTCGCCAAGGCTCTGCGCGAGGTGGGACACACGGTGGACATCGCGACGAACGGTCTGGAAGGGCTGCACCTCGCCTCCTCGATCGCCGTCGATCTCGTCATCGTCGACCGGATGCTGCCGAAGATGGACGGTCTCGCGCTGGTGCAATCGCTGCGCGCCACCGGGCGCAAGATCCCGGTGCTGATCCTCTCCGCGCTCGGCGAGGTCGACGACCGCATCACGGGCTTGCGCGCCGGCGGCGACGACTACCTCACCAAGCCCTATCACATGGCGGAATTGCTGGCCCGGGTCGATGCGCTCGCGCGCCGCGGCGAGAACGGCACCGCGGAGACCAACACCAAGCTGAAGCTCGCCGATCTCGAGCTCGATCGCATGACGCGGCGCGTGACGCGCAACGGCAAGAAGATCGAGCTGACCGCGCGCGAGTTCCAGCTGCTCGAATTCATGATGCGCCACAGCGGTCAGGTGGTGACCCGAACCATGCTGCTCGAGGGTGTGTGGGATTATCACTTCGACCCGCAGACCAACGTCATCGACGTGCACATCAGCCGGTTGCGCCAGGCGATCGACAAGGACTTCGACAAGCCCCTGCTGCATACGGTGCGCGGCGCCGGTTATAGCTTGCGCGAAGACGAATAGCGGGACCCGTGGCCACGCTGGCAATCAGACCCATGTCCCCGGATCAAAGAATCCTGGGCGTTCTCGATACCTCTCCGTTCCGTATCGCAATCGTCTATTCCATCGTGTTCGCGTGCGGTGCCGCCGCCTTGCTCGGCGCCGTGGATTTCGCCGTATCGCGCGTGGTCGACGGGAGCACCGACAACCTCATCGAGGCCGAGGTCCAGGGACTGCGCGAGCAGATGGCGGTGCTGTCGAGGTCCGACTTCATCGAGCTGGTCGAGCAGCGCTCGCAGGACCAGGACGTGCGCGGCGCGGTCTACCTGATGGTCGATCCCCAGCTGCGTCCCGTCGCGGGCAACGTGCCCGCTTGGCCGAAGCTCGAGGCCGGCAGCGGCAAATGGTTCATGTTCAAGGTGTCGGTGCCCTTCGGCGACGAGACCCGCGTCCATGAGATGCGCGCCCAGCGCTTCCCGCTGCCGGGCGGCTACCGCATGCTGGTCGGGCACGACGTGCAGGAACGCCAGGACGTCAAGAATTTGATGATGCGCGGGCTGATCGCCGCCGTGGTCATGACGCTGCTGCTCGGGCTCGGCGGCGGATTCTGGATGGGACGGCGCATCCTGGCCCAGGCAGGCGCCATCTCGGCCGTCGCCACCCAGATCATGCGCGGCGATCTGTCGCAACGTCTGCCGGTGCGCAACGCCGACGACGAGATCAACACCCTGGCGCGCGAGATCAACGGCATGCTCGATCGCATCGAGCAGCTCACCCTGGGGATGCGCACGGTGCTCGACAGTGCCGCGCACGACCTGCGCACGCCGCTGAATCGCTTGCAGTCGACCGCCGAGAGCGCGATGACCCAGCTCACGCCCGGTTCTCCGGAGCGGCGCGTGATCGAGCGCGTCAGCATCGAGGTGGATCACATGCGCTCGACGCTGGATGCGCTCCTGCGTATCGCCCTCGCCGAGACCGGCACGGTGGCGCGCGAGCCGGTCAACCTCTCTGAGCTGGTCGGAAGCCTGGTCGAGCTGTACGCCCCGGTCAGCGAGGAGCGCGGCATCAAGCTGGACAGCAAGGTCTCGCCCGGCGCGCAGGTTCTAGGCAGCCGGCAATTGCTCGCCCAAGCGCTGGCGAACCTGCTCGACAATGCCATCAAGTTCACGCCCGACGGCGGCCACATCCGCGTGCTCCTGCGCCGCGAGGGCACCGGGGCCGAGGTGGTGGTGGAGGATTCGGGGCCCGGCATCCCCTCCGACAAGCGCGAGCTCGTGCTCGGCCGCCGGGTGCGCCTCGACGAGGCGCGCAAGGTGCCGGGCTCGGGGCTGGGCCTGTCGCTGGTGGCCGCGGTCACCAAGCTCCACGGCGCGCGGCTGGTACTGGACGATGCCGCCCCCGGTCTTCGAGTCTCCCTGCGGTTCTGATTCAGGCGCTTACGCGCCGGATTGACGGCGCCGAGGCGGCGCCGTCCGATAACAGGTTACTTGCGCGCCAAGCGTCAATTTACTGGCGGAGCGGGCGTCGGCGATCGGGGTCACGGGCGCGTCGTTTCCGTAACTGGCTGATCTGGCTGACAAAACGGCGGCGTCGGGCTCGGCTGAAACCCCTGGCATAGAAATTGCTCGACTCCTGGGCGGACTTTGCCGCAAGGGATTCAAGACAATGGCAGACGCAGCCGACGACGCTCCTCCCCCAGCGCCCAAGAAATCGGGCGGCTTCATGAGCACGCTCACGAATGGGATCGTGGTTTTCGCGATGGCTCTCGCCGCGGTGGTGGTCGGAGGCTACATCAACGCCTCGCTGCACCCCATGCCGGAGCTGCAGCTCGACAAAGAAGGGAAGATCAAGCCGGTGCCCCCGCCGGCGGCCGCGAGCGGCCACGGCAAGGAAGGCGGCGGCGCGGCCAAGGCCGCCGTGTACTACGCCCTGGACCCGCCGCTCGTGGTGAATTTCGAGGAGGGCCAGGCCGTGCGCTTCCTGCAGATCACCATGGAGATCGAGGCGCATGACGAAAAGGCCATCGAGAGCGTTCAGAAGAACGTCCCCCTGATCCGCAACAATTTGCTGCTCCTCATGAGCAACCGGGACTACCAGTCGCTGATGTCGCGCGAGGGCAAGGAGAAGCTTCGTCAGGAGGCGCTTACCGAGGTCCGCTCGGTGCAGAAGAAGACCGGCGGTCCGGACGTGGACGATGTGCTGTTCACGAGCTTCGTGGTGCAGTGATGGCGGAGGCCCCGCGCGAGAACATCTCCGAGGAGGAAGTCTCGGCACTGCTCGAGAAGGACGCGCCGGACGGGGTTCGGCCCTATGATTTCGCGGCGCAGCGCATCAACCGGACGCAGCTTCCGCTGCTCGAGGTGGTGAGCAAGGCGTTCGCGGACCGCGCCAGCGCCTCGCTGGCGGCGCTGCTCAGCCGCGATGCCTCGGTGCATTTCACCTCGCTCGAGCTCGGCAAGAGCCCGGACCTGCAGGCGGCGTTGCCGGTGCCCGCGAGCCTCGCGACGGTGAGGCTGAAGCCTCTGCCCGGAAATGCCTTCGTTTCCGTCGAGCCCGGCCTGCTGCTCGCGCTGCTGGACGGCTTCTTCGGCGGCACGGGACGGCCGAACAACGATCCGCAGGCAGCGATCGCGCCTGCCGCCCAGCGCTTTCTCGCCCTCATGCTCAAGAGCTTCGCGGCGGATCTCAACGCGGCCTGGACCCCGGTGACGCCCGTCGATCTCGAGCTCGTCAAGCAGGAGACCAATCCGCGCCTGGCGCAGCTCGGAGCGCCGCACGAGTCCTTGCTGGTGCTCAAGTTCACGGTGGAATTCGCCGCGGTGAGCGGGCGCATGGATTGGTTCCTGACCGAGGGCCTGCTCGCGCCCATACGCGAGACGCTGGCGGCGGACGGCGGCCAAAGCGCGCCGCGCAGGCAGGAGCCGTGGGCACCGACCATCGGGTCGGCGCTCCAGGATGCGCGCATCGACGTTCGGGCGGTGCTGGCCGAGGCCCGCTTGAGCCTGCGCGAGCTCGTCCGCCTGCAGACCGGCGACATCATTCCCATCGAGCCGCCGCGCGAGGTTGCCCTGATGGTCGGAGACGTTCCCGTCCATCGCGGCCGCTTCGGTGTCTCGCAAGGCCGCAACGCACTCAAAATCATTCCAGGAGCCGACTCATGAGCACGCCCGATCCCAAGAACGCAGCCGTCTCGAAGGCGCAGTTCGGCGAGCTGGGCGCGAACGCCACCGGCGTCGGCACCGGCGAGGTGAACCTGAACCTCATCCTCGACGTGGCGGTGACGCTCGCGCTCGAGGTCGGGCGCGCCAAGATGTCGGTGCGGGAGCTGCTGCAGCTGTCCGCGGGCGCGGTGGTGGAGCTGGACCGGCTGGCGGGCGAGCCGCTCGACGTGCTGGTCAACGGCGTGCGCGTGGCGCGCGGCGAAGTGGTGGTGGTCAACGAGAAGTTCGGCATCCGCCTGACCGACGTGGTCAGCCCGACCGAGAGGATGGAGCACGCCCAATGACGGCGATGGCGCAACCCGCCTCGCCGCTTTCCGTGGGAAGCTTGACGCAGCTCACCTTGAGCTTGATCGCGATCGTGGCGCTGATCTTCGCCATCAGCTGGGTCTTGAAGCGCCTGCGCCTCGCGGGCCCCCGCGGCTCGGGCGACATCGCGGTCCTCGATGAGGTCGCGGTCGGTCCCCGCGATCGAATCGTGCTGGTGCGGGTCGGCGACGCCCAGGTGCTGGTGGGCATCAGCGCCGGCAGCATGGTGCCGCTCACGCCGCTCGCCGCGCCGATCAAGGTCCGGGATCGCGCGCCGACCACGGCGTTCGCGGATCGCCTGCGGGATCTGATGAGGCGTCCGTGACATGCATGGCTGACATGACGCTCGAGCCCGCCGCGCCACGCGCCCGAGGCCGGGCGCGGCCGCATACCGCGATCGCCCGGGCCGGCCTCGTCGCCGCGGCCGTGGCCCTGACGGCCGTCCTGCCCTGGGACGCGGCGCTCGCCCAAGCGCAAGCGCAGGCGGGGCTTCCCGCGCTCGCGATCAAGTCCGCCGCGGACGGCGTGCAGACCTACTCGCTCACCTTCCAAGTCGTGATCCTGATGACGGTGCTGACGCTGCTGCCCGCCGTCCTGATGACCATGACGGCCTTCACCCGCATCATCATCGTGCTCTCCATCCTGCG
>DATAUO010000117.1:0-3106 GCA_036268215.1 Steroidobacteraceae bacterium
CGCCAACATGGTGGGATTCAACTACATCCGCGCGCCGGCGTGCCAGCTCGCGCGCGAGATCATCGAGGGCGGCGAGATCGGCGATGTCGTGCACGTGCGCGCCGAGCACACCGAGGACTTTCTCGCCGATCCGGAGGAGCCCGCGAGCTGGCGGACCCGCGAGCGCTCCACGGGAGCTCTCGGCGATCTCGCGCCTCACATCGTCAATGCGGTATTGAGGCTCGTGGGCCCCCTCGAGCGTCTGGTGGCCGATGTCGCGACCGCGCACGCATTCCGGCCCGGCGCGACGGGCGCCGAGGCGGTGACGAACGACGATGAGGTGAATCTCCTCTGCCGCTTCGAGGGCGGCGCCATGGGCAATCTCCACGTGAGCCGCGTTGCGACCGGACGGAAGATGGGCTATGCCTTCGACATCGCCGGCACCAAGGGCGGCCTCCGGTTCGACGCGGAGGACCAGAACGCTCTTTGGCTCTACGACATGCACGCGCGCCGCGGGCGGCGGGGATTCACCAAGATCCTGACCGGGCCCGATCATCCGGATTTTCTCGCGTTCTGCCAGGGACCCGGTCACGGGACGGGCTATGGCGACCAGATCGTCATCGAGCAGCGCGATTTCTTGAACGCGATCGAGACGGGCCAGAAGGTGTTTCCGACCTTTCGCGACGGGCTCGAGGTGAGCCGCGTTCTCCAGGCCGCCTATCGCTCGAGCGCCGGGCGAGCCTGGGTCTCCCTCGCAGATATCTAGTGTAGCGCCAGGAGTCATTCATGCATCTGTCGATCGGCAACGCACCCTGCTCGTGGGGTGTCGAGTTCGCGGACGATCCGCGCAACCCTCCCTGGACGGCGGTCCTGGACGAGGCGCGGGCCGCGGGATATCGGGGCATCGAGCTCGGTCCGCTGGGCTACATGCCCGAAGACCCGGCCATCCTGGGCCCCGCGCTCGGGCAGCGGGGATTGACGCTGATCGGAGGCGTGCTGTTCCGCCCGTTCCATGACCCGGCTCAATGGGAAAAGGTGCGGGACGCCGCGAGACGCACCTGCCGCGCGCTCGTCGCGCACGGCGCCAAGCATATGGTGCTCATCGATTCCATCTCGCCGCGCCGGGCGCCGACCGCCGGCCGCCCCGCCGAGGCCGAGCGCTTGCGCGGCGCGGAGCGCGAGGGCCTGCTCGAGCGCCTGCGGACCGTGGCGAAGATGGGCTCCGAGGAGCACGGCCTGACGGTGAGCATGCATGCCCACGCCGCGGGCTTCGTCGAGTTCGAGGACGAGCTCGAGGACGTGCTCGCCTCCATCGAGCCGAGGCTCCTGCAGGTCTGCCTGGACAGCGGACACAGCGTCTACGCCGGCTTCGACCCGGTGGCGTTCTTCCGGAGTCACGCGGATCGGATCTCCTACCTGCACTTCAAGGACGTGAATCCGGCGGTGCTGCGCCGGGCGGTGGAGAATCGCACCGGGTTCTACGATGCCTGCGCGGCCGGCGTGTTCTGCAATCTCGGCGAGGGGGTGGTGGATTTCCCGGCGCTCAAGCGCGAGATCGACGCGAGCAAATTCTCCGGCTGGGGTACGGTGGAGCAGGACCGCGATCCGAAGGGCGCGCGCTCGACGCTCGCGGATGCGAGCGCCAATCTCAAGTTCCTCGAGTCGGTTGGACTGGCATGAGCAAAACATTGAAATGGGGATTGATCGGGGGCGGCCAGGGCAGCCAGATCGGCGGCTCGCATCGCATCGCGGCGCGCATGGACGGAAACTTCGAGATGGCCGCCGGCGCGCTCGATGTCGACGCGGCGCGCGCCCGCGAATTCGGCGTGAGTCTCGGGATCGCCGCGGATCGCGCCTACGGCGACTGGCGCGAGATGCTCGAGGGTGAGAGGGCCCGCGCCGACCGCCTCGATCTCGTGACCGTGGCCACCCCCAACAGCACGCATTTCGAGATCACCAAGGCGTTCCTCTCGGCGGGGTTCGACGTGCTCTGCGAGAAGCCGTTGACGACCACGGTGGAAGAGGCAGAGACGATCGTGCGCACCGCGCGCGACGCCGGCCGGATCTGCGCGGTCAATTATTGCTACTCCGGCTATCCGCTGGTGCGACACGCGCGCGCGCTGGTCGCGCGCGGCGATCTCGGGCGCGTCCGGGTGGTGGTGGCGGAATTCGCGCACGGCCATCATGCGAACGCCGCGGACGCGGACAATCCGCGCGTACGCTGGCGCTATGATCCCAAGCTCGCGGGCGTCTCATCGGTGCTCGCGGACTGCGGAATCCATGCCCTGCACATGGCGTGCTTCATCACCGGGCAGCGGGTGGAATCGCTGACCGCGGACTTCGCCTCCACGATTCCCTCGAGGCAGCTCGAGGACGATGCCCTGCTCGCTTTTCGCATGTCCGGCGGCGCGGTTGGACGGCTATGGACGAGCGCCGTCGCCGCGGGCCGGATGCATGGCCTGAACATCCAGGTATTCGGCGAGAAGGCGGGCCTGCGCTGGGAGCAGGAGCGGCCCAATCAGCTCTACTTCACCCCCGTGGGTGGACGCACCACGACGCTCGAGCGCGGCAGCGCAGATCTGTCGGCGGAGGAGCAGCTTGCATCGCGGGTGGCGGTCGGACACGCGGAAGGATTTCTCGAGGCGTTCGCCAACATCTACGCCGATCTTGCCGAGGTGCTGCGCGCGCGCCGGGAGCACCGGCCGCCGAATCCCCTGGCCTCGAGCTACCCGACCGCCGAGGACGGCTTGAGAAGCGTGGCCGCGGTGCATGCCGGGGCGAAGTCCGCGAAGGCGCACGGCTCCTGGGTCAAGCTTTAGGCCGAGGGGTCGGCTCGCCCGGGAAGCTTGCTCAGCAAACGATTGTCAGAATGTCGTGCGCCCGCCCGATGTGTCGAACGTCGACGCGGTCGTGAAACTGCACTCTTCGCTGGCCATGAAGCAGATCATTGCCGCGCTTTCCTCCACCTCGCCCAGCCGCCCCATGGGAATTTTCGAGCGCATGTAGTCGATCTGGCTCTGCGGTATCTGCTGGAGAAGAGGGCTTTCGAAAGTGGCGGGGGAGATCGCATTCACGATGATCCCGCGCAACGCGAGCTCCTTGCCCAGCGACTTGGTGAAGCCGATGA
>DATAUO010000118.1:0-12914 GCA_036268215.1 Steroidobacteraceae bacterium
CACGTCCTGCACCCCGTCGCCATTGAGGTCCGCGCCGGCGAGATAGAGCGGATTGTCGCCGGCAGCCGTCAGGGTGGGCGCCGCATAGGTCCCCAATCCGGTCGCGAAATAACTCTTGAGATAGCCGGGATTGAATTGCGATTGATAGACGACGGTGCTGGTCGCGATGACCGACACCGACCGCGGGCCGGGAGGGTTCGAGCTCGATTCGTTGAAATTGCCTGCGACGATGCCATAGGAGACCTCGAACGGCTGATACGGAACACAGTCGATGCACCCGTCGTGATCATGATCATCGCAGCTCGTCAGGAGCGGAACGGCTGCAAGCAGCGTCGCGCAGAGAAGGCGCGCCGCGCGCGCTTGCGATCGTCGAGTCGTGTCGAGTGGGTTTGCCGTGTACATGAGCGTCTCCCAAGCATCAAATGCCGCACCAAATGACGGGCCGCCGTTTGCCCAACGCGGGGCTCGGGCGCGCGTTGACGGTATCAGTGCAAATTCGCTGTCGACATTCCGCGAGGTCGCCATCGGGTGACGGTGCGGCACCTACGTCGGTCGCCGCAGACACCCGAAACACCTGGGCCCGGAATCACGGCAGCATTCGGGGCATCCCCCGGGTCGCCCGTGCTTGGCAATATATTTATAGCTCCGTCAATATGTTATATATTATACCTCATGTTAATACTCGCCTCTCATGAGCGATGCCCGCCGGGTCGACCGCGATGGTCCGCCTCGCTGCGTTGCTAACATCATCTCCATGAGCAGCAACGGCATGTCCCGACCCGCCGGCATGTGGGCCGCGCTCGGCGGCGCGGCTCTGTTCGGCCTCGGCACGCCGCTCGCCAAGCTCCTGGTCGCGCGAGTGAGCCCTCTCATGCTCGCCGCTCTCCTCTATCTCGGGTGCGGCGTCGGCCTCCTGGTCTATCGCCGGATTCGCCGCGCGCCGGCGGGCCGTCTCGCGCCGGGCGATACGCCGTGGTGGATCGCAGCCATCGCGTTCGGCGGCGTGCTGGCGCCCGCGCTGCTCATGTGGGGCCTTCGTGGAACCTCTGCGTTCGGCGCGTCCCTGTTGCTGAACGCCGAGACCGTGTTCACCGTCCTGATTGCACGGCTTGCTTTCAGGGAGCACATCGGCCTGCGCATCGCGGCCGGCATCGCCGCGATCGTCGCCGGCGCGGTCATCGTCGGCTGGCGTGACGCCGGGGGCCTCGGCGGCATCTGGCCGTCGCTCGCGATCGCGGGAGCGTGTCTCGCGTGGGCCATCGACAACAACCTGACCCGCCGCGTAGCGCTCGCGGACGCTTCCTGGCTCGCATCCATGAAAGGCCTGGCGGCGGGCTCGGTGAACCTGGTGCTCGCGCTCGCGCAGGGCTCGTCCGTCCCGCCCTGGCCGACGACGGCCTTCGCGATGGCGGTGGGACTCGTCTCGTACGGCGCCAGCCTGACGCTGTTCGTGCAGGCGCTGCGCAGCCTCGGCACCGCGCGCACCGCGGCGTACTTCGCGGTCGCGCCCTTCATCGGTGCCGCCGCCGCGGCGGCGCTGGGCGCGCCGGTGAGCATGCCGTTGGTCGCCGCGGGAGCGCTCATGGCGATCGGCGTGTGGCTGCACGCCGCGGAGCGCCACGAGCACGCCCACACGCACGCGCCGTTGGAGCATGACCACACGCACGTGCATGACGAGCACCATGGGCACCTTCACGATCCGCCGGTGCCCCCCGGCGTCCGCCATTCACACCGCCATCGTCACGAGCCCATGACGCATCGCCACGCGCACTTTCCCGACGCGCATCACCGCCACCCGCACTGATGAAGCGCCGCGCGGGTCACGAGGCGCCGTCCAGCATGCGCGCCACCGACTCGGCGATCGCGAGCGACGCCGTGAGCCCCGGCGATTCGATGCCGAAGAGATTCACGAGTCCCGGGATGCCGTGCCGCTCATGCCCGTCGACGCGGAAGTCCGCCGCCGGCTCGCTCGGCGCATAGATCTTGGGCCGGATTCCGGTGTAGTCCGGCGCGAGGCGGGCCGTATCGAGCGCCGGGTAGTAGCGCCGGATCGCGGCGGCGAACTCCTCGCGGCGATCGCGGCCGAAGGAGTAATCCACACCGTCGATCCATTCGACATCGGGTCCGAAGCGCACGCGCCCGCCGAGATCGAGCGTCGCATGAATGCCGAGGCTGTGCGCATCCGCGACGGGATACACGAGAGATCGAAACGGAGCCGGCCCGCGCAGCGCGTAGTAGCGCCCGCGGGCGAATCGCTCGGATGGCACGCACCGCGGATCGAGACCGTCGATCGCGCGCGCCACCGACGGCGCACCGAGGCCGGCGGAATTGATCAGCTCGCGGCAGGTCAAGCGGGTCCCGCGGCCGTCGGCGAGCCGCAGTGCGAAGCCCGTCGCGCAAACCTCCGCACGCTCGACGGGCGACGACAGGACGACGTGGCCATCGGCGGCCTCGAGGTCGCCGATGAGAGCCTGCATCAGCTCGTGCACGTCGATGATGCCGGTCGACGGAGAGTAGAGGGCTTCCACGCAGCGAGCCTCGGGCTCGATCCCGGCGGCGTCGGCAACGGTGAGCGGGCGCAGATCGTCGACGCCGTTCGCGGCCGCGCGCACCGCATATTCGATCAGCGCCGCGCGCTCGCGCTCCTCCACGGCCACGATCAGCTTGCCGCAGCGGCGATGCGCGACGTGCCGCCGATCGCAATACTCGTACAAGAGCTCCTTGCCCCGCACGCAGAGCCGCGCCTTGGCGGAGCCGGGCGTGTAGTAGATGCCGGCATGGATCACGCCCGAGTTGCGGCTGCTCGTCGCCGTTCCCACAGCCGGCTCGCCCTCCAGCAGGACGACCTCGCGCCCGAGCGCCGCCAACTCGCGGCCGATGGCAAGTCCCACGACACCCGCGCCGATGATCACCGTCTCTACGTCCACGCAGCTGCCCTCGTGCCTGCGGCGCGCGCAAATTTAATCTTATCAATGATCAACGCATTTTCCCTTGGCTCGCTCTCACGTCGTCGAGATCCCGACGTCCGCCGCGAAGCCTGTACGTATCACCAGTGCCTTGCCTCGGGCCGCAAAGCAGCTGGCGAGCCGGCGCCAAGACGGGTAATCTTCGTCGTCAAACAATAACTGTCTTTGCCTCGCCCAAGAACGCCAAATCTAGGACAAAGTACAAATGTACGGCTCGCTCTTTTGGATCGAGTGGCTCGAGCGTCTCGATCGCGTACTGACCGGCATCCGCATGGACCTGCCGCGCGCTGCAAGTCCGCGAGGACTCGCCGCGATGGAACGATCGACGCGGCAGCTCTCCGCACTGACGCACGACCTGCAGCTCCTCGACCGCAACGTCCTGCGCAACGGCGCGAGCTCGGGCGACAATGCGGAGGAGCTCGAGAGAGCGCTCGAGAGCACTCTCGCCCACCTCACCACGCTCGCCGAGCTGCAGGATTCGGGCGATGCCGATGCCAATCAGCGCGCGCTCGCCGGGCTCGACGCGTCGCTGCGCAACAGCCGCCATCAGGCCGCGATGCTGGTCGAGCCGCGCCGGCGCCGCGCCTGACGACGCCGCCATTCACGATGGGGTCCGATCCGCCGAGTGCATGATCTGGAGCCGCGAATACGGCGAATGTATCGGCGCGACCGCTGGATCGCGCTGCTCCTGGTCGGGGTGCTGATCGTCACCCTCGCGATCGTGTTCTTCGCGATCGGACGGCTCGCGACCGTGGGCGTGCGCGCGGCTCTCGCCGTCGCGGGCGCGCTGCTCGTCATCTTCAACGCAGGCTCGATTCGCGCGATGCTCAAGCACAATCGCGAGGACCGGACCTTCATCTACACCTTGGACATCAAGCACCTCGACGAGCATCGCCTCGCGCGCGCCACGCGCAAGGACGACCCATGAGCCCCGAGGTCTCCCCGCGCCGCCCCGCCTACGAGCCGCCCTCGCAGAGCCGGCTCGGACAATGGATCGACGCCGCGGTGCTGCTGCTGCTGGTGTTCGGCGCCCTGTACGCCCCGGTGCTGTTCGGCTGGACCAGCCCCCCCGCGAAGTCGGAGCCGGTGGCGCACCCGACGTGGCAGTCCTTGCATCAGAACGCCGCAATGGCCGCGCAGTGGGAAAAGCTCGGCTACGACCCGGCCAAGGCCGCTCCGCTGATCACCAGCCGCTTCGACTATTCGGTCGATCCTGCCGGGTTGATCGCGACGGCGTTGGCGCTGATCGGCTATTTCTGCTTCGTGGTGGTCATCTCCGACCGGGAGTACCGCGCCGTGATCGCCGAGAGGTTCGGGCCGCCCGGACCGGACGGGCACCCGTCCGAGGGCGCCTCCGAGGATTCCTCCGCATGAGCCTGTGGCGCCTCGCCGAGGCCGCCGCGTGGATCGGCGGCGCGTGCATCTTCGGATGGATACTCCTCGATGCGTGGCGCACCGGCCGCCGCTTCGACGAAAAGCTGCTGCTGTCGTCGCGCGAAGGCGAGATCGAGGATCGCATCGACCATCTGCCCGGGCCCAAGGCGTGAGCGGCCCGGCATCACCGCCTGCCGGCGCGAGCCCCACCGACGGCACCCGCGCCACCGGCGGCCCCGCGGGTGCACATCTGAGCCTGCTCCGCGTGCTGGGGCCCGGCCACGTCTGGGCGCTCGGCGTCGGCATCGTGCTGGTCGGCGAGTTCATGGGCTGGAATTTCTCCGTCGCAAAGGGCGGCGCGCTCGGCTCGCTGATCGCGTGCTGGGTCATCGGCCTCCTCTATACCTGCGTAGCCATGATCGACTCCGAGGTCACCTCCACGGTGGCTGCGGCGGGCGGCCAGTACGCCCAGTCGAAACACATCATCGGGCCGCTCATGGCGTTCAACGTCGGCCTCTACCTCGTCATGGCCTACACCATGCTCGAGGCGAGCGACGCGCTCGTGGTCGGTGATCTGCTCAAAACGGTGGCGGAGCGCGCCGGAGCGCCGGGGCTCGATGGGCGCCCGTTCGTGTTCCTGACCGTCGCGGTGCTGGCGCTGCTCAACTACCGCGGCGTGCTGGTCACGCTGAACGTCAATCTCGTCATTACCGCGATCGCCTGCGCCGCGATCGTTGCCATGTTCCTCGCCGTCAAGCCCTGGTCGGGCGGCGGAACCCTGCTCCATCGCGAGCTCCTGTCAGGACTTCCCTACGGGTGGATGGGCGTGATCGGCTCCTTTCACTTCGGCATCTGGTACTACCTCGGCATCGAGGGGACCTGCCAGGCGGCGGAGGAGGTCCGCTCGCCGCCGCGCTCGCTCCCGTTCGGAACCATGGCGGGGATGATCACGCTGCTGATCGCCGCGACCATGACATGGTACGTGTGCGCCGGGGTCCTGCCCTGGGAGTACCTGGGACAGGCGGTCGTGCCGCTCTTCGACGCCGCCTCGGTCGGTGCGGGCGGCGGCCTGCAGGTCGCGCTCTTCATCGGCACCCTGTTCGCCGCGATCGCGTCGGCGAACGGCTGCATCAACGACGCCTCGCGCGCGTGGTTCTCGATGGGCCGCGACCGGTATCTGCCCGAGTGGTTCGCCGCGGTCCACCCGCGCTATCGCACGCCCTACCGCGCCATTCTCTTTCTCGTGCCGATCGCCATCGCGTTCGGCTTCACCGGCCTGTTGGACCAGGTGGTGACCTTCTCGATCCTCTCGGGCCTGCTCGGCTACACCGTCATGCCGCTGAACATCGTGCTGTTTCGGCGCAAGTGGCCGCTGGGCAGCATCAAGCGCGGCTACGTGCACCCGTGGCATCCCCTGCCCGCCGTGACGCTCCTCGTGCTCTGCTCGGTGACCTACTTCTCGGTGTACCTGGGCTACGGCCGGCAGCTGCTCGCGATGCTCGGGTTCTACGTGCTGGCCTCGCTCTGGTTCACCTTTCACCGCTACCGCTTCGTACGGCGCGGCGCGCAGTTCACCATGCCGTGGCCGCGGCCCAAGGGCTATTGATGCCGCGCATCCGCCCCAAGATCATCCTGGCCATCGCGATCATCCTGCCCGGCGGCGGACACGCCGCTCTCGGGCGCTACCGGCGCGCGTTGGGATTCATCGCGTTCATGCTGGTGCTCGGTTGGATCACCGCGCAGCTGGCAGCGCCCACGGTCTCGTTCGTAGGGCGGCACGCGGGCGGGTTCTTCGTCTATGCGCTGTCGATCACCGACGCTTATCGGATTGCGGCCGTGGCGGAGAGGGATCGATCGGCGCCGGCGACTTGAGCGCGCCGGCGTGATTCTCGAGCAATGCCAACCAATACTTCTTCTTGTGCGGCGAGCTGCCGTATGAACGGCATATTGCCTTGCGCAAACGCTCGATTTCGGACGGATGCATGGGGATAGTGTGCCAGAACTCCGTTACGAACGCATGGCACCCCCGATCCCGGCCTCCTGCATCGCGGCCGCGAGCGAGCTCCTCACGTCAGGGTTGCAATGAATATCCAAAGGATGGCGATCGGGACGGGGATGCGCAGCAGCCAGAGACAGGCCCTGCGCGCGAACGGCGTCGTCTCGGCGGGCTCGTCGGCGAACAGATCGCTCACCCGCCAGCCGACGAAGATGCTGGTGAGAAACACGCCGGCCGGCAGCATGATGTTCGCGGTCGAGTAATCGAACACGTCGAATACCGTCTTGTGCGCGAAGATCGGCAGGAAGCCGAGCGGATGCCAGGCCGACCAGCGGTTGAACGACAGCACCGAGGCGATTCCGAGCACCCAGGCGCCGCCGCCCGCCACCGTCACGGCCGCGGCCCGGCCGAGGCGAAAGCGCTGGATCAGCCACGCCACCGAGGGCTCCAGCGCGGCAATCGACGGCATCAAGGCCGCGAGCACGAGCAGCAGAAAGAACAGGGCGCCCACCGGCCGGCCGCCCGGCATCTCGGTGAACGCGCGCGCGAGCACCTTGAACACGAGCTCGGGTCCCTCGGCGGGGTTCAAGCCGTAGGCGAACACCAGCGGAAAGATCATCAACGTCGACAGGATCGAGACCACCAGGATGGATGCGGTGATGACCAGCGAGGTGCGCACGACCGAGGTCCCGCGATCGATGTACGCCCCGTACGCCAGCATCATCGCCTGACCCGCGCCGGTCGCGTAGAACGCCTGACCGACCGCGGCCAGGATCACCTGCGAATCGAGCGAGGCGAAGTTGGGCTTGAACGCGAACGTCAATCCGCGCCGCACGTCGCCGGTGGCGAGCGAATAGACCACCAGAATGCACAGCAGCGCGAGGAGCGCGGGCCCGCGCACCTTGTTCGCGGGCTCGATGCCCCGCTGCAGGCCGCGCGCCGATATCACCATCACCAGCAGCACGAACCCCGCGTGCCACGCGCCGAGCTCGAGGGGATTCGAAAGGAAGCGGCTCCACAACGGCTCGACGCCGCGCGGACCCGCGGCCGCGAGGATGCCCGCCGCGCACTTCCAGGTATACGCGAGCACCCAACCCGCGATCACCGTGTAGTAGGAGAACAGGATGTACGCGGAGACCGTGCCCAGGATGCCGATGATGTTCCAGCGCCGCGAGCGTCCCGCCGCGACGGCAACCGTGCCTGCCGCCTCCGGGGGACTCGCACGGGAGCGCCGTCCGAGCGCGAGCTCGGCCGCGACCTGCGGAGTCGCGATGAGCAGGCAGGCCACGATGAACACCAGGATGAAAGCGCTGCCCCCGCTGGTCCCGGCCAGATAGGGAAAGCGCCAGACGCTGCCGAGGCCGACGGCGGCGCCGGCGGCCGCGAGGTAGACCGCGAGCTTGGACGACCAGAGCGGGGTCTTGGCGTGGGAGCCGCTCATCCGGGGTGGTAGTGCCCCGCCATGCTCGCCACCATGACCAGCAATTCCGCCGGCTCCACCGGCTTGGCGAGGTGGCCGGCAAACCCCGCCTTGATGGAGCGCACCCGGTCCTCCGGGCGGGCAAACGCGGTGAGCGCGACCGCCGGGATCGCCACCCCGTCGCGCCTCAGCGCCACGATGAAATCGTAGCCATCCTCGCTCGGCATGCCGATGTCGCACACGATCACGCCGGGCGCCGACTTCGCGATCTGCTCGCGCGCTTCGACCGCCGAGGCCGCGGTGGTGACCGTGGCCCCGCGGTCCTCGAGGATCGCCCGCACCAAGTCTCGCGCGTCCTTCTCGTCATCCACCACCAGGACGAAGGTCCCGGCGAGGTTCGGCCACTCGTCATCGGCCAGCACGTCGGCACCCGAGATCGAGGTTCGCGGGTGCTCGTGCTGCCCCTCCGGCTTCTCGAGCGCGCGGAACGGCCGGTGCACCGTGAAAGTCGAGCCCTGCCCGAGGCCGCGGCTGCGCGCGCGCACCGTTCCGCCGTGCGACTCCACCAGGCTCTTGGCGATGGACAGCCCCAGCCCGACGCCGCCGTGCACACGCCGGCTCGAGGCATCCGCCTGGCTGAACCGATCGAAGATCATCGGCAGGAAATCGGGCGCGATTCCTTCGCCGGTGTCCACGACGCTGATCTCGATGTGAGAGTTGACCCGTTCGAGCACCACCGAGATCTTGCCGTCCTTGGGCGTGAACTTCGCGGCGTTGTTGAGCAGGTTCCAGATCACCTGCTGGAGACGCTCAGCGTCGCCGCTCACCGGCCCCGCGAGCGGATCGATGACCTTCTCGATGCGGATACCCTTGGCCTCCGCCGCCGGACGGATCGACTCCACGGCGAGATTGATCACTCCGCTCATGTCGACCGTCTGCACGTCGAGGCGGATCTTGCCCGCGACGATCGCGCTCATGTCGAGCAGGTCCTCGATCAGCTTGGTCTGGATGCGCACGTTGCGGTCGATCACGTCGACCGCGCGCTCGATGGTCTTGCCGTCGGCCTTGCGCTTCAGCATCTGCGCCCAGCCGAATATGGCGCTCAAGGGCGTGCGGAGCTCGTGCGACAGAGTCAGCAGGAACTCGTCCTTCATCCGGCCGACCCGCTCCGCCTCGGCACGCGCGCCGCGCTCTGCCGACAGCATCTCCTGGAGCTTCTGCTCGGCGAGCTGCAGCGCCGCCGTGCGCTCCGCCACGCGCCGCTCGAGCGTCGCGTTCACCGCCGCAAGCTCCGCCTGTGCCCGCTCACGCTCGGTGATCACGCGCTGCCGCTCGTCGAGCGCCAGCTGCAGCTGCGACGGGCTCGGCAGCGCCAGCGCCTTGGGCAAGAGCGGCCAGAGCAGCACCGCGGTCACGATCGAGGCGAGCGCGGTCAGCGCCTTGACCGTCGCGTCGAGATAGTAGTCCGGATTCCAGATCGTCCAGATCGACAGCAGATGGGTCGTTCCGCAGGCGAATATGAACACCGAGAAGAGCACGAACACCCAGGAGAACTGCAGGTCGCGCCGCTGCCGCACGAACACCATCAGCGCGATGGGAATGGAATAGTAGGCGAGCGCGATCACGCCGTCCGACAGGACATAAGTCCAAAGCAGCGAGGGGGTCCACAGATAGCAGTGGCCATGCGGCATGAAGCCGCTGCTGCTGAGGGCCCACAAATCTACGCCATGCATCGTATCGTCATCCCTTTCTTATTGATCGAATGATGGACAAGGCGGCCGATAATGCCGCAGTTCGGCCCATCGGTCGAGCTAGCGGGTCACAGTGCCAAGGTGCAGCCGATATCGATCATGCCTGCTTGGCCAGCACCCGCATGGCGATGTCGGCCACGAGCTCGGGCAGGGTCGTGAACCCGTAGGGCACGTGGAGGCGCTCGAGCGCCGTGTGGTAGTCGCGGCCCCACGGGCCGGCATTGACGATGGGGATGCCGCCGAAGGCTTGGCCTCGCGTCCAACGCAGGCCGTGGCCCCAGGCCGGCGTATTGGCCGCTATGGCCGCGACGTCCGCCTCGTCGGCCTGGCCGAAGAAGCTCATGTCGGAGATGCCGAGGAAGAAGCGCGGCGTGGCAATGCCGCCGCCGCACCGCCCGGCAATGGCCTCGGCCGCGCCGCGCACCGCCGCCTCGAGGATGGCGCCGTTCGGACCGCCTCCCAGCGAGGTCGGCAGATAAGGGACGGAGGCAAAGCCCAGGATCACCGCCGGGTGACTGCGGCCGCTCAGGTCCCACAGCCGCTCGGTGATCAGCCGGCATTGCTCGGGCAGCATGTGCCCCTCGCGCGCGACCTCCGCGGCATAGTCGTCGAGAGCGCGCCGGGCGCCCGCGTCGCCGCCCACGACCGCCGCGCGCAATCGCTCGAAAGTCATGACCTCGAATCCAGGCACCTCGCCCGCATGACCCGCCGCGCGCCGATGCCCGGCGAGACGGTCCATCAACGGCGCGAGCGCGCGCGCCGCCAACGAGGTCAGGGCCGCCAGCACGTCAGCCGGCGATCGACGGTGCGTGGACACGTTCCAGTAGAGCCAGACCCGCGCCGGCGTGGTCACGTTGTAGACGGTCTTCGAATCCTTCATGCCGAGCAGCGTCGGCCCGGCGCCCGTCTCGCCGCCGGTCCGATCGGTGAGCTCGGGCGACCATTCGACCTCCGCGGCGATGGCGCCCGCGACGGCGCACGCGCCGATACCGTTGAACGAATAGCCGGCATGCGTCGGCTGACCCACGACGAGCGCGCTCGGCAGGATCTTGCCGATGGTGCCGAGCGCCACCGACCGTCCGGTGCGGCCGTCGCCATTGTCGGCCGTCGCATCCAGGTTGATCGCGGCGACGATGTCGAGGCCCTTGGAGCGGGCGAGCTCCGCAAGGCCCGGCGCCGCGGCCCGGGCGCCGACCGAGTTGACCTCCTCATCGGGCACCGCGACGAACAGTAGGTTGCCGACTGCCCCCTCCGCGGCCGAGAAGGCTTCCATCACGGCGAGCCCCGCGCCGAGCCCCGCCTTCATGTCGAGGAGCCCTCGCCCCGGCAGATAGTCAGGACCCTCGAGATCGGCGAGCGCGCGCTTCTCGGCCGCGGTCGACGCGCTCCGGCGCAGCCGCTCGAGCAATCCCCGCTTCAAGGGGTCGGGGTCGAGCGCCAGGGCCTGCAAGTCCCCGTAATCATCGATGGGCACGGTATCGAAATGGCCCGTGAGCAGCACGGTGGCGCGGCCGCGGCCGCGCACCAGCGCCGCGACGCAGGCGAGGCCGTCGCGGCCGCCCGGCACGGGGATCGTCCAGACGGAGAATCTCTCGGAGCGAAACGCCGGCGCCTGTTCGAGCGCCGCGACCAGGCGGCCGGCGAACGCGGCCTCGTCGGCGCTGCCGCTGACGCTCGGTATCGAAGTGAGGAGGCGCGACCAGTATTCGGCGCGCTTGGGATCGGGAACGATCTGGCGGGTCACCTCATGCGCCCTGCCGCAGGATCGGACGGGTGAGGCAAGTGGGGCCGCCTTCGCACGCAATGCAGAGCGCGTCGGCCTCGAAGCTCTCGACGGCGCAGCCGGCCTCTTCCATTGCGCGCCGCGTTTTGGGAAATCCGGCAACCACGATCACCTGGCGCGGGCGGGTTGGGAGTACGTTGAGGCTCAAGCCTCCGCTCGCGTGGAATTCATCGGCGGGCGCGCGCACCAAGCAAATCCCGCGCGCCTTCAGCAATTGATGGAACGGCGCAGGCAGGAGCGGCTCGAACACCAGTGCGAGGTCGGGAGCCAGCGGACTGATCACCGACAAAAGATGCAGGCACGCGCTCTCGCCCTGCCACAACGGCAAATCGAAGCTCAGGACCTCGACCCCATGCGGCCCCAGCAGGCGCATGAGCTGGTCGATGCCTTCGCGGTTGGTGCGCACGCCGCGGCCCACGATGAGCGTCCTTCGGTCCAGCCAGAGGCAGTCGCCGCCCTCCACGGTACCGGGCGCGACGATGCTGCCGAGGATGGGAATGCCCGCCTCGCGGTACTTGTGCTCGTGGAGGCGCGCCTCGGGCGCACGCAAGGTCTTGCCCATGCGCAGCACGATGGCGCCATGATCGGAGACCAGGGACGGATCGTGCGTGAACATGGCATCCGCCAGGCCATCGCCCGTGTCCTCGAGCCACAGGATGTCCGTGCCCGACTTTTCCACCAGGCGCGTGAACCGCGCGTATTGATCGAGCGCCTTCCCGGCGTCGAATCCGGGGCCGTAGTGCCACTCGGCGGGATCGGCGCGCTGGAGACTCACGCCCGGCTTTCGCATCATGACCCGCAGCAGGCTCCCTGACATGTCCTGCGAGCCGAAAGCCGACATTTCAACCTCCAAAATCGCCCGGGCGCCCGGCACCCGGGCGATATTGGTGCGAGGTCAGATCTTAATCCACATCCATTCCTCGCTCCACGGCAGGCGCGACATCTGCAGCGACGGCCCTTCGGGCTCGACCGTGAACACGTCCGAGCACTGCGTGCCCTTGCGCGACATCGCGCGCATACGCATGGATTCGGTCGAAGTAGCGGTAGGCGCGGCGGCACAGCGCGAGCTCCTCCGGCGTCTTGCGCTCGCGAAGGTACAGGCAGTGCTCCGCGGCCGATTCCATGGGATTCTTGAGGACATCCACCACGATCTTCTGCGCCGAGGGCACCAGCTCCTTGTCCGCGGCCAGCTTCTTGCCGGCGAACCCGCGGCGCTTCAAGCCCTCGAGCGCCCAGCGCCACTGATCCTGCGTCGGTCCCTTGATGACCTTGCCCTCCTGCGGGGCCGCGCCCGCGACGGTGAGCCAGTCGAAATACATGTCTCCGTCCTCGTACCACCAGGAGCGGACGAGGTCGCGGTCGAGCGCCGGATAGAACCAGATCGGGTGATCGCCCTTGGTGGGGATGAACGCGTGGAACAACCGCTCGGTCTCGGTATGCCAGCGACCGGTGAAGTAGATGATGTTCCACTGATCCGTGAGGTAGATGCCGTCGTAGCCCGCCGCCTCCAGCCGGCTCTGCAGCACGCGGGTCCTCTCCTTGCTCCACGAAAGCGGCAGTCGGTCCTCGGTCGCGGGCGCCAGGCGATCCGCAGGCAGGAACAGCTTCGCCGATTCGGATCCCG
>DATAUO010000119.1:0-4016 GCA_036268215.1 Steroidobacteraceae bacterium
ATACTCGGAAGGCGCATCGCGGCGGCGGGCGCGCATCGTCTCGAGCAGCCGCGCCGCGCCCTTGACGTCGCCGAGCTGGGTGGCCGCATCCACCTTGACGCCCAGCACGGCCATGTCGCCGTACGCACTGGGCTTGGCCACCATGCTGCCGATTGCCGACAGACAGTCCCTCGGACGGCAGAGATTGCAGTACAGATTCCCGAGCTCGATGAGCTGGCTGACGTTCCCGGCGCCCTTCTCGGTGCGACCGCTCGCGGCAATCTCCTGGTCCAGCGCGTCGTCCCATCGGCCCATTCCCTCGAGCGCGATGGCTCGATCCTCGAGGAAAGAGGAGCCATAGTCGGCGTAGTCCTCGAACAATTCTTCGGGGGAATTCGTGGAGCGGATCTGCTGCAGCACCGCGTCAGAGGCCGCCAGCATCGCGCCGTAATGCTGTTGCATATACAGGGCTTCGATTGCATAGGACGCGAGCTCGAGCGACCTCGGCGCCCGCTCCGACGCCGCCTGGAAGTCTCTGAGCTCCTGCTCCGCCGCCGCATCGATGTCGAAGTGGGCGGGGTCGGCCGCAACGACCCCATCGAATCGGCGGTCTGCGCGCATCGCAATGAGCACGTACACATCCGTGACGTGTGCGGCCACGTCGACCGCCTCGGTGCTTCGGCCGCGCTCGAGCAGAAACAACGACAGGTCACGCCACGCCGGGCTCGGCTCGAATCCCCACTTGAGCTTCCAGTGCGCCCCATACAACGCTTGCAGAAGCGGGAACGCGGCCCCGTGGGCTCGCCGGTTCGACTCGCTAATCTCCCGCGAGATGAAATCGGAGTCGAGCGTCCGGAGTTGATCGGGCCAGCGTTGCGCGATGACCGTCAGGCCGCCGATCAGATCGTCCTCCCGGTGCAGATTGACCGCCATGCGTACCTGCGCCAAGCGATCGGCAAAGCCGGCCTGGGGCATGGCAACGATGCGCAGAAGGTAGCCGTAGGCAAGCCGGGTGTCGCCCACGGCATCGGAGAGCTTGGCGGCTCTCTTCAGTGCCTGATATTGCGCATCGCCGGAGAGCCTGTCGAAGCTGCTCGCCCGAATCTCAGCTTCCAGCGCGCCGGCCTCCGCGCGAGCCTTCTCGTCGACCTGCTCGAGATCGGCGTCCAGCCGCTGCATCGCCGGGTCGGGGTGCGCGGGTGCGCTCGCGGCGGCACCGCTCCGATGAGCGGACGGTCTCGGCGGAGCGGTTGCGCCGCATGCGGCGAGCGCAATCGCCGCCAGGAGCGCGGCCGCGAGGCCCGGCCTCGAAGGATTGTCGAGACCCGGCCTGCATGGATTGTCGAAATGATCCGTCAACTGACTGGAGACCGATGATTGGTGGGACGGCTGGGACTCGAACCCAGGACCAAAGCCTTAAAAGGGCCTTGCTCTACCAACTGAGCTACCGTCCCCCAGGAGGCGCGCATGATAGCCGATGCAACGCCTCCGCACATCGGCGCTGGATCGGATGTTGCCGTCAGATCGAGTCCCGATCGCCGTAATTGGGCGCGGTTCGTCCCAGAGGGTGAAATTCGGCGCTCACCGGTAGCGGGTCGGGTCCGATACGCCCGCTGCTGCGAATCCCGCGACGCGCAGGCGGCAAGCGTCGCATCGGCCGCACGCGGCCCCCTCGTCGTCGGCGCCATAGCAGCTCACCGTCATCGCATAGTCGACGCCGAGCTCGATGCCCGCGCGAATGATCTCTGCTTTGGACATTGCGATCAGCGGCGCACGGATCTGGAAGCGTGCGCCCTCGACGCCCGCCTTGGTGGCGAGCGCGGCAAGGCGCGTGAACGCCCCGATGAATTCGGGGCGGCAGTCGGGATATCCCGAGTAGTCCACCGCGTTGACGCCGACGAAGATGTCGCGCGCGCCGAGCACCTCGGCCCAGCCGAGCGCGAGCGACAGGAGCAGCGTGTTGCGCGCCGGCACGTAGGTGACGGGGATGCCGCCGCTCGGCGCTTCGGGAACGGCGATTGCGGCGTCGGTGAGCGCCGAGCCGCCGATGCCGGCGAGGTCGACCCCCATGAGGCGATGCTCGCGCGCGCCCAACGCGGCCGCCAGCTTGCGCGCGGCGTCGAGCTCGGCGCCGTGGCGCTGCCCGTAGTGCACGCTCAAGGCGTAGCAATCAAAGCCCTGCGCTCGTGCGATCGCGAGCACCGTCGAGGAATCGAGGCCGCCGGAGAGCAGCACCACCGCGCGCGGCGCGCTCACTTGCCCGGCGTATCGCCCCACAAGACCTTGTGAAGCTGCAGTTGAAAGCGCACCGGCAGGCGGTCCGCCAGGATCCAATCCGCGAGCGCCGACGGCGACAGCTCCTCGTAGCTCGGCGAGAACAGGACGCGGCAACGGCCGCCGAGCGCGTGCTCCTCGAGGTAGGCCTTGCTCCAGTCATAGTCGGCGCGCGAGCAGATCACGAACTTGAGCTGGTCCTGCACCGTCACGAACGGCAGGTTCTCCAATCGATTGCGCGCCGCCTCGCCCGAGCCCGGAGTCTTCACGTCGATGACGCGCGAGACCCGGGCATCGACCGAGGATACGTCCATGGCGCCGCTCGTCTCCAGCGAGACCTCGAAACCGGCGTCGCACAGCCGCTCGAGCAGCGTCAGGCAATTCGGCTGCGCCAGCGGCTCGCCTCCCGTGACGCACACGTGCCGCGCCCCGAAGCCGCGGACCTTGTCCAAGACCTCGTCGAGCTCGAGCCAGTCGCCGGCATGGAAGGCGTACTCCGTATCGCAGTACCGGCACCTCAGTGGGCAGCCGGTCAGCCGGACGAAGACGGTCGGAAATCCGACGGCGTCGGCCTCTCCCTGCAACGAATGGAAGATCTCGTTGATGCGCAGACGCAGGGGCTTGCTCTGGACCTCACTCAATGCTTCTCCGCCGCCATCTTGTCGAGCCGTTGTTGTGCCAGATGACCGGCCGGCGTGTCGGAAAATTGCGTGGACACCTGGGTCAGGGTCTGCCTCGCCTGATCCCACTGCTTGGCCTCGTACTGGCAGTAGCCGATCTTGAGCAGGGCGTCCGGCCGCTTGCGGGATTGCGGATACTTGTCCACGACCACCTGAAACGCCGCCTGAGCCTCGGTGAACGACTTGTTGACGTAGTAGGCCTCGCCCAGCCAGTACTGGGCGTTGTCCGCCAGCGGGCTCGCCGGATAGGCGGCCAGGAATTTCTGGAAAGCCGGGATGGCACGGTCGTACTGACCGTCCCTCAAGGCATTGAAGGCGGACTGATAGGCGGTCTTGTCATCGCCGCCGGCCGCGCCCGCCGTGCCGCCGTCGCTCCCCGCCCCGGCCGCATCGGCCGTTCCGGCCGGCGCCCCGCCCGCCGCGGCCGGCGCCCCGCCGCGAGACTCCAAGGCCTTCAACCGCCGGTCGAGATCGGCGTACAGGTCACGCTGCTGCTTGCGGCTCGCCTCGAGCGCGTTGGAGAGCTGGTCCACGTCGTTGTGCATCGCGCGCAGATCCCGGGTCAGCGCCTCGTCCTGATTGGCGAGGTCCAACAAGCTCTGGTTGCTGACCACGCGCTCGATGCGCTGCAGCCGCGTCTCGAGATCGTTCAGCTTGATCTGCACCGGATCCTCTTCCGGACTGGTCGCGCAGCCGGCGAGCGCCAGCACGGCGGCGCAAGCTAGAGCGAGTATCGTTGCGCGTTTCTTCATCACGGCCCGTAGACGAGTTCCACTCGCCGATTCTTGGCCCAGGCCGCCTCATCGTCCCCCTCGACCGCGGGGCGCTCGGCGCCGAAGCTCACGGTGGTGAGCTGATTTTCCGATGCTCCCTGTAGCATCAGCGCCCGCCGCACCGCCTGTGCACGTCGCTCCCCGAGACCGATGTTGTACTCGCGCGTACCGCGCTCGTCGGTGTTGCCCTCGAGCTTGAGCTTTGTGCCCGGATGCGCCGCGAGGTACTGGGCATTGGCCGTGACGATGCCCGCGAATTCAGGCTTGATGTCCGACTTGTCGAAATCGAAATAGATGATGCGGCTTTCGG
>DATAUO010000120.1:0-2561 GCA_036268215.1 Steroidobacteraceae bacterium
CCGCTGCTGGTGAGCGAGCTGTCGGCGCTGGAGACGGCGCTCGAGAATCCCGCCCGCCCGCTGCTCGCGATCGTCGCGGGCTCGAAGGTCTCGACCAAGCTCACGGTCCTCGAGGCTCTCCTCGGCAAGGTGGACCAGCTCATCGTCGGCGGCGGCATCACCAATACCTTCCTTGCCGCGCTCGGCTACAAGGTGGGCAAGTCGCTGTGCGAGCCCGCGATGCTCGACATCTGCAGGCGCCTGATCGAGCAATCCAAGGCACGCGGCATCGTCATTCCGATGCCGACGGACGTCGTCGTCGCGACGGAGTTCTCCGCCAAGGCGGAAGCGGATGTGAAGCCCGTGGGCGCCGTATCGGATGAGGAAATGATCCTCGACATCGGCCCGGACTCCGCCGAAGCCATGAGCGCGCTGATCGCACGGGCGGGCACCATCCTCTGGAACGGACCGGTGGGGGTGTTCGAGTTCGAGCAGTTCGGCGAGGGTACGCGCGCGCTCGCCACCGCGATCGCGCGCAGCAATGCCTTTTCCCTGGCGGGGGGCGGCGACACCTTGGCCGCCATCGAGAAGTACGGGGTCGAGGACAGCATTTCCTACATCTCCACGGGCGGCGGCGCCTTTCTGGAGTTCGTCGAGGGCAAGAAGCTCCCGGCCGTCGAGATCCTGGAGGCCCGTGCCGCATGAACGCTCCTTTGCTGCGACGCACTAAGATCGTTGCCACCCTTGGGCCGTCGACCGACGACCCCGATGTCCTCGCGAATCTGGTGCGCTCCGGGGTCGACGTGGTGCGCCTGAACTTCTCGCACGGCTCGCTCGCGGATCACACCCGACGCATCGAGCTCGTGCGCCAGGCGGCGCGGCAGGCAGGGCGCTACGTCGGGGTGCTCGGCGATCTGCAGGGTCCCAAGATCCGCATCGACCGTTTCGCCGCGGGCAAGGTCATGCTCAAGGAGGGGGCGGAATTCACCTTGGATGCGTCGCTCGCGCCGGAGGCCGGCACCGAGCGCAGCGTGGGTATTGCGTACAAGAAGCTGCCGCACGACGTGTTCCCCGGGGACGTGCTCCTGCTCAATGACGGGCAGATCAGCCTCCAGGTGCTGTCGATAGACGGACCGCGAATCAAGGGCCGCGTGCTCGTCGGCGGCGAGCTCGGCAACAACAAGGGCATCAACCGTCAGGGCGGCGGCCTCTCCGCCGGCGCGCTGACCGACAAGGATCGCGAGGACGTCCGCAACTCCGCCCAGCTCCGCGTGGACTACCTGGCGGTGTCGTTCGCCCGAGATGCCGCCGACATGGAGGAGGCGCGCAAGCTCCTGCGCGACGCCGGCGGACACGGCCTGTTGATCGCCAAGATCGAGCGCGCCGAGGCCATCAAGAACCTGGCCGGCGTGGTGCGCGCGAGCGACGGCGTGATGGTTGCGCGCGGCGACCTGGGCGTGGAAATGGGCTATGCGGAGCTCGCCGGCCTGCAGAAGCAGATCATCCAGGAAGCCCGTCACCAGAACCGCGTCGTGATCATGGCGACCCAGATGATGGAATCGATGATCGTCAACTCGATTCCGACGCGGGCGGAAGTGTCCGATGTGGCGAATGCGGTCATGGACGGCACCGATGCGGTGATGCTGTCGGCCGAGACCGCTTCCGGCAAGCATCCGCCCAAGGTCGTCGAAGCGATGGCGCAGATCATCGTGGGCGCCGAGAAATATCAGGTGCAGCACGTGCGCATCCGCCAGCGGACGAGCGGCTATTTCGGCCACACCGATGAGGCCATCGCCTCGGCGGTGATGTACACCGCCAACCACCTGCATGTGAAAGCCATCGTCGCGCTGACCGAATCCGGCTCGACGTCCCTGTGGATGTCGCGGGTGCGCTCCGACATTCCGATCTATGCCTTCACCCGGCACGAGGCGACGCGCAGCCGCGTCTGCCTGTACCGCGGCGTCTACCCCGTCGCCTACGACGTGACCCACCTCGGCGAGGCATTCTACTTCTCGATCTTTCGCGTTCTGCTCGATCTCAAGCTGGTGGACGAGGGCGATTCGATCATCCTCACCAAGGGCGAGCTGACCGGCGTCGCCGGCGGCACCAACTCCATGCAAATCCTCAAGGTCGTGCGCGGTTGAGCGACGCTTCCGTCGAAGGGGGCGCGCGCCCGGCCACAGCCGCGGAATTTCGCGGCACCGATCGATACATCGCGACCGACGAGCTGATGGCGGCGGTGAATGCGGCGATGATTCTTTCGCGGCCGCTGCTCATCAAGGGCGAGCCCGGCACCGGCAAGACGCTGCTCGCGGCGGAGATAGCGCGCGCGCTCGACAAGCCGTTCTTCGAGTGGCACATCAAGTCGACCACCAAGGCACAACAAGGGCTGTACGAATACGATGCGGTCTCGCGCCTGCGCGACTCGCAGCTCGGCGATGCCCGGGTCCACGACATCCGCAACTACATCGTCAAGGGCCACCTCTGGGAGGCGTTCGCGTGCGAGCGGCAGCCGGTGCTGTTGATCGACGAGATCGACAAGGCGGACATCGAGTTTCCAAACGATCTGCTGCGCGAGCTCG
>DATAUO010000121.1:0-2672 GCA_036268215.1 Steroidobacteraceae bacterium
GACGGACTCGGCGGATGATCTGAGAAGACGGCTGGCGGCCATCGAGGCTACCGCGCGGGCGATGGCGGACGCAATGCAGTTCGGGTTTCTTTTCGATGGAGAGCGCAGGCTTCTCTCGATCGGATGCGCCGCGGACGGAGCGCTCGACTCCAATCGCTACGACTTGCTCGCGTCCGAGGCTCGCTTGGCGAGTTTCGTTGCCATCGCAAAGAACGACATACCGGCGCGCCATTGGTTTCGCCTCGGCCGCTCGGTGACGCCGATCGGCAGGGGAGCCGCGCTGATTTCCTGGTCAGGCTCGATGTTCGAGTACCTCATGCCGTCGCTGGTCATGCGCGCGCCCGCCGGCAGCCTGCTGGAGCAGACGAATCGCCTGATAGTGCAGCGGCAGATTCGCTATGGCGCGGGGCTCGGCATTCCATGGGGCATCTCCGAGTCTGCCTACAACGCGCGCGACCTCGAGCTGACCTATCAGTATTCCAATTTCGGCGTCCCCGGCCTGGGGCTCAAACGGGGCCTGAGCGAGAATACCGTCGTCGCGCCGTACGCAACCGCGCTCGCGGCCATGGTCGATCCGGAACGCGCCACGCGCAATTTCGAGAGGCTGAACGCCATCGGCGCGCGCGGCCGATACGGCTTTCACGAGGCGCTCGACTACACGCGCTCGCGCATTCCGGAGGGCGCCGAGGTTGCGATCGTGCGGGCGTACATGGCGCACCACCAGGGCATGACCATCGTCGCCCTCGCGAACGTGCTGCTCGACGGCAGGATGCGCGCTCGCTTCCATGCCGAGCCCGGCATTCAGGCGACCGAATTGCTTCTGCAGGAGCGCGCGCCGCGCGATGTCTCCATGATCCATCCGAGGGCGGAGGAAGTGAGCACGGCGGCACCGCTTGCCTCCCCCGGCCTGCCCGACGTTCGTCGATTGCACGGCACCGACGATCCCACGCCGCAAACGCACCTGCTCTCGAACGGCCGCTACTCGGTCATGATCACGGGCGCCGGTTCCGGCTACAGCCGCTGGCGGGACATGGCGGTGACGCGCTGGCGGGAGGACGCGACGCGCGACGATACGGGCAGCTACATTTTTCTGCGCGATGTCGCGTCCGGCACGGTCTGGTCGGCGGGTTTTCAGCCGAGCGGCGTCGAGCCCCAGGCCTACGAGGTCACCCTCGCGGAGGACCGCGCGGAATTTACCCGCACGGACGGCGCCATCACGACGACGCTCGAGATAGTGGTCTCGCCCGAGGACGACGTCGAGGTGAGGCGTTTGTCGATCGCCAATTCCGGTCATCGCGACCGGGAGATCGAGGTGACGTCCTACTCGGAGCTCGCGCTCGCGCCGCCCGCGGCCGATGCATCGCACCAGACCTTCTCCAAGCTTTTCGTGCAAACGGAATATCTCGCCAAGCGCAGCATGCTCTTGGCCACGCGCCGCAAGCGTGCGCCCGACGAGCCGGACATCTGGGCCGCACATCATGCGGTCGTCGATGGCAGCGTGTCCGGCGAGCCGGAGATCGAGACGGATCGGGCGCGCTTTCTGGGCCGGGGACGGGAAGTCGGATCGCCGCTCGCCGTATCGGACGGGCGCCGGCTGTCCGGTACGGTCGGAACCGTTCTCGATCCCGTATTCGCCCTTCGATACCGGCTCAACGTGGCTGCGGGCACGACCGCGCGGGTGGACTTCTGGACCGGGGTCGCGCCGTCGCGCGACGCCGTGCTCGACCTGCTCGACAAGCACCGCGAGGCCAACTCGTTCACGAGGGCGGCCACCTTGGCCTGGACGCAGGCTCAGGTGCAGCTGCGCCATCTCGGCATCGATTCAGCCGACGCCGCCCTGTTCCAGCGCCTTGCCGGGCACGTGATCTACGCGGATGCCTCCTTGCGGCCCCCATCCAGCGCGATACGCGACGGAATCGGCCCGCAATCCGGATTGTGGACTCAGAGGATCTCGGGCGACATACCGATCGTGATGCTGCGAATCGATGCCATGGAGGACATTGCCGTCGCTCGTCAGCTTATTCACGCGCACGAGTACTGGCAGCTGAAGGGCCTGGCGGCGGACCTCGTGATCCTCAACGAGCGCGCCGCCTCCTACGTCCAGGACCTGCAGGGCGCGCTCGAGACGCTGGCGCGCGTGAGTCAGTCCCGACCCCGGCCGGGCACGCACGATGTCCGAGGCGCCGTATTCGTGCTTCGCGCCGATCTGATTCCCGAGCAAACGCGCAGACTCTTGTCCGCCGTCGCGCGGGTCGTCCTGGCCGCGCGACGCGGCGGACTCGCGGACCAGCTCGACCAAGTGCGCAAGACGGCCGAGACGGCCGGTTTCGCCTCGTCTCCCGCGAAGCGCCTGCCGGCGGCGGAGGCGCTGGGGAGCACCGATGACGGACACGAGCTCGAATTCTTCAACGGCCTGGGAGGCTTCGGGTCGCGAGGAACGGAATACGTGACGGTTCTCGGCCCGGAACGCTCGACGCCCGCGCCTTGGATCAACGTCATCGCCAATCCGCACTTTGGATTCCAGGTGGCGGCCGACGGCGGCGGATTCACCTGGTCGCTCAACAGCCGGGAGCATCAGCTCACCCCGTGGTCGAACGATCCGGTCACGGACCGTCCGGGAGAGGTGCTATACGTGCGCGACGAGGAGACCGGCGAGGTGTGGGGCCCGACCG